>JAMCYM010000003.1 GCA_023473665.1 Candidatus Marsarchaeota archaeon | reverse complement strand
CAGGAATAAATAACACGATTTATCTTATTAATAGTACATTAATTGGAGGTAATAAATTTGGTATAGATAATAAAATAATTTCTTATCAGAGAGGAATTATCCGTTTTCTTAACAAAACTACCCCTACTACTAGTGCATCAACCACAACAGTACCTTACTATACAACTGCATCTACAACAACTATACAATATTCCTCTCAAAATACTACAACAATAATAACGTCTAACAATCAGACAAGTACGGGTGGATTTGGAGCGGTATTTTCTAATTTTATAGCTTCGATAGTAGATTTTTTCGCAAATATCTTTGGTAATTCAACTAACCAACACACAACCCAGACAACCATACAATACACATTAAACTCAACTACTTCTATTTATACTACTACAATTA
Source organism: Candidatus Marsarchaeota archaeon (assembly GCA_023473665.1). NCBI lineage: Archaea > Thermoproteati > Thermoproteota > Candidatus Martarchaeota archaeon. Next base: position 289,599 of record JAMCYM010000003.1, on the reverse strand, counting down.
TGCCTACTTCTAATTGCATGTCTGTAGTAAATATAGGCACGAATGGAGATGGCAGTACTGGTGGAGGATGCACGAATTTCGTAGTTAATATTGGGACAAATGGAGATTATACAAACTATCAAAATGCATGCCCTTCAATTGTTAACATAGGAACAAACGGAGATTACTATAATAATGTTATTGGATGTAATCCTCAGGTGAATATGGGTACTAATGCCGACTATCACAATATCAATAGCTAAGTAGACAACGCCCTGCAACCCCTCTCTTTCTCAGCCCTTCTCCATGCTAAAACTATGTTAGAGAAGGGGGACATTTGAGGCTTCTATATATAACCCCGAGAACAAAATGGGCCCGGAGAGATTTGAACTCTCGTCCTTCTGATTATCAGTCAGACGCTCCAACCAGGCTAAGCTACGGGCCCTCAGAACTTTACTTCGATGATTTCGCCGTTCGGCTTCTCCTCCCTGAATACTTGCGTCTCGTATTTATATAGATTGACGTTCGCCTGCGTCCAATAGGTCTCGGGCAGGCCCGCCTTTACGCACACTTCGCGCAGGAACCGCTCGGCATCCCAGTGCTGCTCCACGGCCACGATGGGCAGCAGGAGGCCGCTGTATACTCCGTATTCGACAATCAGCCCGTCGCGGCCCACGACAACGTTCTTCAGGCGCGTCATTGCGCTGCCCTTCAGCGGCACCGGATCGGACAGTATGCTTACCTCTATGGCTGTATCGTCGAGCTCGTTCGTCGACATCGGCACGAAGCGCGGGTCCTCGAACGCTGCGGCCAGGGCAGCCTCAACCAGGTCATGGCTCACCGCGTTCACAGGCCTGGGAAAACCTACGCAGCCGCGCAGCTGCTCCGATGGATGGTAATAAAGCGTGACGAAAACGCCGTGCCTCTGCCTGAATTTGGAGAGCTCCTTCTCCACCATGGACTTGTCGAACTTCGGGTTCCTTATGTAGAGCTCTATGGCCGAGCGTGCAGCCTGCACCATGGTCTTGCCGTCCTCGATCGAGTATTCACGCATCGCATTGCCCGGTTAGCTATCCAAGCGCATAAATAAAGCCTTAACGCATCAAATTGATGAATGAGCGCATGCCAGGCACAATAACAGTATATACCGACGGAGCTGCGCGGGATAATCCTGGCGAGAGCGCCTCAGGTTTCATGATATACGACAGCTCCGGCAAGCTCAGGAAGAGCAGTGCGGTATACAACGGCAGCAAGACCAACAATTACGCGGAATACATGGCGGTAATCGAGGCGCTCGAATGGTGCAAAGCCCACCTCAAGGCGCCGAACGATTCCGATATAATGCTGTTCTCAGACAGTCAGCTTGTTGTCAGGCAGCTCAACGGGAATTACAAGGTCAAGGCAGGCAGCTTGGCGCCGCTGCACAAGAGGGCACTCGCGCTCGCGAAAAGCTTCAACTCAGTAACGTTCTCGAACCTGCCGCGCGAAAACGCCAACATAGGTAAAGTGGACCGCATGCTGAACGAACTGCTCGACGGAATGGGCAAGGAAAAGGGCTAAATATTTGACATTGAAATTTACTTTGAGCACTGCATGGTGATATATGATGCCTGACGAGCCAGGGAGCCAGGACGCGGGCCAGGGCGCATTGCCCCCTGCCAAGGAGCACTGGAAGAAGGGCAATTCCCTCTTCGAGGACGGCAAGTTCGAAGAAGCAGTAAAGGAGTTCACCGAAGCGATAGCGCTCAATCCCTCGTATGGGGATGCATATTTCAACAGGGCGCTCACGGAGCGCATCATGCACAACTACGACGAGGCGAAGAAAGACCTCGAAAGAGTGATGGAGCTGCAGCCGAAGAGCCCTGACGCGCCGCTCCTCTTCGGGGACATAGCCGAATCGAACAACGACCTGCTTGGCGCACGCTACTGGTACGAGAAGTCGCTGGCGGCCAACCCGGATTACGTGGAAGCGAAGAACAGGCTGGAGCACATAGACTCGCTCATACATATCGATACTGGCAAGCACGAGCAGCAGGTGTCGGTAAGCAGGCCTGCAGAGAGGGAGGAGACCGGCGACGTCATAGAAGAGGGCCAGATAAAGCGCGTGGCCTTCTACAAGTCGAAGATAAAGTTCGACAGCGTGGTCGGTCTCGAAAAGGTCAAGACATACCTGCACGACAACGTAGTGCTCGCCATACAGAAACCGGAGCTGTTCAAGAAGTACGGGAAGAAGCTCGGCGTAGGGCTTCTGCTCTACGGGCCGCCTGGCACCGGCAAGACGTATGTGGTGAACGCGATAGCTGGCGAGGCGAACGCCAACGTCATAATAGCGAGGATCAATCAGATAGTCGATATGTATACGGGCAACACGGAGAAGAACCTCCACCAGATATTCGAGCAGGCGAGGAGGAACAGGCCCTGCATTATATTTGTTGACGAGCTCGATGCACTCGGCGTCAAGCGCGGAGGTGGGGGCCAAGAGGGGGGCGAGAGCTCGGCTCTGCGCCTCGCGGTGAACCAGTTCCTGGTGGAGATGAACGGCATAGAGAGCGACCCGAACGGCCTTTTCGTGATAGGTGCGACGAACTCGCCGTGGGACATCGATCCTGCGCTAAAGCGCAGCGGCAGGTTCGGCGACAGCATCTACCTGGCGCCCCCGAAGTACCGCGACAGGAAGAGGATGTTCGAGTTCGATACGAGGAACAAGCCCAGAGGCAGGCTGAACTATGGCAGGCTTGCGCGCGCCAGTATGGGGTACAGCCCGGCAGACATAGACCGAATATGCGACAAGGCGGCAATGCTGCCACTGCTGCACGAGTACGCTTACAGCAAGAGCAGGAAGCTCGGCATGAGCGACCTGCTCAAGGTGCTCAAGGACAAGGACTTCTCGGGCAGCTCCCTCGACGAATGGTACTCGATGGTCAAGAAGGACGTGATAAGCAAGACCGAGACGCAGATCGTGGAGGGCAAGAAGCAGGAGATAGTCAAGGAGGGCAAGCTTGACGCGCAGGAGAAGGTGCTCTACAAGACAATGGTCAAGGACATAAAGAAGAACACCAGCCCTTCTAGGATCCGCCTGGTGAAGTTCATGCGCTGGTGGGCCCTTCATCTCTTCTGAAAAGCTGCTGGCGCCCGACGGCTACGATTCCTGCACCACAGCGTATGCATAAGGAGCGCCAAGGCTTCGCACCTCTATGAAGCTGTTAGAAAACGTCACGTTCACCATGTCGGCCATCGATGCGGAGTATATCGACGCGCGCCAGTTGGAGATCGCAGAGGCATTGCCGCCTGACGGCATGCTGTAGTCGATGATGCGCGCAAACGTCTCAACGGAAACTATGTTCGAGTAGAGGAGCGCCTGCTGCTGAAGGGCGGTTGATGCGTCGCCTATGCCATGCATGTAGTACAGCATTACTACAGAGAAGAGCGCCACAATCGTTATAAGCAGGCCGAAGAACGCCATTCACCCACCGCACAGCGCGAAGCAGTATTCGTTATAGGCTGCGTTGAGCTGCATCGGGATGCAGTACTCAAGCGTGCTTGCGCACTCCGCGCGCGTGCCAGAGTAAACGCTTTCGCTTCCGCGCTGCACGCCCACATAACCCAACGAATACACATTCCTGAATTCAGACAGGTATGAGATTATGCATGCCTGGTCCCATATCGCCAGGCACGACCTGAAAGTCGAATTGCGGTAGGCTATGCCTGCAATGTCGAAGACGGCCTCGTGCAGCACAACCTCCGGGGCTCCGGCATTCGAATAGGAGTAGGCGAGGTAGGTGATAGAGACCAGCAGCGACGCGCCCATTGACATTGCGACGAGCGCCTCCAGCATCGCGAGCTGCGCTTTGATCAGATCACCTTACGTTTATTGTCGAGCCTTGCACCAGCAGGGTCTGGTTCTCCGCACGCATGCGGAGCGTTATGTTCGAGAATTGGAAAGGTGCATACGGCGTGCAGGCGTATGCATTGCCGGTTTTGGTGAAGTTGCAGCCCTGCATGTATGCCGAATGCGCGCTTGCTATCGCTTGGGATGCTGCGTTATAGGCGCTTATCGCCTCTTGCATCGGGGTAGAATAGCCTACGCTGGTATTGTTGTAGTACGCCATCGTGCTTAGCAAGCTGTCATATGCCTGCTGGTACGGGTAATAGGCCGTCTGGTTCAGCAATGCATCATTCCCGTCGTATGTCCGAACCTCGTATCCCTGCGGCGACGGCCCCGTATAGGATATTCCGCCAGACACCGTGGCGTTCCCGTACTGCATGCCGGATTGGGAGTATATCCCTGAGGCGCTTGCGCTGCTGCTCAGGTTGGCATGGAGCTCGATTGACGAGTTGTACAGGAGCAGCGTTATGTTGAAATCCTTGGATGGCGCGGGCGCCAGGCCGGCTATCGATACATTTGTAGGATTGAGGTACACGCAGGTGGTGCTGGTCATGACGGGGTTCGCGCTGTAGTAGCAGGAATCGGAAAACGTCCAGTAGTACCATTTGGCGCCGCCGCACTGCTGGGATATGGAGAGCTGCTGCCCCCACCAGTTCAGATAGCTGCAGTGGCTTGATTCTGTCACGGTATACGTAGGGCTGGCATTCGAGAGGTTGAAAAGCAGGAGCTCCTTCAGGGCGTCTATCGCGGCCGAATACTGGCCAGTTTGCGCAGTAGAGTTGGCTGTTTGGTAGACTGCATACGTGTCCGTGCTTGCGAGCTGCGGGTCTCCAGGCGCTACCGCGTAGTCAATGCCAATTGTATACGCGCCAGGCGCCTTCGGTATGAACGTAAAGCTGAACACTGCCAGCCCGTCCATGCTCGTGTTGGCGTATGAGCGTGGCTCGATAACCGCGCCGCTAGACGACACATTTATGTACCGCATGGTCACGGCGGTGCCGGAGAACGCAACAAGAACAACATTGCTCCTGTTGACGTATGTAACGGCAGGTACCTCCATGTACGGGCCGCTGTAATGCGGTGACTGGGGCGCCGAGAAATTCGCCTGCGCAGCATAGCTCGAGTTGGCCACGCCTGCCAGTGCATTCTCCTGGATGTGTACCATATGGCCATAGATTGCGAGCATCGTGAGGCTTATGCCCGCGACTGCTGCAATAAGCAGCATGAATTCGATCGATGCCTGCAGTTTCATTGTGTCGCCTAAGTCCACTTCATGATGTATACAGATCCATTCAGCACGATAAGCCGGGAGCCGTTGTATGGGCGCATGCCGCTGCCACTTTTGCTTATTTGTAGTCTTGCAGTTGATATGTTGCCGAGCGTGGGCATGGAGGCGTTGGGCTCCGATGCGAGATATGCGGCTTTCTGCATCTGCGCGCCTGATGATATGGCACCCTGGACACCCTGCGCATACGCCTCAATCGTACTGGCGGTGCGGCCAGCCGCGTAAACTGCGCCGATTACCAGCAGCGCAAATAGGGCTGCGGCAGCCAGCATTTCGACCTGCGCGGCCTGCGCCTTTTTCTTCATTCGCTCACGTTGCTATACCGAAAAGCCCATACGGGGCTATGCTTGAGTTTATCGCTGCATGCGACGCGTTCGATGCATTGCTTATGCTCGCATATGCCGCATGCAGCGGCACTATGGCAAGGTGCATGCCCCACATGGCGAAAAGCGCCACAGCCAGCGCCATCGCGAGTTCCGCCAGAATGCTTGCTGAAAGCTGAGCCCGCATGATGTCACCCTGCATCAAGCACGTATGTGCCGTTGTACGCGTACGCCATCGAGAGCTCCGCAAGCCCGCTGCTTGCGCACACCCTGGCGCTGAATTCCACAGGCGCGTCAAGCTCCAGCGAGCCGCCGAGCGAGCTCGCCAGCATAGTCGCATGACCGCCGCACAGTCCGCCTGGCACGTACGCTGTGAAGTTGCTCGAAGAGTACTGCATGTTGGAGTTTATCGCTGCTGCGAGCTGCCCGTAATCCATGCCTGAGTAGGCCTTCGCCACGGGTCCGTACGCATGCGATGCGAGCGGAAGCACCGCGGCAAGGGCCAGCACCGAAGCTGCAGTATAGAGCATGAACTCGAACGAGGCCTGCGCCCTAGGGCATGCATCCATTCTGCATCACTACTTCGGCGCCGTCAGGTTTGCAAGCTCGTTCGTGAGCTCAGCACCTATGCTCTGGTTCGTGGAGTTGAAGAACGTGTGCACGGCAGCGCCCTTCAGCTGCATTATCATTGCCAGGGCTATCACGATGATGATGCTCACCGCAGAGAGCATCATTATGTACTCGAGAGAGCTCTGCGCACGCTTCGCCCTTGCGACCGCAAGGAACGCCCTTATCACGTTTATCTGCCCTTCCATCATTTACCCACCTATACACATCATATGGCAAGCGAGAGCGTTGACACCACCCTCATTACAATCACTGCGACAGCGCCGAAGAACGCAGTGCTCGCTGCCCTCGCCGTAATCTTTCCTGGGCCGCGCATCGTGCCGGCATAGTTGGCCAGCACTGCGTATGCCGTGAATATGGCGAAGAGCTGCGCCGGATTTATGGACGTGCCCCCTAGTGAAGCATGCGCAAAGGCCATCACATTCATGCTTATGCCTGCGAAGAGCGGGAAGAACACAGCTGTGCCCATACGCAGCACAGAGGAGTAGTTGCTAGCAAGGCCTATGCCTCTCATGCGGTACGACTCTTCATGCTCCAGATCGCTTGCCAGCGCCTCAATCGGGTTCAGCGGGCTTGCGCTGCTGGGCAGCAGGCGCGCCATTAGCTCGAACAGCCTGCGCAGCTTGTCAGAGCCCATCGCATCGAGCGAGGCTATGGCAGAAGCATCGCCTGAACCCTTGTAGCGGAACAGTGCGGCCCTTAGCCCATCGTACCGCCTTTCGCCTGGCACCATTGAACGCTCCAAAGAGCCGAGCAGCGGCTTGCCGCGCCGCAGGCGCTCCGCAAGCCGGCGCGCAAGGCCGAGGGCCATAGAGTCTGCGCTTGCCCTGGCCTTATTGGCGCGCGTCCTGCTTGCGTTCCACGCGAAACCGAATACTGCTATTACGGCTATTGCAGGCACCATGATGCCAAGATAGGCGAGGAGCAGCGCCGCTGCAAAAGAAGGCAGGGCCGCAGCGCCGCTGCCCATGATTCCCAGCAATGCCCTCGCATCAGCTCTCATCCATCCACCCGGTGCTCATGCTGTAAAGGCCAGGCATGGCAACTACAAGCATAACAGCAAAGGCGCCAAGGAGCAGGCCCTGCTGGTAGACTATAGAATAGCCGACGAGCCCGAATGTCATGAACGACGGCACGATGGTCCCGAGCAGCATCGATATTGCGCCGGAGCGCTGCATGCGGCCGGCGCGCCTCTCAGATGCTTCAGTTGCGTTTCTTTCGAGCTCCTCGTCGAACGAGCGCAGGGCGCCGGCCATGTTGGCGCTTGCAGCGGCGCGCGCCATGCACGCAATCCCCTCCTTGAGGGCATCACTGAAGCCCGAGCAGCGCTGGTCTGCAATCGCGTTCCCGATCGCCTGCTTGGGCATGTCGCCCGCTTCCATTCTCGCCAATGCGATGCCTAGAACCGAACGCGCAGCGTCGTCAGGGCGCGCATGGCCGATAGAGGCCCGCAATGCTGCAGGGAAGGGCTTGCCATGCGCCATACGCGAGAGCGTCTCCTGGATTATGAGATGGAGCCCGGCCAGCTCGGCAGCGCGCCGCCGCGCTGCGGCACGGCGCATTCCGAAGATTAGGAACACGGCAAGCAATGAAACTGACAGAGGTATGAACACAAGCAGCCTTACGCCAGTAAGGCCGATAATTGCTAGGGCTGCAATCGGCGCTGCAACAGTGCCAATCACCTGCTCTGCGCTTGGAATGATCATAGGACGACACCATACTCTCTTATCAGGTTGTAGACGTCTCCTTCCTTGCTTGTAAGCCCTGCCAGGAACGAGGCCCTGCGCTTGAAATCCTTAATCGTTTCGGCCATGCTGAGCGAGAACTCGCTGGAATATGCCTTGAGGACCTTTGAGGCCTTCAGGGCCTGTTGGATGACGCTCGCGCCTTCGGCCACGTACAGCACGTCGAATTCCTTGCCTGTTTCGTATGGCAGCTCGCCCCTCGCAAGCCATGAGTACTCTGCTATGCTCGATAGCCTTCGCACGCCGTCATGCGCCTTCTCCATGAGCACGGAAACGTCCAGCATGCTTACGAGCTCGCGCTGCACGGCCATGGGCTTCGTCGAGAGCCTGTCTATCACGGCGGTGCCGTTGGCTGACGCGTGCAGCGTAGTTATGAACGGCACGCCTATGTTTGCGCCGAAGAAGACCTCGCCTGTCTCCTCGCCCCGCACCTCTCCAACAATCAGCCTGTCAGGCCTCAGGTGCAGCGCGTTGATCACCTGCTCCTTGACCGCATGCCTGCCCGCTATGCTCGAGCCCTGCAGCATCGTCGCATTCATGAAGTTGCCATACGGCTTGAGCTCGTTTATGTCTTCTTCTATGGTTATTATGCGCTCGTAGTGCGGCATTAGGTCGTTGAGCGCCACCAGGAGCGTGGTCTTGCCAGTGGCTGGAGCGCCTGCTATGGCTATGTTCGCGCCCGCAAGAAGCGCCATCCACAGATATGCGAGCGCCTCCGCGCTGGTCGTGCCTTCTGCGAGCATGCGCCTGATATCTATGCGCCTGCCTGCGCTCAGGCGTATCGAGGCCGCTGCGCCGCTTACTGCATACGGAGCCAGCTGCGCGTGAAGCCTGGAACCGTCATACAGCTGCGCGTCTATGATGGGATGTTCTTCGCTTATCTCGGTGTCGAGATCGCCGAGTATGCGGTTCATGGTGAACCTGAATTCTGGCGCGCCGTTGAATCTCATGTTTGTCTGGCAGTAGCCGTACTTTGAGTGGTAGATCACGATATTCGAAGCCGGAGAATTTATCATTATCTCTTCTATGCCAGACCTGTCGTCGAGCAGCATGCTTATAGGGCCGTAGCCCGCTACCTCGTGCGCCGCTATGTAGGGGATTATGGCCTTGCGCGGATCGGCCTCCGTGAATGTTGACGCGATCGACATGGCCCTCTCGATTGCAGGCCTGAAGGTCAGGTCGCCAACTCCCATGTCTGCCGAGAGCGCATTGATGAGCCTGGATTTGGCCTTCGCTGCATCATTCATCACCGCCTTCTCGTCGGGAAGGGCGAGCAGCGAATAGAGCATCGAGCTGCCGGACTTGCCTATGACCCTGAAGCGGTCCGGCTGTTCGAGTGGCTTGTCAGGATATGAAGCGGTTATGGTGAACGAGAGCTTGCCCTCAGCCATGCGCCCACCCTTTTGCGCATGTCGCGCCCCAATGTTGCCGAGTAGGCCATGCAGCAATGCCATCTACTCATCTACCATTATATTTACTAAAGTAAATATTCTTATACTTTTGTATATAAGTTTGGCAATGGGCCGCCAGAAAATCCGTCCAGAGGGCGTTTAATCTTGAATATTAGTCAACGTTTGTGACCCGCACTACAAAGGCTTTTAAACCTTCATTCTGAATAGTTTGTGTGGGTGGGTATGCCTAAGCGTGAGAAGCAGCAAGATGAGATTTGGGCGCTCCGAAAGGTGCTCAGCAGGCCGAATTACGCTGTAATGAATCTGCTTTTGCAGAAATCTCCGAGAACCACCAAGGAGCTCTACGCGGATCTGGAGAAGAAGTTCACCAGAAAGACGCTCATAATAACGCTCAGGGAGCTCTCGCTCGACCTCAACGCCATACAGCCGACGCACATAAGGACGGCGAACGGCTACGGCCTCGGCTACAAGCTCAATCCAAAGATGAAGGACATAGTGAAGAGCGTGCAGAAGTTTTCTAGAATAATAGAGAATGCAAGGGAAGTGTGAACGGCCATATCGAAGGCCGGCATACCTTATCGCTTACTCGGTGACTGATTTTTGGAAATGGACCTAGGATGGATTATCAACCACGCGCACCTTCCTCTGCTGCCTGAACATCTCCTCGACCTCCTTCGTAGTCGTCGCCTCTTCTACGCTCTTGTCGCTCCTCACCGCCTCTTCGCCCACAAGCCTCGGGAAGCGCAGCGCGTATCCTGTCTCCTCGCCGCTCTCGCTCTTCGACCTGCCGCAGGTGTGCATGGGCGAGCGCGTTATCTCGTCGGCCTTTACCGTGACTACGTACTTGGGATAAACCCAGAAATCCGGTTCTATCAGCGAGTCTACGCGCGCGGGCTTGGGCTTCGACTTCGCCTTGTCAAGGAGTTCCTTTAGCTCGGTCATCTGCTTCTCGGTGAAGCCGGTGCCCAGCCTGGAAACCGTCTCGAACATGTCACGCTTCTCGTTGTAGACCGCGCAGAGCAGGCCCCCGAACTTTAACTCGGCGCGAGCGCCCCTGCCGAGGAAGTAGCCCACTATGACGAGGTCGAGCGTGTCAGAGAGCTCGCCCCTGTAGCTGCGCTTGAGCTTTATCCAGCTGAACTTTCTGGCGCCGGCTATGTATTCTGCCTGCAGGTCCTTCGCCACTATGCCCTCGAGGCCGTTCTCGACGGAGCTCTCGAAGAACGATTCGAGCTCCTTGGCCGAAGAGGTTATGATGCGCTTTGTTGGCAGTATTATGCCGTCTTTTGACAGCACGCCCTCGAGCGCCTTCCTCCGCTGCTCGTAAGGTTCGTGCATGTAGTCCTTGCCATCGATGTACATCACGTCGAACGCCATGAGGTGCAGTGGCAGCTCCTCTATCTTCTCCTTGATGCCGTGCTTGCGCTTCCTCTGTATCGTTTCCTGGAATGGCATGAACTCGCCGGTAGCTTCGTTGTATGCCAGCGCCTCGCCTTCGAATATTATGCGCCGCGCCTTGACCTCGCGCTGCACCGCCTTCACTATGTCAGGGAACATGGCAGTGGTGTTCTCCAGCCTTCGCGAGAATATGCGCACGTCAGCACCGTCCTTGTGTATCTGGCACCTGAATCCGTCGTACTTCTGCTCTACGGCGCACCTCCCGTGCATGCGCTCCAGTATCTGCTCTGCGGTAGGCAGCCGCTCCGCAAGAGCGGGCCTTATCGGCTTGAATAGATCCACCTTGAAGTGCTTTATGGCATCGGCGCCGCCCTCCTTCACGGCCCTGCCCACGAGGCCGAGGTCGCTGCATATGTTGTATGCGGCTTCTAGCTCCGCCTTTATCGAGCGCCCTCCTGTAGCAACCACGGAAAGCGCCTCGAGTATTGTCGAGTCGCCTGCGCCGAGGCGCAGCTCGCCGAGTGGGTAGCGCACAACGTAGCGCGCCTCAAGCGGCGACGACGATGCTATCGCATCGGCAAGCATCTTTATCTTGGTGTCCTTACTCCCGTGGCCGGAGGTGCGCGAGATCTTGAGCATCGTGTCGTATAACTGGCTGACTGTGTACTGCGAGCTTCGCATGCGCCTCAGCTTGGTAGCTCCAACCAGCTTCTCTGCCACCAGTCCCATGTCCCCGAGCTTCTTGTACTCGGAATGCACCTGCTCCTTCGTGTAGCCTGTTGCCATGGCTATGGAGTCTTCGGCCGTCTTCTCCGCTATGCCGAAGTCGAGGCCCTCGAACGGCGGGGCGAGTATGCCCTCCGTCATATATATTATCTTCTGAGCCTCTTCCGTGCCGGCGCTCTTGAGCGCTTCGGTCAGTATGTCTATCATCGTGAGGCGCGAAGACACTCCTTCGAGCCTGCTATAAAAATCGGCAAGTTCCTTGAAAAGCATAAACACCGATAACGCTTTGCGCGCCCAGCTCTAAAAACGTATGCACGGCTAGCACGTTGATAGCGAGGCCTTGAGCCATGAGCAGCCGGCCTGCAGCGAGCAGGTGTTCTGGCCATTGTCGACAATCGATGTTGAGCCGGAACTGGAGCCTATGCACGCCAGGCCGTAGGTGAAGCCATAAAGGAAGTTGTTTTCCAGCGTATCCCCCATAGAACCAGAGAACACCAGGCCTGCGCCCTTCAGGCTGTGCGCCGTGTTTGCCTGTACGTTTATGCCCGTCGCATTGGACAGGTCGTATGCGTCGTACGTCGAATCTACGTAGTTGCCACGCAGCTCGTTGCCCGATACGTTGTACAGCGCAACTCCCGTAGATTCTGTTGTTATGTTGTTGTACAGGACGTCTGCGCCCTGCGAATTTGATATGCTTATTGAGGCCTGCGATGGCGCGCCGGTCGCGTTGCTGAATATTGTATTGTTCTGCACGGTAACGCTCGAGTTTATCGCGACGATCGGTTTCGTGAAGCCCTTCAGGTTGCAGTTCTCTATTGTTCCCGACTTGACGTTCTTGAAGAGCGCGAACGTGCCGCCGTTCTCGGCCAGCACAGTGTGGCCCATGCAGTTGATTGTCGTGTCGTTTGAGTATATGCCGTAGCACAGCGTGCCTGTCGAATATTCCATGTCAGATGTAAACTGGTAGGTCGTAGGGGACGTGAATGCAGTGCATATGCTCATTACGGGCTGCGTGATGGCGGCCAGCCACGAGCAGCCGCTCTTCTTCGTGCCGTAGTTCACGCCACCGTTCTCCGCTTCGAGCGAGCTGGCCGATGGGCTGCAGGCGTAGTCGTAGGTGCCGCTGAGCTGCACCATATTGTTAGACACAGTATTGTTCAGCGAGCCCTGGCCGAAATACATGCCCATCGAGTCACCGGACATGAAATTGCTGTAAACGTCATTGTTGAGCGATGCATTCATCGTTATGCCAATACCAGGCGAGCCCTGTGTCACGTTGTTAGAGTATATGCTGGTGTTGCTGACAGACAGCATGCTTATTCCTGCAACAGAGCTTGAGGATATGCGATTGCCATGCACAGATGAGTTTGACACCCTGTAGAGTGATATGCCTGTAGGGCTGGAGCTTATGCGCGATGAGTTGACGTGTACGCCAGTTGCGTTCCTTACCGTAATTCCGCGCGTGAACGATACGATCGTGCAGTTAGATAGTGATACGTTGTTCACATTTGCGATCTGGAATGCCGTGCTGTTGATGCTGGGCTTCAACTGAGTTATGGAGAAGCCGTTGCACGAGAACCGAACATCGTTGGCGGTTATGCCCAGGCACTCCGGCGAGCCTGTGAGCACGTTGCTTGTCAGCGTGTAGTTGCCTGACCTGCTTACTATCATGCATCCGTTCACCGGATAGTACTTGAGCAATGGGGAATAATGCTGCGCGCATGTGGCCCATGCAGCATCGGTTAGGCCGCAGGACGTGCCCTGCATCAGGTTGTAGTTCTGGCCTGCTGAGCTGTTAGTCGCGAAGACGTCCATCCGGCTGTTATTCTGGGCCACGCCGCGCGTGAAGACATTGCCGGTCGAGTTTGCCAGGTATATGCCGTACGTGTTGCCCGATGCATTGAATGACTGCACCGTGTTAAGCGTTGAGTTGGACAGGTATATGCCGCTGGCATAGCCGGTGGCCTTCAGGCCGAGCAGCGTGTTGTCCCTTGATTTCTGGATAAGTACACCTGTGCTCCCGGTGGCGAGCGTGCTGTTGGTGACGTTCGAATGAACCACGTTGTCGAACGCTATGCCTATCTGGGAATCGCTTATGTTGCAGTCGCTGAGCTGTATTCCTGATTCAGAGGCCGCGCTTATCCCTATATATGCGCCGGTTATCGGCATGCGGTTGCAGCTGAGCTCCACATTGCTGGCGTTCACCGTTATGCACGGCTGCACGGACAGGCTGCGGCTTGCATTGAGGCCGTTCTCCAGGCTGTACAGGCCTGGCGAGTTTATCGAGCCGCACGTGCGTATTGAGCTGCCAAGCGATATGGCCGAGAAGTTGAGCGGCATGTTCGTGCCCATGCACGTGGCAAAGTCACAGCCGTTGTTGTTGTAGCATGTGTTTGACAGCGCTGTGCTGCTGTTGGGGAATCCATACACAGGCACACAAGTGAAAGAGTACTGCGACCCGTTAATGTAATTATCTTTGAATGAGTTGCCAGACGAATCAATGTAGATGCCAGACTGAGTGTTGTTCGTTATAGTGTTGTTGTACACGCTTGTGCCAGCAGTGTCGCCAGACATGTAGAGGGCGCCCTGGTAGCTCGGTGCCTTTGATAGGTAGTTCATGCTCAGCGTGCTGTTCGGCGAATTGTAAAGGTACACGTCAGCCATTGCGTTCTGCGAGACGTTGTTGCGCGTAAGGGTTAGAGAAGGGGCGTACGTTGCGTATATGCCGTATGAGAATGCGCTGACAACGCAGCCGCTTATGGTGTCATCGCTGCCGTTGACCGCGATCCCATACGTGTAAGGCGTCGAATTGCCGTACGGCCCAGAGCCGGTTATGCGGTTCTGGTTGCATATCAGCGAGACGTCGCTTGCTTTTATCGTTATGCATGCGCCAGAGCCATGCGATGACACGTCGCCCGACAGGTAATACGAGCCTGACGCGTTTATTGCCTGGCACGATGATATTGCGCCGACGGGCATTGCCGTAGTAGTGGCTATTGTCGTGGTTACAGTGCGGTGGGTTAGCACACCTGACGCGAATAGTACGCCGATTACGGCAACCACCACGATAACGCCTATTATCGCTATATTGCGCACAGGCGGCCCGAACCGCGCGGGCTTGTAGTATTGGGGCTGCACGGGGCGGGATGGCGTCACATCGAATTTCGTGCCTTGGCTCTGCCAGTCCTGCTGCGGTATGCCAGGCGTGGAAACCGCTTCTTGGCCTGGGATGCCCGGGTCAGGCATCTGCGGCTCTTTGCCAGCATCGCCGCTTTGCATGTCAAAAGGCTGGTCGGCCATCCTCAATACCTCAGCAAATTAATCAGGTAATCAACTGCGTTTATCTTTAAAGCTTTATATGTCTAAGCATAGGATTGGAAGGCGGCGCAGGCCCCGGTAACTCAGCGGTAGAGTGCCAGTTTCGTAAACTGGAAGCCGAGGGTTCAAATCCCTCTCGGGGCTCTTAACTTTAAGTAAGGAACCCGCTTAGGTTCATACTAAAGTATAAAGGCGATGAAGGCCTAAAAGAAAAGAGTCTATTTTTATGCTCTTTTATACATGGTTTGATGGATTAAGATTAGGTTTATTTGGTTTATTATAACAAACAAGATGCATGCATTTCGTTTATTGTAGTAAACAAAATGTATTTATAATTATCATTACCAATAGATCCATATGGAAAGCGAGATATTTTCAAGGCTAGAGCTTAACAGCGGAAAGCAGATAGAAAAAGCAAAGCGTTTAGGCAAACATAGGTACATTTTTGAAGAACTCAAGGCAGCATCGCCAAAATTTTACCATGGCATATATGGGATAAGAGGCATTGGCAAAACAGTTCTTCTGCTGCAGTTGGCCGCCTTAAAAGAAAAATCACTTTATATACCGGTAGATGCAAAATATCTGTTAAAGTATGACATTTATGATATAGTATCATATGCTTTAGATAAAGGATATAAGAATATGTATATAGACGAAATCCATACAAGATCAGGTTGGACTTCGGATATTAAAACGCTTTATGACGAAGGCAATGCAAACATAATATTCACAGGTTCTTCGGCAATTGAATTGCAAAAAGGTGCAGACCTTAGCAGGCGCGCAATAATGCACGAGTTGAAACCTGCCTCTTTAAGAGAATATTTGAATATAAAGAAAAACGAGAATTTAGAATCTGTGCATTTTGATGACCTTATTCACCTTCCAAAACGCAGGGATATTTTAACAAAGTATGCAAGATTTGCCCCGTATATGGAAGAATACTATAGATATGGAGGCATATTATATGATGATATTGAGAAAGAATACCCAGAAGCGATACTAAATACTATAGAAAAGATGCTTGTTACTGATTTGGCAAGCCTTAAAGAGATTGACATAAATTCGACAAACAAGCTTTATAAGCTGCTTTATAAAGTGGCTGCCTCGGGACCGTATGAGGTAAGCTACTCAAGTATAGCAAGTTATTTGGAAATAAGCAAGGTAACAGCAATAAAATTCATAAACGACCTTTCGAAGGTTGGGATTATTTTGCAGCTCTTTCCATGCAAAGAGGGCTTTAGGAAGGAGCCGAAGATATTCTTAAGCATACCTTTCCGCCAGGCCCTTAATAGTTCACAAAAGGCAGATACCGATATTGGGGCAAAAAGGGAAGAGTTTTTTGTGAATTGTGTGAAGCCAAACTGTTACTTTAAAACAGAAAGGGGAGAAAAGACCCCAGATTTTGCAGTAAATGGAACAGTTATAGAAGTAAGCGGCAAATGGAGGAAGACAAGCAATGCCGATTACATTGCAGTAGATTCGATCGATTTCCAAGAAAACAAGATACCTTTATTTTTATTCGGATTTTTGTATTAGTTACAAATGCAACAGAAGATGCACAAATACACCCAAAACCAGTACAGCAAATAGAAGTATTTCAACTCTTGTCAATTGTGAGTTGGCTTGCGTGGAGGCGTGCCCTCTCGGGGCTTCTGAAATTCAGTTTAAGTCCCATAAGGCTTATATAGTCTGACTGGATGTTATACTTATGGCCGGAAGAACGCTTAATAGATACGGGCTTGAAGGAGCGGCAAAGGTACTAATCGTTATTGGAGTGCTGCTTGTTCTCTCTGCTTGGATTGTAGGTGCGCATTATTTAGGGACCACAAGCAGGACAACGGCATTGTTCATAGCTCCGTTTGTGTTCACGTGCGTACTGGTGGTGCTCCTTCTGATAATCAGATACAGGTACACGCTATTCGAGAGATACCCATACCTTATGAACCTGCCTTCGCTGTTCTATCATATCGGGGAGCAGAAGGACGGCAAGAACAAGCAGAGCATTGCGTTCAGCATGATATTCACGGTGCACGCATTGGTAATCGCATTTTTGGGAGTGCTGAGCGTAGTTTTGACGATCAGCATAGGCTCCAGTGTCAAGGGCAGCGCCTCCCCATTCCTGTACGCATACCTTACAATAATCGTAGTTCTGGTAGCGGCGGTGCTGCTGCAGTACCGTAGGATTTACATAAGGTTCGCAAAGTGAATTCTGTAAGGCTGCAACCAAATCAGAGACTCGATGCTCCAATACGAAAGCCTTATTAATTAGTAGCATACTAAATTATTTAGTATAATACTAAATTATTGGTGGCACTGACATGGGGATAACCAGGAGAGAGAAGGACTGCCTCGCGGTGATAGCAGATGAAGGCAGCATAAAGCTCACGCGCCTGAGCAAAAGGCTAGGCATAAAGCCGTCTACCGCCTATATGCTCGTGAAAAGGCTTGCCGGGGCCGGAATGGTGAAGAGGAGCAAGGATGGCCTGGTGGAGATGACCCGGCTCGGGATGGAGGAAGAGGACGGCATAAGGTTCAGGCACAGGGTCATTGAGACGCTCCTTGCAAGAAACGGCGTCGGAGTGAAAGAGGCATGCAGCGAGTGCAACAAGCTGGACTTCCTGATAAGCAACAAGACCGCGATAAAGATCTTTGAAAAGCTGCGCGAGCCAGGGCTTTGCCCCCATGGCAAGCCGATACGGCCGGTGCGGAATTAACGTGGTGCGACATGCCTATAGCGTTAAACCTCAATTTTTGGAATCCAACCAACGTGACGATACTCGAGGCGATCATACTTTCGTACGTCCTTGGCATAATACACGGAATAACGCCCGATGAGCACACGTGGCCGATAACGTTCTCGTATGCGATAGGCAGCTACAGCGTAAAAGGAGGAGCGAAGGCAGGGCTCCTGTTCTCCACGGGCTTCACTGTGCAGCGCGCAATACTCTCTGAGATCGCATTCTTCGCACTCGCGGCTATTTTCATGTCGAACTTCGCGTTCGGCGTCACCTACATAATAGTCGGCATAGCGATGGCCGGCGCGGGGTTCTACATAGCCGGAAGGGGCAGGTACCCTCACTGGCACTACATTGAGGAGAGGCTCGGCGAGGCGCTCGGCATACACAAGCACGGCAGCAAGGAACAACACCTAGAGCTTGAGCACAAGGTAAATCCTGCACTCTGCTGCGATGACAGCATATCCACTAAGCCGGTGCCTTCAAAGCTCGCGCTCGTGCATGGCTTCATAGCGGGATTCGGATTCGGCGCATTCGCACTCATCATATACACGGTGCTCTCTCCTGCAATGCACTCAGCATGGCTGGGCTGGCTGCCTGGCGCGCTCTTCGGGCTCGGCACGATGACGATGCAGATAGCGTTCGGAGCGTTCTTCGGCGGGTACATGCGCAAGATCAAAAAGCTTACCGAGAAGGGGCTGCGCTTCGTATCCGTCTACATGTCAACTTTCGTGCTGAAGTACGGCGGGATCGTGTTCATTGTAGGAGGAGCGCTGATACTTACATTCCCGCAGATTCTCGGTTTCGCTATAGCAACTGGCATAAAGGTGCACAACCTTGACTCGCTGGGCATAGGCTTCTTCCTTGTAATAATAAGCGTAATCGTATTGGGTTATGCCGGATACGTGCTTGCGATGCGCTCGGCCAAACAGCTTGGCTATATGGGCACGGCCGCCGCAAAGCAGCAGCAGGGCGTTTGAGCAGGCAATTGGCCGAGCATAGGCATCCCTGCGCCCTTGCTACGGGGCCCTTACCGACTGTTATTTAATACTGCGATTTGCATGGATTAGCAGTGGTCCAATGTGGGGAAAGGGCAATGCGGACAACATAGACTCCCTCGTAAACGACCAGAATGAACTCGATGCCAGGGAACACCAGCAGGAAGGGCCTGGCGAGCAACGCGTCCTTGTGGGCAAGGTCGAGCACTTCTTCAGCAAAATCGGCGTGGCCGCGGTGGTGCTTACCGGGCACCTGAAGGTTGGCGACACGATAGAGGTGGTGAAGGGCGAGGCGCGGCTCAGGCAGAAGGTGTCGAGCATGCAGATAGAGAGGCAGGACGTCAGCGAGGCAAAGAATGGCGACGACGTCGGCATAAAGACCGATGAGCCGGTAGCTGAGGGCAGCCTAGTCTATGTCGTGGGGCAGGAGTAGTGCATGCATAGGCAGCAGCATGCGCGCAGGGACAGGGTGAGTGCGAATCCATTGGTGCTTTGATGGCTGAGGCAGACAGGCCTGGCAGATGGATGTATCTCAACATTCCCTACCAGATTGCGTACGGCACGCTCTCCAGCCTCGTCATACTTTACATACTTGACCTTCATGGCAGCGTCATTGACGCATCTTACGCCATAACGTTCTCGAATGCGCTGTGGGTGCTGGCGAGCATATTCTGGGGGCGGCTCATCGACACGTACAACAGGCGCCGAGTGTTCATCGCGCTCTCTTTCATCGGCCTGATAGGCTCGCTGCTCGCGATGTACGCGTTCAGGTCCATAATCATGATCATAGTGAGCTACGGCGTGCTCTCATTCATGATAACTGCCAACAGCATGCCGATGAACCTGCTCATTATGGAGACAAATTCCAAGGAGCGCTGGGCCGAGGGCTTCTCCAGGCTGCAGATGTTCATGGCGCTTGGCGGCATGGCCGGCTTCATGCTGGTGACGTTCCTATCTGGTTTCGTCGGAATCGGTATCATAATGCTCGCGCTGGTTCCGTTCGCCGTGGCTGCCCTGCTGATGACCGGGCTCATAAAAGAGCCTGCCAGGCTCCTCGAGAGGCGCTCGCTGCTTGGCAGCGTGCATGCGTTCAACAGCCATCTCATCACGTCGCGCTTCATCTTCCTGAGGAAAATGACAATCGACGGAACGAGGGCTTTCATCGCAAAGCTCTCAACGTCAAAGCTGCTCAGGATGCCCGCGAAGACCAACCTGAACATGCTGTATGCCGCGACGCTGACGTTCTACGTCAGCGCGACCATATTCAACACGGCATATCCCGCGGGCCTGCGCTTCAAGGGCCTTGACAACTTCCAGGTGCTGCTTGTGCTGCTGATGGGCTACATAATCCAGACGATGGCGTTCTACAATTCGGGCAGGTTCGCGGAGCGCAGGGGAAACAAGCTCGGAGTTGCGACGACATCGCTTGAGGTTCGCGGCGTAGGCTATGCGGCGCTGGGAGTCATATTCCTTGTGCTGGGAGGCGCTGCGAACTTCGTCGGCGGCTTCATTCTCTATCCTATTGCTGCAGGCATGGCGTACGCGCTATTTTACACAGCGTTCAACACCATACTCTTCGAGGCGCTGGGCGACGAAAAAAGGGGCAGGAAGCTCGGCGTATACAGCGGCATGGCCGGCCTTGGCTCGCTTGCCGGCGCGCTCATGGCAGGCTATCTCTCGTTCTACATAGGCTACTGGTTCGCGTTCATACTCGCGCTGGTTCCGTTCGCCGTGGCTGCCCTGCTGATGACCGGGCTCATAAAAGAGCCTGCCAGGCTCCTCGAGAGGCGCTCGCTGCTTGGCAGCGTGCATGCGTTCAACAGCCATCTCATCACGTCGCGCTTCATCTTCCTGAGGAAAATGACAATCGACGGAACGAGGGCTTTCATCGCAAAGCTCTCAACGTCAAAGCTGCTCAGGATGCCCGCGAAGACCAACCTGAACATGCTGTATGCCGCGACGCTGACGTTCTACGTCAGCGCGACCATATTCAACACGGCATATCCCGCGGGCCTGCGCTTCAAGGGCCTTGACAACTTCCAGGTGCTGCTTGTGCTGCTGATGGGCTACATAATCCAGACGATGGCGTTCTACAATTCGGGCAGGTTCGCGGAGCGCAGGGGAAACAAGCTCGGAGTTGCGACGACATCGCTTGAGGTTCGCGGCGTAGGCTATGCGGCGCTGGGAGTCATATTCCTTGTGCTGGGAGGCGCTGCGAACTTCGTCGGCGGCTTCATTCTCTATCCTATTGCTGCAGGCATGGCGTACGCGCTATTTTACACAGCGTTCAACACCATACTCTTCGAGGCGCTGGGCGACGAAAAAAGGGGCAGGAAGCTCGGCGTATACAGCGGCATGGCCGGCCTTGGCTCGCTTGCCGGCGCGCTCATGGCAGGCTATCTCTCGTTCTACATAGGCTACTGGTTCGCGTTCATACTCGCGGGCATTCTCGCCGTGGCAGCCGGCTACCTTATAGCGACGACAGTGCGCGCGAGGGCTGGCACCGCGCCATAGAGAAGACTTAAAGGCTTTGTTGGCATGTATAATGCGGTTCAATGGATGCGGAAGGGAAGATAGCGGTAATAAAGAGCTTCGCCCAGGAGATAGTCACCGAGGAGGAGCTCCGGCACCTCTTCGAGACGAAGGAGCACCCGCTGGCATATGATGGTTTCGAGCCATCCGGCCTCGCGGCCATACACTTCGGCCTGCTGCGCGCCAAGAACGTAAAGAAGATGCTTGGCATAGGCATCAGATTCAACCTCTACATAGCGGACTACTTCGCTTTCGTGAACAAGAAGCTCGGCGGCGATATAGACCACATAAGGAAGGCCGGCGAGTACTTTGTCGAGGTGTGGAAGGCCGCAGGCATAGACATGGACAAGGTGAAAGTCGTCTGGGCCAAGGACCTCATGGACAACTTCTCTTACTGGGACCGGTTCCTCACTGTTGGCAAGGCCATATCGCTTGACAGGGCAAGGCGCGCCATCACGATAATGGGCAGGAAGGAGGGCGAGGCGCTCGAAGTGGCGCAACTCTACTATCCTGCCATGCAGGTAACCGACATATTCCAGATGGACATAGACATCTGTCAGCTGGGCATCGACCAGAGGAAGGCCAACATACTCGCGAGAGAGGTGGCGCACAGGTATGGCTGGAAGGTGCCTGTGGCCGTGCATCACCCCTACCTGCTCGGCCTGAGAGGCGTGCCGCAGGGCATAAATGGCAAGGACGAGGAGGGGCTCATGAGCTTCAAGATGTCCAAATCAGACACAAACTCCTCCATATTGGTGCATGACAGCGCAGCAGACATAAAGAGGAAGATAGACTCGGCATACTGCCCGGAAAAAATCGTAGAAGGGAACCCGATCATAAACTTTATCGACATGCTTATCGTGGAAGACAAGTCAGAGCCGATTACCATAGACAGGCCACAGAAGTTCGGGGGCCAGATAGAGCTGAAGGATTTCAGCGATCTGGTAAGGCACTATGAGAAGGGGCTCATACATCCGGCCGACCTCAAGGCCTACGTAGCGGAGCAGCTCGAGAGGAAGGTCAGGCCGATAAGGGAGCACTTTGAGAAGAACGCCAAGGCGCGTGAGCTCTATGAAACAGTGAAAGGCTACCAGATAACAAAGTAGGCGTTTCCGACGGAGCAGAGGCGCAAGCCTTAAAAAGCGACGTGAATTTTACGTGGAAAGGTATAAATATCAAAAGAGAGCAACACTCACTGGGCGCGATCTCCGGCGGTTATCAGCGTTGCATGCATAATATTATGTATATGATGTTAGATAACGTACCGTGCAGGGATGGCGGAGCCTGGTCAAACGCGACGGACTCAAGATCCGTTGGCTTAGGCCTGCGGGAGTTCAAAAAAAATTGAGCAAATCTCCCTCCCTGCACTTGCGTTCAGGTGAAAAGCATGGCGAAGAACAAGGCAAGGGCTTCATCGAAGCTCAAGAAGTCAAGGATGTTCGAGATACCGAACTATGCGCAGAGCGAGGAGTTTACGAGCTCGGCAGCGTGCGCCATGATGGTATTGAAGTATGTTAACAAGAACTTCAAGTCAAAGAGGGACGAGGAGTTCAACATATGGAAGGAAGCGGTGAGCGGCAGCGTCTGGCACGGCTCCAGGTACGGCCTGGCATACGCGCTGGCCAAGCGCGGCGCAAGGCCCGAGATCATAAGCACGAACGTGAAGGACGAGGGCTACGAGAAGAAGCTCGCTGTGTATGAGGGGATAAATCTCGATACGTTGAAATCATCGTTCAACGAGATACGCGACCACGTGAAGGAAATGCACATAAGCGAGGAGCACGGCCAGGTGACCGTGAGCTCAATAAAGAAGGCGATAAACAGTAACAAGATACCAATCGTGCTGGTCAATGCGAACGTAATAAATCCGTACCTCGAGGCGTCGCCGCACTGGGTTGTCGTGAAGGGCTACGACGAGGACACGCTGTACGTCAACGATCCTTATTCAGACAGCACAATGGCCATGGAACCCAACGTCTTCAGGGACGCGATAGGCTATGAGAACGAGTCCCACATGGTTGTCGTGTCGGCGAGGAAGCGCTGAGCGTTTCGACTTTTCGATAAGTTATAACGTCATGCAAGGGCGTGCGTGAGCTGCGCATTCCTGCTATGCGGGCAGTACGGCACAAATAAGGTGGAGTTCTTAGGAGCGAGCGAACCCTCTACGAATGCGGCCTTCCGGTATTATTTGGCGCCCTGCACTATGCTTTGGGCTATGCTGCTGCCTACTGCTATGCGGCGTATAAAGCTCTGTCTCTGCACTGCCGGCGCTCTCACGCGGCTCTTTCTCGCCATCATCGCGTAGCACTCCACGCATGCCAGCCTCTCCGATAAGTTCATGCTGGACTTGCTCAGAGCCCTCGATGGCAAGACGAATTTCACTTCCGTCTTGCCTAGCTGCCTCCCGCATATTGCGCAGCTGTGTTTTGCCCCTCTCGCAGCGGCACCAATGCCGCTTACTCTAACCCCTGCCTCTCCGCTTTTCGCCATTTTGTCCCCCACTCACCCTTTCACCCTTGTTAGGGATTTTGATTTTCCACCTATTTATAACTTACAATTCCGCTAATACGCGCAAAACAAAGAAAAGCGGAATTGCGGGATTACGGCGACAAGCCCGAAAACTTGCAAGGACAAGATTTTTATATTGGTAGTTTTGGGCCATCAGCGCCTGGAAGAGGCGCGCTTCACGGCATCGCGCACCGCTTCTATGCCAGCAGCAGTCTTTATGCAGTTAGCCTCGAGGCTTGTCCTCGCCGCGATAGTGCCGGCCCGCCTTAGCTCGTCTATCACTGCGCCTATCGGCACCGACGGGATGCCCATGCTCTTGGTGATATATGGCAGGCTGTAGTAAAGCGGCACGTCAGGTTCGCTGGCCATCATGGACGCGAACTTCCGGTCCGGAGCCGGAATGCCTTCGTCAGTTGTATACTCAATAAGCGCCTTCGATGCGGCTGTGCTTCTCAGCGCGCCCAGCCAGAGAGGCCCTGCACCCTCGACTTCCGCACCGCAGAAGCCGCACATCTGCTTCTCCGGAACGCGCCCCTTCACATAGAAGGCGTTGCAGCATTTCCTGCAATAGTATGCGTAGCCTATTTCCTTAGCGGTAGCATCGACGCTCTTCGCTCCGTGCCTGAGCACCAACATAGCCCGCATGTAATGCATGTAGGTGAACGCGAGCTCCACGTCTATGCCGAGATCATACTGTGCGGCTGTGCGCGCCACATATCCTATTAGTATACGGAGGCCGGTCTCGTGCGACAGTACATTGTGCATAGGCAAAGCGTCGTACATGCGAACGCACGCCTTGGCGTGGGCGCCGCAAAGGACTGCAGTATCGGTGGCAGTGACGAAGAATGCCGTGTGGTCCTTTGCAAGTTTGAGCATGTCGTGTATGTAAGGGGCTGCGCTCCCGAACGGATCCAGGTCTATGAGGTCGAACCTTTCATGCGATGTATTGGCAAATTCCTGAACGCTTGTGTTCAGTGCCCTAGCATCAACGCCGCGCGGCATGCCCTTGACGTTCAGCTTCAGGTCCTTGTAAGCAGATTTGTTTATCTCCAGGAAGGTGGCACTTCCGGCACGTGCTTCGAGCGCGTAGCGCATGCCGCGTATGCCTGTTGCAGCGGTAGGGTCTAGCACAGAGTAATGATTTGGCAATAATCGCACGGCCAGAGCCGTGCCGATGTCGCGCGTGAACCTTGCGTGCGGGTTGATGAAAGCCTTGGAGTGGTAGCGTATTACCGCCTTGCCCTCTTTGTATGTCATTCAATCCCCTCCATAGCCTTTAGCGCGTCTATGAGCCCGTGGGCGTATGCTATTGCTGAAAACGATGTGTATAGGTCTCCCTTGTCCAGGAAGCTCCTTGAGTCAGAGGCGTACATCTTCGCGAGCTCTAGCACCTTGGCCTGGCCGCCCGGCTGCGCTTTGATGCCGCGCACCGACTCTTCGAACAGCGCAAGGTCCTTCTCTATGCGCTTCCTAACCTGCGCATCGTCTTCCAATGCCTCACCTAAGCAAGTTTTTTAATATGAGCTTGGCTATAAATAACGGTGTCTTGATGCCTGACAACTGGAGCGAGCCTGCCGGGATTCTCATAGACTCGGTAGAGCCCACAGTGAAGCAGAAATACAACATGTCGCTGCGCGGCCTCCTTGCCAGTCCTGGCAGGTATTCCGGCACGGCCAACCTCAATACGACCATTGACAACATACGCGAGGACATAGACAACTACGTCTCTGAGACCATAGACAGCATGCCAGAGGAGCGCAAGAGCTTCGAGAGTGATGCGCTGAAGTGCGATTCCATAACCAAGCAGCTCGGCCAGAACATCTCGCTGCAGGCCAAGCAGAACAGCGTGCCAATGATAAAGCCTGACGCGATGGACAGGGACGAGACGCGCGACGAGGTGTTCTACATAAGCAGCGTCGACAACTCAGTGCTGTCTCTGGTGCAGAAGCTCGTGGCCGCGTCGACTGTCGTGGCGGACTTCAGCCGCACGTACAGGAACTACAACATAGGCGAATGGCTTTTCAGCACGAACGCAAAGAACTACGTGATAAGGGTGAATCTGCAGCCGAACGCAATAGTGACGATAGATGCGGCGCGCGACGAGGTCAACGGCCTGCTCGACGGAGTGATGACCTTTGCCTCGAAGTAATGGCAGCAGGCTTGTGGTCGTGGTTACAGGCACGCCCGGCACGGGCAAGAGCACATTCGCAAGGACGCTTGCCCTGCACATAGAAAATCCTTCGGTCATAGAGATAAACGATGTTGCAAGGGAGCTTGGGCTCTATACAGGCAAAACGTGGCACGGCTCCAAGGAAGTTGACATGAAAAGGCTCGCCAGCGCAGTGAAGAGGCGCATAGGCGCGGCGAAAGGGCTTGCCGTAGTGGTAGGCCATCTGGCTCCGGATCTCGGCATAAAGTGCGACATTGCCGTAATCACAAGGTTGAGCCTGAAGAGGCTTGTCGTGAGGCTAGCTGCAAGGAAATACCATGCAGAGAAAATAAGGGAGAACATAATCTCTGAGGCCCTCGACTACTGCGGATTGTCGATGGATGGACTGGCCAGCGAAATTTATGAGATTGAGGAGCGGAGCGAGTATGAACTTGTCAAACGTTACATAACTCTAAGGGCTTCGGGAAAGAAGGCAACGGCCCCGAAGCTGAAATCACACGACAAAATCAGAGCGCTTGCAGGCATGGCAAGGAGCGGCAACAGGTACAAGCTCTGACTTATACGTTCATCTTTATCTCGTACGCGAGGCGCAGCATCTTAGCGTATCTCTCCGGCAGTGCGCCGATAAAGAGGTGCGCGTGCTTCTTGCCTATGTGCGACGGGAAGCCGAACTTACTATCTGTTAGGAGACGAGACAGCAGTTCATGAGCATTTGGAAACTGGGCGCTCTCCAGCGAGAAGAGGCGCTCGCCCTCGATCGAGACATTTGATCCGTGCTTGTGCTTCTTGTAGAAAAGCTCTGCACCCTCGGCCATGCCGACTGGTGGGCCTTCCACCACCCTCGCATTCATTTCCGTCCTGTTAGTGACGAACGACATTATCGCTTCGTTGCCGTCCATGTACTGCAGTGAAAGCAACGGCTTGAAGCCCTCGCTCTCCATCCTTCCGGAAATCGACCCGGCAAGGCGCTTGAGCTGCGGCCAGAGCGTGTCTTCTGATATGCTCGGCAGCTTTACAGCTATCGTGTGGACGTCGAAGCCATAGCTCTTGATGAGCTGCGAGAGCCATGCACGAGAAGCGATATCTGCAATCTTCGGTCCATAGAATGATTTGACGGAAGGGCTGCGCAGCAGCATCCTAGACGCCATCACCAGCCTGGAGAGAGACTCGATTGAGACATTGGCCGCGACATTCCTGTTGCTGTCCGTCGGGTCTATGACTATGAACCGCGAGCCAAAGCGCTTGAGCGCAGCCTCGACTTCTCTGCTGTCAGTGACCTCCTTGTTGCCCAGTATGCGTATCACGAGAGGGAGCTTCAGGGCGGAGAGCTTCTCTATTGCGGCAATGAATGAACCGTAATGATATATGAGAAGCTCGCAGAGATAGCCGGAGAAACCAGAGACGCGCGCCTCGGCGCGTGCTTCTTGCCTATGTGCGACGGGAAGCCGAACTTACTATCTGTTAGGAGACGAGACAGCAGTTCATGAGCATTTGGAAACTGGGCGCTCTCCAGCGAGAAGAGGCGCTCGCCCTCGATCGAGACATTTGATCCGTGCTTGTGCTTCTTGTAGAAAAGCTCTGCACCCTCGGCCATGCCGACTGGTGGGCCTTCCACCACCCTCGCATTCATTTCCGTCCTGTTAGTGACGAACGACATTATCGCTTCGTTGCCGTCCATGTACTGCAGTGAAAGCAACGGCTTGAAGCCCTCGCTCTCCATCCTTCCGGAAATCGACCCGGCAAGGCGCTTGAGCTGCGGCCAGAGCGTGTCTTCTGATATGCTCGGCAGCTTTACAGCTATCGTGTGGACGTCGAAGCCATAGCTCTTGATGAGCTGCGAGAGCCATGCACGAGAAGCGATATCTGCAATCTTCGGTCCATAGAATGATTTGACGGAAGGGCTGCGCAGCAGCATCCTAGACGCCATCACCAGCCTGGAGAGAGACTCGATTGAGACATTGGCCGCGACATTCCTGTTGCTGTCCGTCGGGTCTATGACTATGAACCGCGAGCCAAAGCGCTTGAGCGCAGCCTCGACTTCTCTGCTGTCAGTGACCTCCTTGTTGCCCAGTATGCGTATCACGAGAGGGAGCTTCAGGGCGGAGAGCTTCTCTATTGCGGCAATGAATGAACCGTAATGATATATGAGAAGCTCGCAGAGATAGCCGGAGAAACCAGAGACGCGCGCCTCGGCGCCGTATATCCTGTGGCTGTCAAGGAAATGCTTGAGCAGCCTTACGTCATCGAGCTGGCGCACGCCCAGGTGCGCCTTCACGAACTCGTTGTGGAGCTGCGTGCGGTCCACCGATGTGCCCATGTCGCCCGCGTCGCGTATCTTGAATGCCGGCACTATGTCGGCAGTGAATCCAAGTTTTCT
Organism: Candidatus Marsarchaeota archaeon; assembly: GCA_023473665.1. Lineage (NCBI taxonomy): Archaea > Thermoproteati > Thermoproteota > Candidatus Martarchaeota archaeon. The sequence goes on along the minus strand of JAMCYM010000003.1, from coordinate 261,580 downwards.
GTTTATGAGCTTGAGGTAGGGATGCTCCGCATAGTTTATCTCGTAGCTTTCGCCGTCCTTCCTTGACACGATCTTCTTTGCGACCCTGAGCGCCTCTGCTTCCATGGTGCGCTCCTGCACGCCCTTCGGGAAGAGCAGGAATATGTCTATGTCAGACGCGCCGCGTATCTGCGTGCCGCGCGCAACAGAGCCCGCGAGTATTATCTCGACGTCTTTTGGCAGGACGCGCCTCAGCCTGCCCATCAGCTCGTTCGAGTACCTGCTGGCAGCTGCTATTTCGGACTCGGAAGGGCGTATGTCAGCTACAATCCTGGAGAGAAGTGCTGCGAGCTTCTTATCATGCCCTTTTCCACCTGCCATAGTGTCACGCTTAATGTATTGCACCGCAGTATTTTAAAACAGGCACTACTGCGCTTCCAGCGCGCCGCGTAAATATTTTTCTGTGCGATTAAGAGTGTGATTTGATGGCAGACACTCTCGATAGGAATAAGACCGCGCTTGTCGTGATAGATATACAGAAGGGAATAGCAGGTATGGCAAGGCAGCTTGCACCGCACAGCGCAAATGAGGTTGTGGCGAACGTAGCGAAGCTCGTCAGCAAGTTCAGGGAGGCCAGAGCGCCAGTGTTCCTGGTGCATGTTACAAGCATCGACGGCAAGGATACGCTCTCACCCATAGCTGACCAGAAGATGCAGTGGCAGGGCGAGAGGCCCGCTGATTGGGCCGACTTCATGGACGAGATAAAGCCAGTGCAGGGCGACATAGTAATAACCAAGAGGCAGTGGGGCGCATTCCACGGCACGGAGCTTGACCTGCAGCTCAGGCGCAGGGGCATAGACACGATTGTACTGTGCGGCATATCGACGAACATAGGCGTTGAGACCACTGCGAGGGAGGCCTACCAGCACGGCTACAACCAGGTGTTCGCTGTCGACGCTATGTCAGCAACCACGGAAGAGGAGCACAACGCAACGCTGAAGTTCATATTCCCGCGGATAGGCAGGCTCAGGACCACAGAGCAGATAATCGGCATGTTAGGGTAGAGCATGCAGAAGAGAAAACGCGTTACCGGGATTAGACTAGAAACTCACTTGGCCAGGTCGTCAAGCCCCATGTACAGGATGATCAGCCCTATGAGCCCTATGAAGATCGAGAGTATGGCGCCCACCTCGACCATTGAGTTGTTGTACTGCGAGCCCAGCCTGTAGAGCGTGAGTAGCTCGGCCAGCAGGCCTATGGCGCCGATAATAAGTCCGACGACTATGCAAATAAACCCGATTGCCATAAACTGACCGACGTAAGCTGGCGGGTATGTGGATATGGGCAGGAGCAGTGCCGCGAACACAAGTGTAAGGACAAATCCTATGATACCAATCAGCGCCCCGATGTGGCCGAGACGGTATCTGCGGTCCTTAGAGGCAAGGGCCCTAAACCCGGTGCGCAGCTCAAGCAGCGCCGCCGCCCACAATATCAGCCCTATCGCGAGGGTGGCGAAGAATGGGATGAAGACCCATATAGCAGAAATGCCTGACGGCGAGCTTGATGCGATACCCGACGTGGTGCCTGTCGTTGCGTTGATGCTTGCAAGACCCAAAAACACAGTAGAAGCGATGGCGCTGATATAGAGCATGGCGGCCGCAGCTATTATGACTAAGCTGGCTATGATGCCCAGCAATGTGCCTAAGCGAAGCTTGTCTATACCTGGAACCGGGCGAGCCGGTGCTGCGCCGCGGGCGCTGCCAGATTTGGAGGATGCCATTTTCGATCACATGCCGGTTCCTGCCTTAACGCTGCATTTACTGGCCTGCTGCGCCCTGACCAGAACTTGGCGTACCGCGCTGTGCGTCCTTCAGCCCTATGTACAGCAGTATCACGCCTATGAACGGTATCAGCAGGTAGAGTATTGCTCCGGCCTTCACTATTCCGCTGTTGGAATCCGAGCCGATTCGGTAGAACCCTACCACCAGCAGTATTGTGCCGATGAAGGCAAGCAGTCCGCCTATGCCGAACAGCGCCAGGGCAGCCAAGCTGCCGCCTATGCCTACTCCCACTGCGCTGAGGCCGCTGCTGGGCGATGCAGACGAAAGCGACAGAAGAGAGACGAATATGACAATCACTGCAAGCACAACTAGTATGATGCCGATTAGGTCAAGGAGCGCGCCCGTAGCGCCCAGCTTGTAGTTGCTGTTGCTGCGCGCCAGGATAGAGAACCCGGACCTCATGTAAAAGACCGCAAGTATTGCAAGCACAAGGCCGATTATAAAAATTGCCAGATAGGGTATGAGCGCAGCAAAGTTAGATGTGACCGGAACTGCGCCGCCGCCCAACGCCTGCGAAACCCCGTAGATGTAGCCAACAATGCCGAGTATAGACCCGATCAGGTACAGCAGCATAGCTGTTCTCAATTTCCCAATTCCAGACGTGTCGGACATAGTTTAACCTTCAAAGGATAAGTATAAAAGGTTTGACCTTAGTCGGAACGGCTTGTTGAGTACGATGCAAGCAAGTAATAAATACGCTCGCGCTTCATATACCAAAGTTAGAACCGGGCCCTTGGCTCAGTAGCAGAGCACCTCGTTCGCAACGAGGGGGTCGCGGGTGCAAATCCCGCAGGGTCCACTCATATTACTTAGTGGTCCGATGGCTGATGATGGCGGCGTTACAGAAACGCTTCATGGAATAAAAATAACTGATGAGTATAGGTGGCTAGAGGACGCCGGTAGCGCAAGAACTAAGGAATTCGTGGATGGGCAGGACAAGCGCGCCATGAATCTCCTCAGCGGGCTGCCGCTCAGAGACAGAATAAGGGACAGGATACTTGAATTGACAGATATAGATTTTTTTGGAGTCTTCAGGCCGTACAAGCTCGGCGATGGGCGGGCCAGATATCGATATTTCCAGACCAGAAAAAGGCCCGGGCAGAAATTCGCTGCTATTTATTATAGAGACGGCCTTGAGGGTAAAGAAAGGCTGGCTCTTGATCCTAACACATTCAGCGAGGACGGCACCCTCTCCCTGCAGAGCATGTACATCTCAAGGGACGGGGGCAAGATAGCATATTCAGTCTCTAAGGGAGGCAGTGACAGAGGCGACACGTACGTGCTGGACCTGAATTCAGGCAAGAAGATGCCCGATGTCATCAGCGACGTCAGATATTTAGAAGCCGCATGGCTGCCAGACGGATCAGGCTTCTATTATACTAGGGGAAACGATCCCAACAGCGAGGTGGACAGAAAGTATGCGTACAGAGTCTACTTCCACAGGCTCGGAACTGATTCGGGCAGCGACACACCGCTCTTTGAAAAGGACATCCAGACGTTCATTGTTGATGTGTACGTGCCGAGGCACTCGAACTATTTGTTTATATACAAATCAACCGGATGGTCGAAGACTGACATCTATTATAAGGACCTTGACTCAGATTCCGGGATAATGCCCTTTGTTGTAGGGTTGGATGCGAAGTCAAGAGTGCTGGATGTCGTAGGGGGCTCAATATATATGCTAACGGACTACGAGGCACCGAACGGCAGGGTTGTGAAATTCAAAATTGACAATCCAGGAGTAGAGGGATGGCAAGAGGTATTGAAAGAGAGCGATGGCGTCCTCGATGAATTTGTAGTGTCTGGCGACAGGGCTATTGCCATTTACTTGGACAATGTTAACGAAAGGATATTTGTCTGCGACGCAGATGGCAAGAACCTGAAAGAAGTTGAGTTGCCATCTATCGGGGTCGTCTCTGGAATGGCTGTAGAACCTGACGGAACTAGAGCGTTCCTAATACACGAATCGACAATAAAACCCGCTACCCACTACATGCTTGATATAGGAAAACCTTCTTTGGAGGAACTTGAACGATCCAAGGCTAACATTGACAGCGACGACTTTGAGCTTAAGCAGGTATGGTACAAGTCGAGAGACGGCACTGAAATACCTATGTCGGTCGCAAACAAAAGAGGGCTTGCCTTAGATGGCAAAAATCCAGTGCTATTGACGGGCTATGGAGGATTTGCAGTCCCCGAACTGCCGGTTTTCAGTTCGTTGTACATGGCGCTTATCGAGCATGGCGTCGTCTGCGCCTCCGCCAACATTAGAGGCGGCGGAGAATTCGGGGAGAAATGGCACAGGGCCGGAATGCTAGAGAACAAGCAGAACACCTTCGATGACTTTATTTGTGCGGCGGAATTTCTGATCGCGAACAAGTACACTAGCAAGGACAGGCTGGCCATTATTGGAGGGAGCAACGGCGGACTGCTCGTCGCCGCATGCATGGTGCAGCGGCCTGACCTGTTCGAGGTGGTTGTCTGCTCAGCGCCGCTTCTTGATATGATAAGGTTTCCCAAATTCGCTGGCGGACAGCTGTGGATAAGCGAGTATGGGAACCCTGAAAAGGAGGATGAATTTAAGTACCTGCTCAAGTATTCGCCCTACCATAACCTGAAGAAGGGCCAGCGCTATCCCCCTATATTGTTCATGTCTGCAGAGAACGATGACCGCGTCGACCCGATGCACGCACGGAAAATGGCGGCTAAGATGCTTGATTATAATAGGGACGGCCTGGTGCTTATCAAGACGGAAAGGAACCTCGGGCATGGGGCTGGCGCAACCGTCGCCACTTATGCTGAGTCTGCGGCAGACAAAGCAGCGTTCGTTCTTTGGCGGCTTGGCGTTGAAAAATGATTCAAGCCGTGGCATTTAATGGCTGCATCAGCCTGACATTCCGAAATCAATAAAATGCTTGGGTGGCAATCTGGCATGTATTGGTTTTGGTGTTCTTATGGCTGAGAGCGTTTCTGTCAGGATAGGGGGTGCGAATGGCGACGGCATTGATTCTACAGGGCAGCTCCTTGCAAGGCTGCTCGGGCACAGCGGGCTCCATGTCTTCGCGTACAGGGGTTACCAGTCGGTCATACGCGGTGGCAACGTCTGGCAGCAGGTCCGCGCCTCGCCAGACAAGCTTTATTCGTACGGCGACAGTATAGACGTGCTCATAGCGCTCACCAAGGACTCGTTGGAGAGCAACATGCGCCTCGTCGCAAAGAACGGCATTGTAGTATACGACAGCAAAGTGCCGGGCATCGAGGAAGCAGCCAGGGCGAGGCAGGATGTACAGGCAGTGAGCATGCCGCTCACAGACATGGCGGTGCAGAGCGGCGGCTCTTTCATCTACAGGAACAGCGTGGCGATAGGCTTCGTCTGCAAGCTCATCGGCGTTGACAGGGACGTAATAGACAAGGCCGTGGCCAACGCATTCAGGCTAAAGCCAGATATCGTCAAACCGAATGTCGATGCCGTCAATCTCGGCTACGGCTTCGAGTCCAATGTTGCGCTTGGCAAAAAGATTGAGATCGCGAGCGCGCCGAAGGCGCGCTACCTCATTGACGGGAACGAGGCGCTGGCTCTTGGGGCATATGCAGCGGGCTGCAAGTTCTATGCCGCATATCCGATGACGCCCGCCAGCAGCATACTCGAATGGTTTGCCAAGCACGAGAATCTCGGCGTTCTGTTCAAGCAAACAGAGGACGAGATAGCAGCCATAAACATGACGATAGGCGCGGCGAGCGCGGGAGTGCGCGCGATGTGCGGCACCAGCGGCGGCGGCTTCTCGCTCATGGTAGAGGCGCTGGGCCTTGCTGGCATGATAGAGGCGCCGATAGTCGTTGTTGAATCGCAGAGGAGCGGGCCAAGCACAGGCCTTCCAACAAAGACGGAGCAGGGCGACCTGCTTTTCGTGATGCACGCCTCGCAGGGTGAATTCCCGAGAATAGTCGTGGCACCACGCAGCATAGAGGAATGCTTTTATGTTGGCGCCAACGCCTTCAACCTAGCTGAAAAGTACCAGTGCCCGGTAATAGTTCTGATGGACCTGTTCCTGTCAGAGCATATGGAGAGCATAGACATGGACCAGGGTAGGATAACAGTTGACAGGGGGCTTGTTGTGACGGATGCGCCGAAAGATGGCAGGTTCAAGAGATACGCGCTCACCGAGAACGGCATATCTCCGAGATCGATACCAGGCACGAAGGGCAATGCGTTCGTGGCCGCAAGCGACGAGCACGACGAGTACGGCAACCTGATCAGCGACGTGCTGGTCGGCCTTGAGGAGTATACCAAGCTCAGGAAGAGGATGCACGACAAGCGCATGCACAAGCTCGACACGATGCTCAACGACGGCACAATAGAGATGCCGCTTGTTGTCAACAGCAACGCAGACATATTCATAGTGACGTTCGGCTCGACCACTGAGAGCGCGACAGAGGCGCTGCAGCTGCTCAATGCACAGGGAGCCAATGCAGGGATGATATCGTTCGCTTACCTGCTGCCGATGGATGCAGGAAAAGTAAAGGCGCTGCTTTCCGGCAAGCGGCTTGTGGACGTCGAGTGCAACGCGACAGCGCAGCTCGCGAAGGTGATCGAGATGAACACCGGCATCGAGATAAAGGACCGCGTGCTGAAGTACGATGGCGAGGCGATAACCGCCAGCGAGATCGCAGAAGGCGTGCTCGGTTATGCTAAAAGATGATCATATGCTGACGCAACAAAACTACAAATCAGACATCAAGCCGATATTCTGCCCGGGCTGCGGGGACTACGGCGTGGATTCTGCCATACTGAAGGCCATGACAGACCTGCAGCTCGACCCCGACAATACAGTCGTGGTTTCCGGCATAGGCTGCAGCTCCAGCATGCCGCACGATCTCAAGACGTATGGCATACACGGCATACACGGCAGGGCATTGCCGATAGCTGAAGGCGTGAAGCTCTCAAACGAGTCGCTTACCGTGCTTGTTGCTGGGGGCGATGGCGACGGCTATGGGATAGGCATGGGGCACTTCGTCCACGCGATAAGGCGCAACATAGACATAACCTACATAGTCATGAACAACGAGATATATGGGCTCACTACAGGCCAGGCATCGCCCACCAGCATGATGGGCCAGAAGACGAAGTCGACGCCGTTCGGCGTGATAGAGAGGCCCGTAAACCCGATTGCAGTGGCGTTGGCCGCAGGTGCGACATATGTCGCGAGGGGCTTCTCCGGCGACCCGATGCACCTTGCGAAGCTCATAGAGGGCGGCATAAAGCACAAGGGCTTCGCGCTGATAGACGTGCAGAGCCCGTGCGTCAGCTTCAACCACTTCAACACCTACGACTGGTTCAGGCCAAGGGTATACAAGCTGGAGGAGCAAGGGCACGACCCTCACGATTTCAATGCAGCTATGCAGAAGGCCTTCGAGTTCGACAACGATAGCAGCAAGTTCCCGATAGGGCTCTTCTACGAGGCCGACAAGCCGATATACGCTGCGCTCGACGTGGCGCTAAAGAAAGGCCCGCTGGTAAGCCAGCCGATGCCCACAAAGGAAGAGATAGCTGAAGTCATGTCCGAGCATATGCTGGACTAGCAAGAAGAAAAATGGGTGCCGAGGCGTTTAGCCCCGGCAATCCCGCCGTATTTTACGGCTTTATGGTGGAGAGCCCAAGTGCTCGTATATCGCCGTGTAGCCTATGAAGAGCAGCAGGAACGTGGTTATTATCAGCAGAGCGAACAGGAAGTAGTATGCATACTTCAGGCCGCTCTTTGAACTCGTGTACACCAATGGCGAGAATATTCCTGATAGCGCAGCGAACACGTAAAGGCCGAATGCCGGCAGGAAGTTGGCGCCGCTCTCGAGGCCGAAAGCAGGTATGGCCACAGCCTGCATGGCAAGATATATGCCGAAGAAGAACCCGAATATCGTCAGTATCTTGATGTCGATGTTCTTGTAGAGCATGTATCCGCCCATGAGCATCAGCAGGCCGAGGACAAGCTGCGCATCGCCGAAGAGCATGTTGTATGCGCCGGGCATGGGCCATGCGAACGAAAGGAAGAAGCCGCTTATGAAGTTGAACATTCCGAGAACGAACATTGGCACAGCGAGATTAGCAAGTCCTTTCTTGCCCCTTGCAAACATAAATGCGTATATCGCGAGCAGCAACGTGCTCAGCCCTGCTACAAGCAGCATTACAGCAAGCGGGTCTACGAAAGCCATTGACTCATCCGTTTACCACATCAAAAGCAAAGAATTTAAGCATTTCCAGAATGCAAGCGCTTTTGGTAAAACAAGTATACCTAGGGGAAGCGCATTGCAGCGGCGCAAGCGGCAATACCTTTATATAGAGGATGAGAAATTGGCATGGTGCTTTTATGGCTGCGGAAAACTGCCCAGTGAGCAAGATTATGCGCGACGAGAAGCTCAGCCCTAGCGAGGTCGGCCACATAATGAGAGCTAACTGGCGCATGGCCGTTGTAAGCATGCTCGCGCCAAGGCACGACGGGATGTTCTACAACGAGCTGCTTGCGCAGTCAGGTCTCACGGCCAAGACGCTCTCCGCTGTGCTCAAGGATTTGGCAAAGGCCGGCTTTGTAGACAGGGAGGTAATCGACACTGCGCCGATCAGGGTGAAGTACGCCCTCACCACTGCAGGGATAAAGCTCATTGGTTTGGGTTGCCCGCTCATAGAGCTCGCTGCAGCGCAGAGCAGGAAATGATTCCATTAAGGCGCAAGCCTGTTGACCATGCGCGGGAATGGTATCGCATCGCGTATGTGCTCCAGGTTCAGCAGCCATTTTATAGTGCGCTCTATTCCCATCCCGAAGCCTGAGTGCGGCACCGAGCCGTACCTGAGCAGATCAAGGTACCACGAGTAGTTGTCAAGGTTGAACTTGACGCCCTTCGCCTTCTCCACCTCGTGGAAGCGCTCCATCGCCTCGTCATATTTCCATATGCGCTGGCTGCCGCCTATTATCTCTCCATGGCCGTGGGGAGCCTGCAGGTCTGCGCAAAGCACGGTGCGCTCGTCCTTCGGGTTCACCGGCATGTAGAACGGCTTGAGCTCCCTGGGCCAGTAGGTTATGAAAACAGGCTTGTCTTCGTCGGCCATCAGCAGGCGCTCCTCGTCCACGCCGATGTCATCGCCCCAGCTCAGCTTTTTGCCCTTGTCGGCCAGGACGTCGAGCATCTTCTCGTAGGTCAGGCGCTTAAACGGCGGCTTTATTTTCAGCAGCGCCTCAGCATCTGCGCCAAGCGCCTTCAGTTCGTCGGCATGCTCAGCGCCGAGCTTGTTGGCTACGTAGCTAACCAGCCTTTCCTGGAGCTTCATGCTCTGCTCGTTGTTGTAATAGGCCATCTCCGGCTCGAGGTGCCAGTACTCTGATAGGTGCTTGTTGGTCCTCGATTTCTCGGCCCTGAAGGACGGCACGAATGAATACACCTTCTCCAGCGAGTATATCATCGCCTCGGCATAGAGCTGCGACGATTCGGTCAGGTAGGCTTTCTGCCCGTAATAATCGATTTCGAACATCGATGAGCCGGTCTCGCCGCCGGCTTTTGTTATGAGCGGCGGGGTTACCTCGTAGAAGCCGTGCTTGTCCATGAACGCGCGCGTATACCTGAAGATGATAGAGCGCAGCCGCATTATTCCCACCATCTTGGTGCTTCTCAGCCAGAGGTGGCGCTTGTCGAGGAGCAGCTCAGTGCTCTGGTATTCTGTTATCGGGAATGGTTCGGAGGCATTTGTGAGCTTGAAGGCAGTGGCCTCAACCTCGAAACCTGTCGGCGCGCGCTCGTCGGCCTTTACCGTGCCCGATATCTCAATGCTCGATTCAACGCTGGCCTCTGTGGCTGCCTTCCACGATGCTTCGCCTACGCTGCCCTTCTTTACAGCCACCTGCATTATGCCGGTGAGATCCCTGAGCACTATGAAAGCTATGCCCCCGCTCTCGCGCTTCCTGTGCACCCAGCCGCGTAGCTTTACCTCCTTGCCGACGGCCTTCTGCGCCGCGGATACATGCAAGTATGACATTGGACCACTCTAGAGGTAGCTGCGCCAAATCTTATATTGATTCTGTTTCTGCACAAACGAGCTCGTGATTGCGAAGCGCGGTGCATTGCAACGGCCCGAAGGGAAAGGAAGCGCAATCTACGGGAACAAGCGCTTGATGTCCCTGAAAGCGAAAGTCACCTCGCGCACGTTATCGACGCCTAGCAGCTGCATCAGCAGCCTGGTGAGCCCGAAGCCGAAGCCGCCGTGCGGCGGCGCACCGAACCTGAAGAAGTCGGTATAGAACTTTATGTTCTCCTCGCCTAGACCCTTCTCCTTGGCCTGCCCAATGAGCACGTCGTGCCTGTGCTCCCTCTGGGCGCCGGTGGTAACCTCAAGACCCTTGAAAAGGAGGTCGAAGCCTTTCGTGACGCTGGGGTCGCTCTCCTTCCTCATGTGGTAGAAAGGCTTGGCGCTCCACGGGTATTCCGTGATGAAGATGAACTCGCTACCATATTTCTCCTTGGCCATGGCGCCCAGCGTTCGCTCCTCCTCAGGTACGAGGTCGTCGTTTGCGACAGCAATTCCCTTTTCTTTCAGGAACGCCTTCGCTTCCCTGAACGTCATCCTCGGGAACGGAAGCCCAGGCACCACAATGTCCACGCCGTACAGTTTCTTTATTTCGGCGCCGTGCCTTTCCCTTACCTTTTCCATCACGTGCGCGAGCCATCCCTCCTCGAAGCGCATTACGTCCTCATGAGACTCTATCCACGACATCTCCATGTCGACAGACGTATACTCAGTGTCATGCCTGGTGGTGTTAGAGGGGTTGGCCCTGAAAACAGGCCCGATCTCAAACACGCGGTCCAGGCCTGCGCACATCGCCATCTGCTTGTAGAACTGCGGCGACTGTGCAAGGAACGCCGTCCTGTCGAAATACACAACAGGGAACAATTCGGCTCCGCTCTCGCTCGGAGAGCCCATGAGCTTAGGCGAATGTATCTCGACGAAGCCGTTCTTGAGCCAGTACTCCCTCATCGCGGCCTCTACCATGGTCTGCACCTTGAATACCAGCGCGTTCTTCTGCTTCCTAATGTCTAGGAACCGCCAGTCAAGCCGCGTGTCGAGCAGCGCATCGGTCTTTCCGTATACCTGTATCGGCAGCTTCGGTTCGGCCCTGCTGAACACTACGATCTCTTCCGGGATTATCTCAATGCCGGAGGAGACCTTTTCGTTTTCGTTGACAGTGCCCTTTATCCCGATTGTCGATTCCTTGGCAAGATCGCCGATTTCATCGAAGGGCTTCGTGTCGCTCCTCAGGGTTAGCTGAACGGTGCCGCTCACGTCTGCAAGCAACGCGAACTTGAGCTTGCCCACGTCACGCACCTCCCTTAGGAAGCCCATGACGGTCACGCTCTTGCCATGCATGCCTTTGCCTATGTCTGCGAGCATGCAGCTCCTCTTCCAGCCATTGCTTTCTACCATACATACACCATTACGCCTCCGGTAGGACTCGAACCTACGACCTACTGGTTAACAGCCAGTCGCTCTACCTACTGAGCTACAGAGGCATTCCCAGCGCATTTCTTATCAATTTTGCTATCTCCCTCGGGTCTCCCCGTTTCTTCGTCTTGCTCAGCACGAGCCCTATCAGGTACTGCATAGCCGCCTCTTTGCCTTCCCGCAGCTCGGCCGCCGCCGTGGAATTCTCGCTTACCACATTTTTAACAGTTCTCTCCAGCTCTTCAGGCGTAAGCGGCTCCCCTGCGCTCCTTGCCAGCTCTGAGGGGCTTGCACCTGTATCGACGTATTCCTTTATCAGCTCCTTAGCGTATCTCTCGCCTATGCTGCCCCTGTCCATCAGGCCGAGGAGCTCGGCAAACGTGTCCGGCCTCACCTTAGATTGCGATATGCGCTCGGATCTCCAGTTCAGGCTCTTGAGCAGGTAGTTCGTCATCCACCTTGATACGGCGAGTGGCTTGCCGTGCAACCTGCACGTTTCCTCAAAGAATGCTGCGAAGTCGCTGCCGGTGTAGACTATCACCTTCGCATCGTACCTGCTTATGCTGTAATCCCTTGCCAGCCTTTCCACCATGCTGTCAGGCAGCTCGGGCATGCTGCCCCTTATGCCTGCAATCCACTCCTCTGACAGGCCAAGGACCGGCAGGTCCGGATCGAATATGTAGCCGTAATCCTCTTCGAACTCCTTCTTCCTTAGGGGGCTTGTTGTCTTAGCTATCTCGTCGAAGTGCCTGGTCTCGCGTTCTATCTTCCTGCCCAACCTGAGCAGGTTCTGCTGCCTGACTATCTCGTAGTTCAGTGCCTTCTCGACGCTCTCGAAGCCAGTAATATTCTTTATCTCAGCGCGTTCGCCCCCTTCTATCGATATGTTGGCGTCCACTCTTATTGATGCGCCCCTCGCCTGGTCGTAGACCTTCAGGTAGTCCAGAATCGTAGACAGCTTGTCTAGGAAAGCGCGCGCCTCTCTCGGGCTCTTGATGTCGGGCTCTGTCACTATCTCGGCCAATGGAACGCCTGCCCTGTTGTAGTCCACCAAGACGTAGCTCGTGGTCTCGAGGTTACCGTTCGCGTATATTATCCTTGCCGGATCCTCCTCGAGGTGCACGCGGCGTATCCTTATTGCCGAGCCGTTCACGTCAATCTTGCCGCCCATAGCTATAGGAACCTCGTACTGCGTTATCTGGAAGTTCTTCGGCATGTCAGGGTAGAAGTATGTCTTCCTTGAGAAGTATGTCTCGCTGTTTATCGCACAGCCAAGGGCGAGGCCAATGCTTATCACGTGGTCCACGGCCCTCTTGTTCAGCACCGGCTTGGCCCCTGGATAGCCAAGGCAGACCTCGCATGTCGATTCGTTGGGCTTTGCATCGCTGAGGTATGCCTCGCACTGGCAGAAGAGCTTGCTCTCGGTATTGAGCTGGCAGTGCACCTCCAGCCCTATCATTACCCTAATCATAACCACCTTCCAGCGCCGAGGCGGCGCTTATAAGCCTGCCCTCCTGGAAATGATCGGCAATCAGCTGCATGCCGACAGGAAGCCCGTCGACCTTGCCGGCGGGCACAGATATCGTCGGGAAGCCGCACAGGTTAGGCGCGGTCGTCATCTTGTCCATGTTGTACTTCTCGAGGGGCGACATAGCGCTTATCTCGTCGAACCTCGGCGGCAATATAGGCATTGAGGGCGTTGCAAGCGTGTCGATTTTTGAGAATGCCTCCTTGAATTCCCGTATAAGTAGGGCGCGGACCTTCAGCGCCTTGGTGTAATATGCATCCCTGAAACCGGCCGCGCGCACGTACGTTCCGAGTATTATCCTGCGCTTGGCTTCTTCGCCGAAGCCCTTCGAACGTATTTTCGAGAAATATTCAGAGAACTCGCCAGCTATTTCGTCATGGGCTCCATATCGCATCCCGCAGTACCTTGCCAGGTTTGTCGAGGCTTCGCCCATCGCTATTATGTAATATGCGGAAATCGCGTACCTCGTGTACGGAAGGCTTACGTCGACCAGCTCGGCGCCAATTGCTTCGAGCTTATGTATCGCGTCGTACACAGGCTTTGAGATCTTTCCGTCCACGCCTTCAAAGTATTCCTTTGGGATTCCTATCTTGATCCCCTTTATGCTCTTGCCTACGTGCCGTGTAAAGTCCTCAGGTCCGGCCTTGTGACTCGTCGAGTCTAGAGGATCATGGCCTGATAGCACGGAGAGCATCAGCGCAGAGTCGTACACCTCCCTTGCTATCACTCCGATCTTGTCCATGCTGTTGGAATAGTCTATAAGGCCATACCTGGATACGCGCCCGTAGGTAGGGGTCAGCCCGACTGTGCCGGTGAACGCTGCCGGTGCAGTTATGCTGCCGCCTGTAGATTCTGCTATCGCTATGTGCGGGAAGTCTGCCGCTGCGGTCAGGCATCCTGCACCACCGCTGCTGCCCCCGCAGGTCCTTTCGGGATCTAGAGGGTTCTTTGGCACTGAATACGCGCATGTGTCTGAGAACGTACCAAACCCGAATTCATCCTGTGCCGTCTTCCCAAGTATCAATCCGCCGGCGGCCTTGGCCTTTGATACCGCAGTCGCATCATAGGTAGGCACGTAACTGTCGAGAATCCTCGAGCCTGCAGTGGTCCTGAGCCCCTCTGTGCATATGCAGTCCTTCACAGAGACAGGGAGATAGGATAAAGCGCCGCCGCTTTTACGCTGCATGCCAAATGAGGGATTTATCGTTATGAAAGGAGAATATATTTCCTGTATAGATTTGGCGCTTTCCTTGACTTTTGCCGCAAAGTCCTCAAGGTCGACACGACCCGCCCTGACGTCCTCCAGAAATGTCTTTACGTCTATTAATAGAACCGCCTTGTCATACTAGTTTTGGACCCACTATATAGCCGCCTTCCAGCGCATCTGTGTTTTTCTTTATGTCAATCTTTCTTTTCCTTGCCGGGGCATCGTCACGCCAGACATTCTCTACCGCAGTGGGGTGATAGGCCGGCCGCACGCCCTCCGTTTCGGCTTCGCCTATCGACCTGAATGCCGCGAGTATCTCCGACATCTCGGTGACGAACCTCTCCTTTTCTGAGTCGTCCAGAGTGAGCTTTGCGTCTGAGCAGATGCGCTCGAGCAGCGTGGCATCAACCTTCTGAAAATCGACCATACACCTCTAATTGGCTGCAACTCCATTTATAATTCTTTTGTGCATCGGCCAGGAAACTTAGCGGGCATGCCAAATGGTACTTAACAAAAGGTAGCACCATATATTCCTTCGCGTTGCGGAAACATTAAAATAAGATTGCAGAGATATACGGAAATCTGGCGATGTGATGCTGAAGGAGGTCTACAACGGTTCTATAAGTTACATGCAGGTAATGGATGAGAGCGGCGCTATAGACGCCAGCCTGATGCCCAAGGAACTCACTGACGACAAGATACTGGACATGTACAGGAAGATGAGCTTCGCAAGGGCCCTTGACGCGAAGACGCTCAGCTTGCAGAGGCAGGGGAGGGCTGTAACGTATGCACCGCTGATAGGCGAGGAGGCCGTCCAGGTGGGCAGCGCATCGGCTATGCGCCAGAACGACATCTTTGTGCCGAACTTCAGGCAGCATGCAGTTTATCTTGTGAGAGGGCTGCCGCTCGAGGATTTCTTCGTTTACTGGCGAGGCTTCGAGGAGGGGAATGCGGTGCCGAAGAGCGTGAACGGCCTGCCGGTGGCGGTGCCTGTGAGCACGCAGCTGCCGCACAGCGTTGGGATGGCGTACGCGCAGAAGTACAGGAAGACCGGATCTGCTACGATAGCGTACGTCGGCGACGGCGGCACGTCAGAGGGCGACTTCTACGAGAGCATAAACTTCGCTGGCGTCTTCAAGCTGCCGCTTGTCATTATCATAGAGAACAACCAGTGGGCCATATCGGTGCCCAGGTCGAAGCAGTCGGCGGCACAGACGCTCGCGCAGAAGGGCATCGCCGCAGGCATAAAATGCATGCAAGTGGATGGCAATGACGTAATTGCCATGTACAAGGCCACGAGCGACGCGATAAGCGACACCGCGACAGGGCCGACGCTCATAGAGGCTGTGACGTACAGGATGAGCATGCACACGACGGCCGACGACCCGACGAAGTACAGGCCTGACGCTGATGTCGAAGCATGGAAGGCGAAGGATCCGATCGCGCGCGTCAGGAAATATCTAGAGGGCAAGAGGCTCTGGAACGACAGCATGGAAGGCAAGATGCAGGACGAGCAGCTGAAGCTCATAGACGAGGCAGTGGAGAAGGCAGAGCAGTTCAAGCCCGACCCCAGGAGCATGTTCGAGAACGTTTACAGCTTCATGCCTGATGTGCTCAAGGGCGAGGAGGACGAGGCCATAAGCGCAGGCTTCTGGCAGGGTTGAAGCGATCGCATGAACACTAATATGATAGGCGCGCTTAACAGCGCAATGGACCTCTGCATGCAGGAAAATCAGGACATGGTGCTTCTCGGTGAGGACATAGGCAAGGACGGTGGGGTGTTCAGGGTCACCGATGGACTCTTCGACAAGTACGGCGCAGACAGGGTCATAGACACGCCTCTAGCAGAATCGGGCATAGTCGGAACTGCCATAGGGATGGCGCTGGCAGGCATGCACCCGGTGCCGGAGCTGCAGTTCGCGGGCTTCATGTACCTGTCATTCAGCCAGCTGGTCAACCATGCCGCAAGGTACAGGAGCAGGACGCGCTCTGCGATGAGCCTGCCTATGATCATAAGGACCCCGGTAAGCGGAGGGGTGCGCACGCTGGAGCACCATTCTGAGAGTCCCGAGGCATTCTTCGCGCATCCGGGAGGCATAATAGTCGTCGAGCCATCCACGCCTTACGACGCCAAGGGGCTTTTCATAGCTGCCGCGCATCTCAACGATCCGGTGCTGTTCCTGGAGCCGACGAAGCTATACAGGCTCTTCAAGCAGGAGGTGCCCGATGCGATGTACGAGGTGCCGATAGGAAAAGCAAGCATTCTCAAAGAGGGCGATGACGTGACGATAATAACTTATGGCACGATGGCTAGCCTGGTAAACGATGTGGTGGAGAAGAAGAAGGTGTCGGCGCAGGTCATAGACCTTAGGACGATAAACCCGCTCGACGAGAAGACGGTTCTCGAAGGCGCTAAGAAGACTGGAAGGGTGCTCATCGTGCACGAGGCGCCGACGAGCTTCGGGGTGGGCGCAGAGGTATCGGCAAGGATAGCCGAGAAGGCCATGTACGATCTGGATGCACCGATAATGAGGGTCGCGGCCCCAAGCTTCCCTTATCCATTCCCCGGCTATGAACAATATTACCTGCCGAACGAGACCAGGATAGGCAATGCAATAGACAAGCTGCTGTCGATGTAGGTGTTCCAATGAAGGAGCTGAAATTCGTTGATGTTGGAGAAGGAATAACAGAGGGTCATATACAGAAGTGGCTCGTCAAGGACGGCGAAATGGTGAAAGAAGACCAGCCAATAGTCAAGGTGGAGACCGACAAGGCAGTAGTCGACGTCCCGGCGCCTGGCAGCGGCATGGTAAAGGTGGTGGCGAAGGAGGGCACTGACGTGAATGTCGGCGACACCATAGCTATTATAGGCACAGCTGAGGAACTCAAAGGCGTGGCTGCTAAGCCTGGCCAGGCCCAGCAGCAGTCGCAGAAACCGCAGGCAGCAACAACAGCAACGCAAGCCAAACCGGCAGCAAAGGAGGCAGAAGCCGCGCCGTCCGTGCGCAGGCTGGCGGAGCAGCTCGGAATAGACATAAATGTGGTGCCTGGCACAGGCCCACACGGGCGCATACTCGAGAACGATGTAAGGGCGTTCGCTTCCAAGTCTAGCGCCGCACCGCAGCAGGCAGCCGCTACGCCCAAGTTCTCCGAAGTGCTGGAGGAGCAGCACGGCGAGACTGTGGAGCGCGTGCCGCTGACCCAGACGCGCAAGGCGATTGCGAAGAACATGGAGGCGTCATGGACCATACCAAGAGCATCGCATATGGACATCGCAGACGCTAATGCCCTCTTTGACGTGATGCAGAAAGAAAAGGGCAAGATGCTGGAGCAGTTCGGCGTCAAGCTCTCCTACCTGCCGTTCATAATCAAGGCGACAGTCGAGGCGCTCAAGGAGAATCCTCATTTCAATGCGAGCTACGACCGCGACAAGCTGGAGATAATAGTGAAGAAGTATTACAACATAGGCCTCGCAGCTGAGGGACCTGACGGGCTGAAGGTCGTGGTGGTGAAGGACGCGGACAAGAAGAGCATACTTGAGCTCGCCAACGAGATAGCAGAGCTGCACAGGAAGGTCACCGACCAGAGCATAACGCTGGACGAGATGCGCGACAGCAGCTTCACCATAACGAATGTTGGCAGCCTGGGCGGCGGATTCCTTGCAGTGCCCATGATAAACTACCCTGACGTGGCTATACTGGGCGTGACCGTTGTGCGCGATTGGCCCGTTGTGGAAAATGGCATAGTGAAGGCCGGAAGGATACTGCCTTTCACGCTGACGTTCGACCACAGGGTTGTTGACGGAGCGGAGGCCGTCAGGATGGGCAACGCCTTCAAGAAGTACATAGAGGATCCAGACTTCCTGGAGATGCTTTGATTGTGGTGCTCGCATGGTAATGGGTGAACTCCCGGAGAACGTCGACATTGCCATAATAGGTGGAGGCGTGGGTGGCTATGTCGCAGCAATCCGCGCTGCAGAGCTTGGAAAAAGCGTGGCATTGGTGGAGAAGGAGAAGCTGGGAGGGCATTGCCTGAACTATGCCTGCATACCCTCGAAGACACTGATACACATATCAGACATATTCTACGAGGCCAAGAACTCTGAGAAGTTCGGCATCCATGCTGATAATGTGACGCTCGACGCGAAGAAGATGTACGAGTGGCGCATGGCGGTGTCAAAGAAGCTCGAGGATGGCGTAGCGTACCTGTGCAAGATGAACCAGATAGACGTGTTCAAGGGCACCGCAACATTCCTGTCGAACAGCAAGCTGCAGCTGAGCACCGGCATAGAGCTGGACTTCAAGAGCGCGATAATAGCGACGGGCTCGGTGCCCGCACCTATGAAGGGCTTCGAGTTCGACGGCAAAACCGTTCTGGATTACAAGCAGGCGCTTATGCTCGACTACGTTCCGAAGAGCATGACGATAATCGGCGCAGGATACGTATCTGTCGAGATAGGCATGCTTTATGCGAAACTTGGCACCAAGGTATCGATAGTAGCCAGGTCTGATGTACTGTCGAGGTTCGACAAGGAGGCGGTCGCAGTAGTAAAGAAGAAGATGGCGAGCCTTGGGATAGATGTCCGCACTGCCGTGACACCAGTCTCCCGCGATGGGGCGGCAGTGAAGCTCAGCGACGGTACAATGCTGAACTCCGATATTGTTGTAGTGGCAGTTGGGCTCGTTCCCTATACTGACGGCCTAGGCCTTGACAACACCAAGGTGGAGCGCGACCAGAAGGGCTTCGTCGGGGTGGATGCGCACCTAAGGACCGCAGAAGGCAATATTTTTGCCATAGGAGACGTCATCGGCGAACCGATGCTGGCCCACAAGGCGATGAGGCAGGGTGTAGTTGCGGCGGAGGCCGCGGCAGGAATGCAGGTCTCGTACGACAACAGAGTCGTACCTGCAGTCATATTCTCCGATCCTGAAATCGCAATAGCAGGCAGCATCGAGGAAGGCAATGGCATAACGGTCAAGAAGTTCCCGCTCACTGCCCTCGGCAGGGCGATAGCGTTCGACGAAACTGCAGGGTTCGTGAAAATCGCATACGATGGGGACGGGATCGTGAAAGGAGTTGAGATAGTCTCGCCTGATGCCAACGCCATGATTGCAGAGGCGTCGCTGGCCATAGAGATGGGAGCCACCGTGGAAGACATAGCCTCAACAATACACCCGCACCCGACGTTCAGCGAGTCTGTCCAGGAGGCGGCGGAGGCTGCGGCAGGCAGACCCGTTCACTTCTTCTACGGCAAGTGATGCGATGGACTATTCAAAGGATTTTACCAGGCAGGACGTCAATACCAGCATAGGTATGCTGCATTCGCTCCGCCACGCAGGCAACGGCCCTAAGCTGTTGCTGATTCACGGGCTGGGAGGCACGACAAGGGCATGGGAGAGGTTTGTGGGGTTCATGCCAGAAGATTACGACGTGACGCTTCTCGACCTTCTCGGCCATGGGGAATCAGATGCCCCAAGGATAGAGTACACGGTAAAGGTGCAGGTTGATGCGCTTAGGGGATTCCTTGAGGCCACGCATTACGGCGATGCGTGCATAATGGGCAATTCTTATGGCGGCTGGGTAGCCGCTTACTATGCCTCGCTTTACGAGATAAAGGCGCTCATACTTGAGGATGCGGCTGGGCTGGAGGAGCAGTTCGACGAGCTGCTGAGCAATGGCGACATCGAGGCACGGCGCGATGATATGATCAAAAAGCTCATCATGACGAACGACAACAGGGAGTATGTGATGAGGAGCATAGCAGGGGAAAACGCAACGACGGACCAGCTCACGAGCAACATATTATCAAGGATAAACGCCCCCACGCTCATCATATGGGGTGCTGACGACAAAACGATAGACAGGCGTTTCGCGGACGTCTTCGCCAAAGGCATAGGCAACAGCCGCATCAAAATAATAGATGGCGGCGGCCACACGCCGCATTTCTTAGGCGCTGAGGAGACCGCAAATGCCGTGGTCGCCTTCATTGGAGAGATTCAAGCACGCACCAAGCTTTAAATTAATTCGAGTGCATTCAAATAACCCGTGATTATATGCCAGATGTTGCGTATCCGGTAACAAAGAAGCTATATGAAATAACGCTTTCAGAGAGCGCGACGCCGGAGGTCCAGCTTGTGCGGATGAAGGCGGTTGACGGCAGCGCATTGAACTTCGATGCCGGCATGTTCGCCATGATATATGGCATAGATGCTAGCGGAAAGGAGTGCGTAGGCAGGGCCTTTTCCATAGCGTCTGAGCCTAACGCGCCCGAGCTCGAGTTCTTCGTGGTAAAGGAGCACGGCGGGCACGTTTCGCACTTCATGGAGACCAAGCCGGGAGACAGGTACAACGTTGTGGGCCCGCACGGACAGTTCAAGTTCGTTCCGGGAGTTGACAAGAAAGTCCTCTTTATTGCAGGCGGCACCGGCCTTGCGCCGTTCATGTCAATGATACGCCACCTTAAGCGCCTGGGCACCACGGCAGACGCGGTGCTGCTCTACAGCGTGAAGTTCCCAACAGAGATACTCCTCAAGGAGGAGCTCTTCCAGCTAGCGAAAGACCTTAACATAAAGCTCGCAGTCACTGTCACGAGGCCGCAACCGGGAGACGGTTGGCAGGGCGAGACCGGCCACATAGGAGCCGACATGATAAAGAAGCATGCCCCGGATGTGCTGGAACGCGTGAGTTACATATGCGGGCCGCTGCCTTTCGTCAATGCGCTGAAGGACGCGCTCGTGCAGCTGAACGTGCCTAAGGCGGAGATAAAAGCCGATGTCTGGGGCTGATTACACAGTCGTAATAAGCCCAAGAGCAATACGGCCATTCGATCATATCTTGCTAAGCCTGTTCACCATCTCTTCTAGAGGGAGCTTCGTGGTGAGCAATGGGATGTTTTCTATCTGCGCGATCTTCACCGCAAGCTTGTCCACGTTGGTCAGATTGTGTATGAGCACGACCTTGGGCTTTATCGGCGCGACGCGTATCACCACCATAGGCGACCTTCCAGTCGACACGTGCTCGAATATGAACACGCGCTCGGTCGTCGAGCCGAAAAGCTTGGGATACTCTGACAGTTGCATCTCCAGTATGACGCGTATGCTGTCGAGCTCGGTGTAGCCGAAAAGCTTTATGGAGTCCATTGTTGAGGGATTCGCCACTACCTTGCCCTCTATTATGCGCGTGAAGTCCATGGCGCTTATAGGCGTTGTGAAATCGTGGATCTTGTATGGCGGCTCGGCATCCTTGTTCCCTCCTGAGAACTTCTCGAGGCTCTGCCTCACCGCGCTGCCCCTGCTGTCGTCTATGCTGAAGAGCGCCGTCACGAAGCGCTTTATGACGCCGACGCCGGGGCTGAGCCTGCGGTTGCTCTCGTAGTCGCTTATCGTAGAGGCCGAGATCTTTATCACCTTGGCAAGGTCGGCCTGCGTTATCCCGAACAGCTCGCGCCACTTCTTCATGACGCCGCCCGGGCTGTCCGAAAGTGCGATCTCGCCCGCAATGCGCTCTTCAAGCTCGTCCATGGTTTATCATCATTGGCTTGCGTGCCTTGGCCGCTTCGCCCCATCCTTACCTGTTTTGGGGGCTCCAGTCTTCTTATACCTATCGCTTCTTATGCCATGATAGAGCGCGTCTACTTCTGCCTGTGTGGGCACTCCCTTCGCGGCCTGGGCAGGGCTGGGCCGCATGGCGCCGTACACAGCAAGCACTATGCCTGCCACGAACAGCAGTATTGCGGCTATGCCCTCTGCACTGAACCTGATAAAAGACTGGCTGGCCAGCTTGGAAGTGACGGCCGGAAGGTACACGAACGTCGCGTTTATCGGGTTTGCATTCACGAGCGTGCCGTTCATATTCTCTATGACCGCATAATACGCCCCTGCAGGCACCACGCCGGTGCTCTCGTTAAGCGCGTTGCTGATATATGCCGGGGGATACGATAGCGTCGGGGGCACGAGCGCGGCAGGCGTCCCGCCGTATATGACCATAGCGCCCATGCCTTCCAGCGACTCGGCAAGCTTCAGGCCGTTGTACGGCTGGCTTGGCATGCTGCTGTTCCATGCAGTGAAAGCGCTCTGGTTGAACAGGAACACGTTTGATGCGCTGCTCGATGCCGTATAGAACTCGATTGCGGATGTACCGTTGGCCGTTATCGGCATTGCCTTGTAACCTAGCACGGGTATTGTCATGTTCTCGACAAGCTGCTGGCCGTGCGGCACGTTCAACGACGATGATGATACTGAAACAAAGAGCGCAACAGATAGTGCCATGAGCAGCAGTCCTATGTACACTATTTTCTTGCGCATGCTATCGCTACCCTTTTCTCATGCAGGTATTAAAGTATTACCAGAACGATTAATAAATTGAATGCGAAGATAGGTTAGGCAGTAGGATGGAAGGGATTGAAGGCCCGAATCGGCGACAATCTGTTCCAGAGCGTTCGTCATTAGGCAGAGCTGACATCTATGGCGTGGTTTAGGCGAAAGGCCGAGGAAAAGGAAGCTCAAGGCAATGCGGTACGGAGGGAGCGCATGGTGCTGTCGCACAGGGACCGCGTGCTCATAACATTAATAGGCATAGGCGTGCTGCTGGTCGCGGCGCTGGTGCTGTCCGTGCTTGACGCACTGGCCGTGACCCCGCTGCAGGGATGCGGGCGCATACTCCTGCCGGCGCAAAGGAACGCATGCTATGCGCAGCTGGCCAACTCCACGGAGAACGCCACGATATGCGGCTTAGTAGGCATTGAGCAGCAGAGAAGCACGTGCGCGCTCGGCCTTGCCGAGCGGGAAGGCAATGCAAGCGCATGCTATGCCGCAGGCATGACGCAGGCCGATGCAGCCTTATGCGCGACCGATGCCGCACAGTACTCCGGCAGCTTCAGCGAATGCCTGGCATTGGGCAATTCCACGTACAAGTCCACTTGCATATACGACCTAGAGCAGGAGCACGGTTTTGACAACGTATCGTATTGCAGCGACATACCGAATTCGACGGAAATCGCATACTGCCAGGACACATACTACTACAACAGGGCGCTCGACACGCTCAACGCCACATACTGCAGCATGCTCCCTGATTCTTCGAATGGCACCCCATTGTATGTGCTCATGCAGGTACAGGCGGCCAACTCAAGCAGCGTGGACTCGCTGAGTTACCTTGAGGCCAACCCTCTTGCTACGCTCAACTCCACCGACCTCGCGATGTGCTACTACCAGATCGCGGCGAGGACAGGCAACCAGCAGCTTTGCGCGCATACAAGCGGCACGCTCAACGACCTTTGCCTCTCGGAAAGCGGGGCGCAGAAAAGCACGAACTACACGAACACCACAATCACGCCTGCGAGCGTCGCGGAATCGTGCGGATCTGCCGGGCTTAGCGGCACGCTGCTCAACGCGTGCGAGAACTACCTGTTCCTCAGCGCAGCAGCCTCGCACCACAACGAGACCTACTGCAGCTATATAACAAACGCCTCCATAAAGACTACCTGCATCTCCTATGCGACGAACAGCAGCACCTAGGCGCAGCAACGTTCGAGGATATGATATTCATGGCAGACATGGAAGGCATAGTAACCGCGATAAAGCTAGGAGGCCGTGACGGCGACAACGTATATACTGTAGTATCTGACTCCGTGATGCAGCTGAGGAGCGACATGAGGCTCGAGCTGTATGACAAGGTTGCAGTCGCCGAGCAGGGCGACGGCAGTTTCAACGTGCGCGTCACAGGAAACGGAAAGAACGAATGGAGCGATAAGGTGCGGCGGCTTGCCAGCAAGATAGCCATAGGCGAGCCGAGCACAGAGTACCTGAGCAACGGCGCAGCAGGCGTTATGGCGAAGATGGCGCCGGCGTTGAAAGATGCAGCCAAGACGCTCCTTGAGGCGCTGATAAGCGGCGCGCCGGTCCTGGTAAGGTTCCACAATGATGGTGACGGTGGGAACGGGGCGCTTGCGCTCTACAAAGCGGTGGAGAGCCTGAAGGAACGTACGCACTATTCGCTGGATAACGTCATATGGATAATCAACCCGGGAGTGGCATACGGGCTTGATTCATTTTATTCAGACACGTTGCTGTTGAACAGGTATGCCAGCGCATTGCGCCCGCTCATAACCATCATAGACTTCGGCACCGCCAAGGAGAGCGAGGCGAGCATGGGCGAGGCGAAAGGCAAGTACGATTTCCTGTGGATCGACCACCATCCGATAAACGGTTTCGACACGCAGGGCGCAAGGCACTACATCAGCCCGTGGCTTGCCGGGGGCGATTCAAACATAACGGCAGGTTTCGTGGCGGCCTGCTTCGCGGAGATGATAAGCGGCCTGAGCTTCGCCGTGTTTAAGATGGCATCGCTGGTAAGCGACCACAGCAGCTATGCCGATAAGGGCGACACGAAGGCATGCGACATCGCAGTTGTAGTCGACGCGCTGACTGTGCGGCCAGAGGCGCCGTCAGGTCAAAGAATCACGCCGAAATACATCGACGGCATACTAGAGAGCAAGGAGAAATTCGACGACATGCTGCGCGATGTGAAGGGGCAGTATGCGAAAGCGATGGACATCGGCGTGAACTCGGCCAAGCATTACGTCGGCATGTTGGGCATGAGCGTGTACGTCGTCGACTACAAGCCCATATTCGACCTGGGCATGCAGCATGTCACCAAGGGCAAGTACTGCTCTGGCCTGCAGGACGAATTCGAGAAGAGAAGCGGCGACAAAACGATAACGATCGTGCACAGCAACGGCTCAGCCTCGATAAGGATCAGCAAGGCCATGGCGCCCGCGATAGGCATAGGGAAGATCATAGAGGAGATGAAAACAGAAGCCAGCTACATAGACAGCGGCGGAGGCCACAACGAGGCCGCAAGCATAAGGACGAGCAAGGAGCATGACAGGGAGCTTGTCGGACTTCTACTCAGCAAGCTCGGAGTCACGCGTAGTTAGCTTCCATCCACGAGATTTCCTTGGGCGTAAGGCCGTATTTCTGCATGAAGAAGTCGTGCACAGCCTCTATGTCCATGCCTGACTGCTGCGAGAGGCGCGCCATGTGCGCCAGCAGCGCCATGTCGGTCCTGCGTATCTCCCTTATGTTGGAGTTTATGACGCGCTGCAGCTTGCCCGCTATGGCGACGCCCGTGCTGCGCTCCTCCTTCGATGCGCTAAGCGACTTGATCACTCTGGGAAATGCATAGCGCTCGGACGTGCTGGGATAGTTGTCCTTTGCCAGCGAGACGCCGCCCGACATGAGCACGTTCGCATACCGCCAGTACGTGTAGTAGTGGGAGCGGTTGGCGCGGTTAAGGTACTTCGACGCGTCGGCTATGCTGGACATCGCCCTTGACAGGTCGGCGCTGTTTGCATAACGACGCGGCACGTTCTCCTCCAGATAGTTAACGAGCATCTCGGGCTCCAGGCCGACCGATGATGCGGCGCGCAGAGAAGCCGCAAGCGTGTTGGCCATGAAAATATGGTCAAGCGTCGCGAAGGCATCGTGCTTCTTGTCGCGCATGCCTATGACCTCTATCGTTTTCTGCTGCGCGCTCGCCACTGCGTACATGTCGTTTATGGCGCTCCTGACGTCGCCGTCGGTCCGGGCAGCTATTTCGTATAGGACGTCGCGCTGCACGCCCATGCCGTGCGCGTCTGAGAGCCTTTCCAGCACACCTACGATCGACTGCACGGAAACCTTCTTGAATGCGACAGGCATGGTGCGCGACCTGAGGAACGAGATCGACCTGCTCCACCTGTCGTTGGCTATGAATATTATGGGGTTGCGCGACTGTTCGATCAACGATGATACTGCAGCCTGCGCACCGCTGTCAAACCTTGCGCTGAGCTCGTCTATCTCATCCAGAAGTATGACGTTCCTCGTGCCGAACAGCGACGACGAGGTCGCAGAAGATATCAGTATGCGCTTCACCGTGGCGCTGTCCCGGTAGTCGCTGGCGTTGAGCTCTATCAGGTTCCAGTTGTGGCGGGCCGCAAGCGCATGGACAGCTGCAGTCTTGCCTGTGCCCGGCGGCCCATAAACGAGAGGGGGCATCTGGGCGCGTTTTGCCTGTACCTCTATGGCAAAATCGGACAGCTGCCTCACGGCCTCGTCGTTCCCCTTTATCTCGGAGATGTCGCTTATTTTGTAGAGGTCGAAAAGGTCCATTCTGGCACCGGACGGGCTTGGCTAGGGTTAGCAATATTTAATAATTCCCATTAATATAAGTAATAACAAATGCAGATATTTAATGCTGATTGATGACAGGGTAACCAGAGGTACACGGCGTAGTTAGACGCTGTTTTGCACGTTCAGTGCATTCGATGCGGTAACATGCGTAGGGAAATTGAGAACATACCGGAGAACGTCGCGCTCATACCTGATGGCAACAGGCGCTGGGCCAGAAACCATAGGATGACGCTGCTAAGCGGGTACGGCCTCGGCATCAAGAAGGCCATAGACTTCGGCATATGGCTGAAGAAGCTCGGCGTGAAGACGTTCACGGTGTGGGCGCTATCTACTGAAAACCTGAATGGCAGGAACAGGGCGGAGCTCAGCGTGCTGTAC
This sequence comes from Candidatus Marsarchaeota archaeon, assembly GCA_023473665.1. Classification (NCBI taxonomy): domain Archaea; kingdom Thermoproteati; phylum Thermoproteota; species Candidatus Martarchaeota archaeon. Next base: position 234,996 of record JAMCYM010000003.1, on the reverse strand, counting down.
AGGCTCTACATAAAGACGGCGCACGACAGGAATGTGCTCGGCCTTCTCGCCAAGAACGGCGCGCGCGTCAAGATCTTCGGAAACATGGAGCTTCTGCCACAGAACGTCAGCAGGGCCCTAAGGTCGCTTGAATCGAAGACGAAGAGGTACAAGGACTTCACGATAAACCTGCTCATAGCGTACGGAGGCAGGGAAGACATACTGCATGCGGCCAAGATCCTCGTCTATAATGCGCTGCGCGAAAAGCAGAGGCGCATAACCGAGGCGCTGCTGCGCAGCCAGCTGCGCACTGCCGCAGTTCCAGAGCCCGACCTGATAATAAGGACGTCCGGCGAGCTCAGGCTGTCCGGCTTCATGCCCTGGCAGTCGTCCTATTCAGAGCTATACTTCACGAAGAAGTACTGGCCCGACTTCTCCGAGAGGGACCTCGGCAGGGCGATCTCCGAGTTCTCAAGAAGGAAGAGGAGGTACGGCAGGTAGGCAGTGTTCTCATGGCTTACAAGAGCTACAGCGGTTCGCTGAGGCACGTAGGCCTGTTCTCCAGGCATTTGCCGAACAGCGCCTGGCTCCTCGCGCTGCTTGTAGCAGTAGGCCTGGTGGCAGGCACGTTCGACGTTCTGCTCTCGAATTACAGCATGGCAGCCACGCACTTCCCGCACATCCTGATAGGCGGGGTGCTGACCGGCCTTCTTGCCATAGTGCTGCCAGCGATCCTCACCGTGCTGATAGCAAAGTCTGCGCGCCGGTACGTAGGGCTGAAATACATCCTTTTTGCCACGCTTGTAGCCACGGTCTCGTACTCCGTGTTCCTGGTGCTCAGCGGCACCGTGTATGCCCTGACGCACCTTTACTACATAAGCGTGATAATAATACTGCTCGGCGATGCAAGCCTGTTCAGCTGGTGGATCTTCGTCAACAAGATGCTGCTCCACAGGGGCAAGGCAGCGGCGCTATTGTCGGTTGCGCAGCCCACGCTTAATGTCCTGTTCTTCATACCATCAAGCAGGTTCACGTTCGTGACGCTGAGCCCGCTGGGGCCACTGCTCATCAAGCTTTATGCTGGCGTCTTTGTTTTCCTTATCATGACATACCTGGTGCTCTACCTGGTAGACTCGCCGCTGCGCAAGAGCCTTGGCTACAGCGGCATAGACGCATTCACGCAGATGCTGCAGAACTGGCTCTTCAACATAAACGTCACCACTCCGGCCAGGAGCGGTGGAGCCCAGGTCGGCATGCGCATACCGATCGACACGCACACTATAGTGATGAAGAGCAGGGCTGGCAAGATCCTGGGCACGTTCTTTGTGCCTGACATACATTACGGCCCTGTCGGCACGCTGGGCAGCAGCAACTTCCCGTACATGCTGGAAAGGCGCGGCAACGCACTTACAAAGGCTCCGACCTTCGTGATGCACACAGCGGTAAACGATGACTACAACGCCATATCGAACGACCAATACGCAGTAGTGAGGCGCTCGTTTGAGGAGGGCCTGAATGGCGCGTCTCCGACAGGAAAGGGCGCGGTCCTGCTGCGCAGCAGGTACGGCGATTCGAACATAACGGCCATCGCATTCGGGAACGTAGGGCTTACCCTGCTCACAAGGGCGCCGAAGATAACCGAAGACATAACGCCCGAGGCTGCTGCTGTAATAAGGAAGACGCTCGAGAAGCACTTCGAGAACCCGGTGCTGATAGACATGCACAATTCCAGGTACGAATCTGCATCAAAGGATGAGCTTGCCACCATAAGGTTCCCGTCGCGCAGGCTTGACGAGTATGTCAGCGCCGCAAGGTCGCTCGTGGTGGAGCACAGGTCGGCAGGGCTCTCGTTCGGCGCAGCTGCCGTGGAGATGCACTCGCTTGCTGGCTCTACCGACATAGCTCCAGGAGCGCTGAATGCCGCCATTTTCTCGATAGGGAGATGCAAGTACGCCATACTGCAGTTCAACGCCAACAACATGCTGCCGCAGCTCAGGGACGAGATCATAAAGCACGTGCGCAAGAGGCACGGGCTTGAGGCGGAGGTGCTGACTACAGACACGCATTACGTGAACTCGCTTGGCAGCGTGGCCAGCAACGTGCTTGGGAGGACTACCAGCTTCAAGAAGCTGGCTCCGTTCGTAGACGCAGCGATAGAGAAGGCGCTAGCGGGCATGGAGCCTGCAAGGCCTTTCTACATGCACGGCGTGATGGAGAGGTTCAGCGTATGGGGCTCGAACCAGCGCGAAAAGGTTGTCACAGCGCTGGATTCGATGGTGGCATCGATGAAGATGCTTGTGCCGCTGATAATAGCGGCAGGCTTCTTCGCAGCCGCCTGGATCATATATTTCATATGATACGACATGGGATTAGATGGGGTATGGCGTGCAGCTTCCGATGTATGCGCTTGGAGTATCAGTGGCAGCGCTCTCGGCCCTGCTCGCATGCTACTACAGGAGCAGCCTCTTCAAGTTCACGCTCGGCATGACGGCACTTGTAATAGCGTTCGTGTTCTTCACATATGCCGGGTTTTTCGACATTTTCATCGGAGCTGTTGCGATAGGCGGCCTGGCCGGATGGATTGTGGCGTCGGCATATGAGAAAAGGCAAAAGCGCAAGGCCGATCATCGCGTTGAGCGCAGGAGGGACATAGTCCATGCAGTCATCGGCGTAGTCGTGATAGCGCTGTTCTATTTTACTGGGCAGACGACCGCACGGTATGTGCTCCTGGCCGGCATGTTGGTACTCTATATGCTGAATGCCGCCCTGAATCATTACAAAGGCGGCCCAGTGGCTAAGTTGCTTGGAAGGCTGGAGAAACCCGATGTAATATATGGGAAGGGCGCAGCGCTGCTGGCGTTCGGGGCGCTTCTTGTCGCATCTTTCATATACCAGAACAGCTATTTGGAGTTCGCATTCGTGGCGCTGTTTTTAGGCGACGCTGCAGCTACGCTCACTGGCACATTTTTCGGCAGGATAAAGCTACCATATTCGAAGAACAAGAGCCTTGCGGGCTCTCTCGCATTCTTCGCAGTGGTTGGAGCACTTGGCGTGCCGCTGATAGGGTGGTATGCACTGCCGGCCGCGCTCGCGCTTGCATTCTTGGAAAGCATCGAAACGCGCGTTGACGACAATGCGCTTGTCGCAATAGGGGCCGTGGCGCTCTACGCGATCTTTGCTGCCATCTGATTAGCAGTCAGATGCACCTTGGCAAGGATCTTGAGAAGCGCCTTTGTATTGCTTGCCTCGCCGCCTTGCGCGTTTATAGGTGTTTCCATCACGAAGCTCCCGTGCCTGAATGCTTCATTGGAGAAAAGCGCCTCGAAGCCCTTCTCTCCTATGAATCCCTTGCCTATGTGCCAGTGCCTGTCTAGCCTGCTGCCCTTCTCGAACTTAGCGTCGTTCAGGTGCACAAGGCCCAGCCTGTCGAGGCCTATCCCGCTTTCAATCTCTTTTACCATTGAGCTTATGCCTTCAGGCGTGCGCAGCTCGTAGCCGGCTGCGAATGCATGGCACGTATCCAGGCAGAGGCCTAGGCGCCGCGAGCCCACGCCGTCTATTATTTCGGCGATCTCGCCGAACTTCGAGCCAATGCTGTTGGTGTAGCCAGACGTGTTCTCCAGCAGTATGCCGACGCCGCCCACCGAGTCGAGAGCGCTGCCTATGGATTCAACAGCCATGGCTATGCCGTAATCTGTGCCTTTCCCGAGGTGCGAGCCGAGGTGTATTACCAGGCTCTTCACTACGAGCATGGCGCAGTTCTCCAAGTTCTTTACGAGCATGGACCTGCTTTTCCTGAGCACAGGCAGGTTGGACGAGGCCGGATTGCACAGGTAGGGTATATGCGCATAGGGCTCGGTGCCGCATTCTGCGACGTAGTCCCTGAAGGTCTCGGCATCGCCCTTGCCTATTGGCTTCTGCTCCCACGACCTGGAGCTGGCGGTGAAGAGCTGGAAGGCACCGTAATGCTTTGAGCATGCCTCCATCGCGGAGTTGGACACGCCGCCAGCTATGGAAAGATGGAACCCAAACCTTATCATTATATCGACGACAGATTTGCATTTGCATGAATGCCGCTACTCCGCGGCACGTAGCTTAATTTAAAAGCCTTACCTTTAATAACTACTCTGCACTCTTGGGTGCTAATCTTCACATTTTGGGGGGCAGGTAATTTGAAACAGAGAGGATTTAGTCTCTACGACGTCGAGGAATTCCTCAAGAAGGCAGGTGCAGAGCGCATAAACGAGAATGCGGTCGCGTGCCTTGAGAGGGAGATCGAGGAGACCGTCAAGGACATGGTAGGAGAGGCGAGGCTCTATGCCAATTATGCTGGCAGGAAGGCGCTCATCAGGCACTCGGATTTAGAGCTTATAGGCACAAATGGCGGGCGCGTGCTGGTTTACGGAAACCCGACCAAAAAACGCGCAGCGGTAAGGCGCAAAGCCAGGCCGTTCAGGCGACCTACAGTCGACGTGATCAGGGCCAAAGTTCAGCCATGACCAAGCACAATCAAAAGCCGGGCTTATAAGAGATTAAGGAACTTTAGCCCGAAGGCCAGTGCCACGAACCCTATTTCTATCAACCACATGTAGAGCGACACTTCCCATTCCTTGCAGCGCTTCATGTTCATGATAAGGTGCGTCCAGCTGTAGACCTTCTTTCCGTACTGTGACGCCAACGTGCCGTCAGGCTGCAGCTTGCCCAGGTCTGTGACCTTGAACTTCTTGCGCAAATGCAGGAAGAACTCCACGAAGAAAGGCAGGAATATTATCACTCCGAAAGCCTCCATGTTGCCCAGCACCATTATGCCAAGGAGGGCTGCGCCCACGCCAAAAGTAAAGCTGTCGCCAGGTATGATCTTCGCAGGATAGACGTTGAAGAGGAAAAACGCGAGCACTGTGGCGAAGAGCACGCCTGACAGAAGCGCGCCTATGTAGCTGCTGAACAGTATGCCGTAGAGCAGCATGGCCCCGCTGAGGACCAGCGCGCTGCCGCTCGCTATTCCGTCGAAGCCGCCGAGCAGGTTGAATGAGTTTGATACGAATATGACGGCAAGCGGTATTATCAGCAACGGATAGAAGAGCCCGAACGACACCTGGCCTATGAACGGCAGCTCTATCGTAGACACGCCTGCATTGATCGCCATGAATGGAAGCGCCCCTACCAGCGTGAGCAATGGCCTCTGCCACTGCCTCAGGCCCCTCTTCGTGTCCTTCCTGTCCTTTGTGACAGTGAGCTTCTGCACATCGCCCCTGAACACCAGCTCGTCAAGGAACCCGCTTACAGTTATCAGCAGCACTGCAGTAAGAACAGCGAACAGCTCGTACAGATGCACCACTGGCGAATAGAGATTGAAGCTGCTACCGAATATATATGCAAGCAGGCCTATGGTGAAGCCGAACGCGACTGCTATGCCGCCACCGCTGGGCAGCTTCCTTTTGTCGGCCTTGTTGTGGTCGGTTATCGTTATTCCTGCCTCGCGCATGTAGCCGATGATAAACTTTGTCGCGATCAGCGTTATCACAAACGCGACAATGGCAGGTATCAAGATTGTTAAATAGGTGTGGAACACGCTAACATCGCTCAAACCGATGATAAGTGCGCGGTTTTAATAAGCAAACGACACTGATATATAAATAGTTATCAGATATTGCTTTACTGTGCCCCCTTAGTATAGCTTGGACAGAACGCGAGCTTGCGGAGCTTGAAACCCGGGTCCAAATCCCGGAGGGGGCGTTTAACTTCAAGTAAGGAACCCTTATAAAAAGGTTTGAACACTTATTTGGTTTTCCTGCGTGATATAAAGACGATGAATGCTTGAAAGAAAATTATCTCTTCTTTACAATTTTATACAGGGTTTGATGGAGGAAGATTAGCATTTTTCTTTTTTTGTTTTAGGTTTTTATTCAGCAGGATTAAATGTAAATAACTTATTATACCACTAGCAGCTATGGAAATAATAACTAAAACATAAATATAAAACATCGTTATTCCTTTTATTATAGATATGGAAATAGAACTAACAGATAAAAGTATAGCAGTAGTAAGTAGAAATGTGTTGACCCCGATATTTTTTATTGAAATCTTTTGATTTTCGATTAAAATATTTCCGATTTTATCTATTTTTTCTAATAGTTCCTTGTCTTCCTTTTCCATATAATCACTTATACGTTCATTTACCTCTTTCTGCTAACCATTTAGCTCCTTTGGGATAAACCCATATTAACCCTATCGCAAAGAATATAGCTCCTGCTATTATACCGATAAAGAACCAAAATATGCCGGTGAACAATGAGCCAAAGTTAGAAACGCTTGATACTGCTTTATGGTAATAGTTAGTATAAACTATGTCAGATGCAACGAATAATATAATCGCTATAGCTACGAAGATTGAGCCTAAATACTGTTTCATTTTAGTTACTATTTTTACACCTTTGCTTTAATCTTTTTGAAATAAGTCATTTTTACTAGTAGGCGTTCATAAAGTAGCTCTATTGGCGCAGATATACCTAGTAGCATAAGCATAATTGATAAATCCATTAACATTATGTCTCCTGGATAAGCTGAATACATTAAAGCACTAACTATGAAAAACAAAGCAATAACAGTATATACAATAGGGAAAAATGCCATATCTATTTCTTCTTTGAGTTTTTCTTTGTCTTTTGTTTTAATATTTAGAATGTAGTTTTTAGAGTCTTTGTAAAATTCTAGTCCTATCAGTATGCTTATGGTGCTAGCAATAACTAAATCTCCACAAATATCTATAACTTGTTGAGATGAGTTTATACCGATTGAAGAAGCGGCTATAATAAAAGAGGATAATAACACTAGTAAAATAACTTTGAATCTAAATTTGAGCTTTTCAGTGGTAATCCCTTTTAAAAATTTGTAGAATAGGCATATTGCAATCACTAAAAATATTAAAGAGAAAATAATTTGTAAAACATATACAGAATATGAGTATATTCTTAAAGAAATCGAGATTATGGCTAAAATAAAAAATATTGTGAGAATTTGGGAATTTTTAGTGTAACTATCTACTTTCTTTTTAGCTCTTTCTACCATAAGCCTCAAATATCTATTATATTAGATAAATCTAAATGTTTTATTCTCGCTAAAATATAACTTTATCGAAGGCGGGTTCCTTAATTTACGAGGGGAGACGGAGGGGGCGTCACTTCACCTTCAGATGCCTGCCGTTTATGTTGTGCCCGAGCTGCTGGGCCTTGGCGGCAAGGTGTTCGGCAACGATCTTGTTCTTTGGCGATATGTGTATGTTGACCGCCTTTGTAGGTATGCCTGCCTTTTCCAGCCCTTCGATCTTGCTTGGATTGTTGGTGAGCAGCCTTACAGATTTCACGCCTATGTATTTCAGCATAGCAGCAGGGGCAGCGTAGGACCTCTGCTCCTTCTTGTAGCCGAGCTTCTCGTAAGCCGAATAGATGCTCAGGTCTGCGCCGGTCTTCTGGTCCTTGGCAGGCACGACATTGCCGCCATCCCACCTAAACGCCTTGGCGTAGGCCTTGATCTTGGCCTCTATGCCGTTTCCGGCGCCTTCCTGGTCGAGATACACGAGCACGCCCCTGCCTTCCCTCCTTATCCTGCGCATGGCCTCGTCGAGCTCCTCCCTGCATTCGCAGTTGTTCGCATGGAAGAGCTCGCTGGTCGCGCACGAGGAATGCACTCTGACTAGCACGCCATTGGGATGCGCCTTTATGTCGCTCGGTTTCCTGTATACCATCATGGTGTGCTGCCTGCCATCGGCGCTGTCGCGGAACACCATGTATGTCCAGCCGCCCAGGTCTGTGGGCAGCGGCGTCTCTCCGATAAGTTTCAGCATTGGATTGCCTATGCACTATGTGCACGCACTCTTTGCACATGAAGGACTTTAATTATTGCCGTGGTATGATTGCTGTCAAGCTCCCATAGTATAGCTTGGACAGAATGTGGGCTTCCGGAGCCTGAGACTCGGGTTCAAATCCCGATGGGAGCAATTAATAGTGGGGGTTATATATAACTCAAAGATTTTGGACATCAAAATTTCAGAAAAATGGAAATGAATAAATATTTATTCGGAAAGAAGTTAATACATGGATGGTAACAAAGATTCTTTCAAAGAGGGATTTGCTCACCCTTTGTTTGCAGTAACATTTTCTATAATTTTTTCAGCATTAAGCAATATACAAGGCTTTAACTTTTCGTTTCTGAAGACATCTAGTTTTGAAATTTCATTTCTTATGATGCTATTTGAAATTGCAATCGGGGTTGTGTATGCTTCTAAATCCGCTTGGAGTGGCTTATTATATGTTGGTGGTATAACACTTATAACATACTTGCTGCTAATAAGTTCTATAAAAATTGATTTGTTCGGATGGATTGGTGGATTCGGGGCTGTTGTTTTTGTCATCTTAACAGTGCTAAGAAAACACCATTTAAAATATAGCTCCATTAAAATTTAAAACCATTTAAAATTGTAATAAACAAAAAATTTATAAGATGTGTATGCAAAGTAATAGTATGGCAAAAAGTTTACTAGTCTTTATATTTGGTCTTATTATAGGAGGAATTTTAGTATATTTGTTACTACACTATTCTATTATTACAAATATAAATTCAGTTATTTCAACAAACACAAACTCAAATATCGTGAACTCTCAGGTATCTTATAATCAAAGTATTATACAAGCATGCGAAAACAATGTTAATCAAAACCTCGGTATTTTAGAAAACAAAATACCTTCTTCTACCTCAATAAACATTGTAAATGTAAGTGTATTTAAAAAAGGAGCAAATATTAATAATTGGTTAGCAACATGGTCTTATGTTGGCTTACCAATGAACAGTGGCTATCCTGAATCTTTTACTTGCGAGCAAGGAACAGACATTTACTTTTGCAATGACTTACAAAATTTGGAACAAAATAGCTCTATGTCTCTGGGTATCGCCGTATCTGTTAAGGCCGCAGTTCAGAATTATGGAGGACATCCTGTAACGTTTTTGATACCTGTTCTGTGTGGAGTAAGTAATACCAAAGTACAATTAATGCCCCAATCATCTTTGTTTTTAATTAATGGTGATTTATATTTTCTAAACTAGTTTTAAAACATTAAAAATTAGTTTATAATAAAAAGGGACTACATATGAGATCAAATAAAATATTAAAAAACTATTATAAGCTAATATTTTGCATAGTCATACTTCTACTCCTAATTGTCTTTGTGATTGTTGGAATGGAGTTTTCCGCTCTTGCTTCAAAATCGTTATGGGAAGACATACCTTTTGCAATTACTATAATTACAATGTTAATCATCATATACAATTATTTTTCTAAAAAACAAAGAATAATTACAGCTAATTTGCTTATTTATTTATTCAGTTCAAGTTTTACACTAGTTTATATATCAGCCATACTAGGACTGCTTAATATTTCCGCTTTGTCTCCTTCTTTAATTGCTGCTACAGGAATATTAGCTACAATCTCCCCACTAATAGGATTAGAAATTCTGAAAGAAGGAAGTAATTTTAAAAGTACTGCGATATTGTTTATGTTGACATCCATATTCTCTATATTATCCCTATTTTCAGAGGTGCTATTATTAATCACTGCATTAGACAAATTATTACAATTAGCTCTCTTAACTATAATATTCACCCTTTTACTATTTAGTATTATTACATTTATTATTGGTTTGTTAAATGTTTCTTACTTTAAAGGTTTATTAAATAGAAAAATCTTAAGCAAGTAGTAATTTTCTATTTTATACTTTTTACTTTTTGACTTCATTAATATACTTATCAACAATTGTTTTGGTAGTTCTGCTTAACTGTATTCCTGAATCTGGCATCCAATAAGCTAGATGATGTACATCATGATGATTTGGTTTTGGTGTTCCTTTAGCTTCAATTAGAAAGACCTTGTGTAAATTACGTATTTTTCTTCCGTCATCAGGTTCATTATATTCAAACAAAAATGTTACTTTGGTTGCCTTTAGTCCAGTTTCTTCTCTAAGCTCCCTTATTGCCGCTTTTTCTCTGCTCTCTCCTTTATTAGCACCACCACCTGGCAACAACCATGTTTTGTGATGAGAAGCCACTAATATACCGTTTGGTGTGTCAACTATTGCTGTACCTCTTCGTCTAATTATTTGATTAATGCTATGATATTCGTTTAGCAAAGATAAGTACTTACTCATATCTGCAGTATTAGATTCAGATAGTTTCTTTATTTCAACAACATAATCTACATGAAGCCACCCTTTTTCTTTATACACTTTTTTATCAAAAATTAGATCAGAATTCGGAATTTTAAGTGTAAGCAGCACTTGTTTGCTGTGAGGTTTTCTAAGGTATACGCTGCATGTATCCTCATTTTCAACCTTGAAGTTACAGGGTAAGCTCCTATCTTTATATCTTGCTTTAACACTTATGTTTGTTCTTATTCGTTTTGTCCATTCTTCCCTTATACCTGGTTGAGGCGATGGTAAAATAATCTTTGTGTAATTTTTATTTATTCTTATTGTTTTTGGATGGTACAATACACCTATTCGTGGGCGAAAACCTCGCCTCCACAATAGAAAGAAATTTTTAATTTTAGTGGAGAATGATGATGTATCTCCTAATTTTGATTTTACCATACACTGAACCATTCGACTTTTTTAGCAATCTCTCTATATAATTTAATCTTTACCTTCTTTTATGTGTTTCGTCAGCACAATATTTACGTTTTATAGATAGCGTAGCTATATTCATATAATCAGTTAGTCACTTTGCAAGAAGAAAAATAAGCTATTAATGTTCGCTTCAATTAATCTACGAAACTACGGCCATCGTTTATTTTCTCTTTGTGCTTTAATCTTACCCTTCTCCTCGTAATATCCCTTCATTTCGCTCATTTTCTCAAATTCTCTATGTTCTCTTTTATTTGCATCGTATTGTCTTTGGTCTTCTATACGTCTACTCCGCCATGCTCTAAAACCACCGCGTTCATGGACAGTTGCTATTGATGCTGCTATAATAAATACCAAGAATAAGACTAGGAAAATTAGTCCTAAAAGAGTGTCAGTGAAAACAAACAAAGCTCCCAATATAAAGAAAATAATGCTTACGGCAGCTAATTTAGTTGATCTCTTCATAATTATACTTGAAAAAGAAATAATAAAAAGATTACCAAAAAAATGTGAATTTAAAATTTTGGTTCTACTCACCTATTTTACTCATAACCTTCCTATAAACCTTAATCTTCTTTCCTTCTTTTATATGTTCCTATGTGTACTACGATCCTTTCCGTTCATATGTGGAAACAATAGCTTATTCTGGAATTTGGTACAAACCAGCACCGACATGCTTTAATACTTTTAATGCGATAACATTGGGGGATGAAAATGAGGATCGCTATAATAGGCACCGGGCACGTTGGGACAAGCATCGGCACTGCGCTTCTCGAGAAGAAGCATGAGGTCATCTACGGCTCCAGGAACCCGCGTTCCGCTAATGTTCCGAGCGGCGCGAAGGTCGTCGATCAGGCAGAGGCCGCGAAGAGCGCAGACATAGTCGTAATGGCAATACCCTATTCTGCGCTTTCCGATACCGTAAATGGCATTGGCGCCGACGCATTCTCTGGCAAGACCGTCATAGATGTCAGCAACGTCTATACCAAGAACATGGAGTGGGCATTCGGATTCAGCACCTCCGGCGCGGAGGAGCTCGCGAAGCTTGTGCCCGATGCAAACGTAGTGAAGGCCTTCAACACCATATTCGCGAAGCACATGAGGGTCGGCGCTCTGAAGGGTGAGAAGCTGACGCTCTTCATGGCGGGCGACAGCAAAGAAGCAAAGGCTCGCGTCAAGGAGCTTGGGGAGAGCATAGGCTTCGATGTGGTAGATGCCGGCAAGCTCAGGAATGCAAGGTACCTTGAGGCACTCGGCATGATGAACATAGACTTAGGCTTCAATCAGAAGCTGGGCGAGGACATAGGCTTCAGGCTGGTAAGGTAAACCTAGCCCTTCGCGACGCCGAGCGGCACGAGCCTGGCAACTATGTTTGATATCTTGGCGCCAGCTACGCTAGCCACAACGTCATCAACGTTCTTGTAGGCCCATGCAGCTTCCTCGCTGATGAGCTTCCTGCTCCTGACCCTGAACTCGACGTGCTTGCTCTGCAGGTCGCTCATAGTCTTAGATGCAGGTATGTCGCGTATCGCCTGGTGCCTTGACATGAGTCTTCCAGAGCCGTGGCACGATGAGCCGAAGCTCTCCTCCATTGCTTCCTGCCTGCCGGCCAGCACATAGCTCGCAGTGCCCATGCTGCCCGGTATTATAACAGGCTGGCCGACTGCGCGGTATATCTTCGGCACGGCCTCGTTGCCAGGGCCGAATGCCCTGGTGGCGCCCTTCCTGTGCACATACAGCTTCATGCGCTTCCCGTCAACGACGTGCTCCTCCAGCTTTGCGATGTTGTGCGCAACATCATATACGAGCTCCATGCCGAGCGCGTCTGCGCTCTTTCCAAACACCTCGGTGAAGCTCTTCCTTACCAGGTGCGTCATGATCTGCCTGTTTACGAACGCGAAGTTCACTGCAGAGCGCATAGCGGCAAGGTAGTTGTCGGCTTCCTTCGAGCCCGTGTATGCGTAGAGCAGCTCAGGGTCAGGCAGGGCTATGTGCTCCTTTGCCCTGTATTCCTCGAATGTGCGCAGGTAGTCGCTGCATACCTGGTGGCCGTAGCCGCGTGAGCCGCTATGGAGCATTATCACTATTTGATCCTTTTCCAGGGCGAACGCCTTGGCGATGTTTTCGTCAAGCACGTGCTCCACCTTCTGCACTTCTAGGAAATGGTTGCCCGCGCCAAGAGTGCCGAGCTGCGAGACGCCGCGCTTCTTGGCCAGGTCGCTCACCTTGTCCGGATCTGCGCCCTTCATAGAGCCGTTCTCCTCGGTGCGGTCGACGTCGTCGCTGAAGCCGAAGCCCTTCGAGATTATGTAGGGCACGCCTTCTATTGCTACCTTCTCAAGGTCGCCCCTCGTGAAGCCCAGGCTTATCTTGCTGCCTACGCCGCTTGGCACGTTTGCGAACAGCCTGTCCATGAGCTGCGGGAGCCTTGGGCGCACGTCGCTCTCCTTCAGGTCTGTCTTTATCAGTCTGACACCGCAATTGATGTCGAAACCAATAGCCCCAGGCGATATTATGCCATTTTGAGCATCGAATGCTGCAACACCACCTATCGGAAAAGAATATCCTTCGTGGCCATCCGGCATTACAAGCATAGAGCTTACGATCCCGGGAAGCGATGCTGCGTTGACCGCCTGCATGAGCGTCCTGTCCTTGCCGATAGAATTTATTATGTTCTCGTTGGCATAGATGCGCACAGGCACTTTCATGTTGCGCGATGGGTCTATCGCTATCTCATGAACGAAGTCGCTTACCTTTTTGAGTTCGAATCCCATCTGACCATCGCGTTGGAGTAAAAGTATGACGAAAAAGCGCCGGCTTAACCATACCTTTAGACTGCTGAGCCTATATAAATATTTGGTTACAAAATAATCCGAAGAATCTTTCAAAGCGAGTCGTGCCTTCGTTTGGATTTACGTTTAATCGGTGAACTTATGGCAGCAGATCCGGAATTTGCAATCGCGGCTGCAATCGCGATAGCTGGAGGACTAATAGGCACTGGAATGGCGCAGCAGGGAATAGGCGCAGCAGGCATGGGAATAATAGCGGAGAGGCCTGAGAAGTTCGGCCAGGTGCTGTTCTTCTTCGTTATACCCGAAACCCTTTGGATAATCGGCTTCGTGCTCGGCCTGATATTGCTCCTGCAGATACTTTGAACCGTCCAAGTGCTTAAGATGGGACTCGAAGACATCCTGGAGAACATAAACAGGACTACCAAGGAGAGCGTCAAGCGCATAACGGACGAAGCCAAGGGCGAAGCTGATAGCATACGTGCCGAAGCCGAGGCCAAGGCGCAGAGCATAATGCAGGAATATTCCGCAAAGGCCGAAAGCGATGCGAAGCAATTGGCCACAAGGGAGCTGTCAAAAGCCAGCATAGCGGCGAAGATGGAATACAGCGCCGAGGTGAACAAGAGAGTGAGCAAGGCCATCGACTCAATACGCGGCAATCTCCAGAAGTATGCGAAGAGCCCAGCATACAGGAAACTGCTTGCAGCACTCGCGCAGAAGGCCGCCGGGGAGCTGGGCGAAGGCTGCACGCTGTACGTGCAGGAGGGCGACATGCAGCTCATCAAGCAGGACGGGAAGGGCTTCAAGGTCGCCAAGGCCAAGGACAGGTTCGCAGGCGGCCTCAAGGGCTCTTCCATTGACGGCAAGCGCGAAGTCGACTACACGCTCGAGGCAATACTCCAGGGGCTGCACGGCAAGGTGGCGCTGGAGCTCGTGAAGCTGATAAAGGGCGGTGCCAAAAGAGGCAAGAAGTGAGTTCGTGGACTCGACTTATACTGGCAAATACGGCCAGCTCAGGGTGCTAATGACAAGCTTCTTGACAGGCGACTTCATAGAGCAGCTGGAGCAGAAGGAGCCTGACGAGTTCCTGAAGGCGTTGAGCGGCACAACCTACAGGAAGGAGATAGACGCGTTCTCAGGGCTTTACAAGGGCGCCGACCTGGTGGAGGTCGTGCTAAATTCGCATGCCATGAACACAGTGAGGAATGCCTATATAGCGTTGCCGCCGTTGGCGCGCGACTTCGTTGTGGCGTATACGAGCAGGTACGACGTTGAGAACATAAAGCTCATACTCTCGTCTAAGAAGCTCAACTACAGCGTTGAGAGCACGGAGATGTTCCTAATGGTCCACAGGAACGTGCCTGTGGGCGTGATAAGCGGCCCTATAAGCATGGAGGAATACAAAGCGATAATAGCCCAGAAGGACATAGAGGGCGTCGTCGATGCGCTGGCCAGGCACGGCTACGGCACAATACTGCTCAAGTTCCTCGACCAGACGCTGAAGACTGGCGACATATCGGAGATGGTTGTGGCGCTCGACCTGGCGTACTACGAGAGGCTTAAGGCCGCGCTCCGCTTCTACACGGGCAACGAGGGGCTTTTGTTCGAGTACGTAAAGGAGCAGATAGACGTCAAGAACGTCATGAGCGTGCTCAAGGCGATTGAGGTCGGATACAAGGACGTGGGCTCTTACCTGGTGAAGGGAGGCAACATGACAGACTCAAAGCTCATAGAGATGGCCTCGAAGAAGATCGACGACCTGCGCAACGACATGCCATTCAAGGTAGACGAGGCGTTCGAGGTCTACAAGAGGGACCCTTACCTGACGTACTTCGAGGCCGCGCTCAGGAGCGCAATGCTCAGGAAATACCTGAAGCTGTTCGACGAATCTGCGATATCGCTCGCATACATAATGGCGTACATAATAAGGGCAGAGATAGAGCGCGACGAGCTCAGGCTCGCGTGGACCAACAGATATTACGGAGTTAGCAAAGAGCGCATAGAGAACCTGAAGGTGCTCAAGCACCTCCAGTGAGATATTAGTGGGATTATGCAATTCGACAGGATCGCGGTCGTCGGGGAGCGCGAAATCGCGCTCGGATTCGAGCTGGTTGGCGTGAGCGACGTCTTCATAAGCTCTGGAGAAGAAGCAGTTAAGAAGCTCGGCGAGATAATGGGAGGCAAGGATTACGGGCTTGTGATAGTGTCTGACAGCGTGAGGCGCAAGATGGGAAGCGCCATGCTGCGCGCGGCGGAGACCGCGCTCAAGCCACTTGTGGTATTTGTTCCGGCACCGACAGCAGGGGAGGAAGAAGAATCGGTTGAGGCCCTTGCGAAGAGGGTGCTTGGAGTTGACATAAAGAGCGTGAAATAGATGACCGGTACAATATACAGGATATCGGGGCCTGTGGTGTCAGTGGACGGCCTCGACAATCCGAAGATGTATGACGTTGTTGGAGTGGGAGACGCCGCGCTAGTGGGCGAGATAATAAAGCTCGAGGGCGGAAGGGCCATAGTCCAGGTTTATGAGGACACGAGCGGCCTGCGGCCAGGAGAGAAGGTGGTGAACACCGGAGCGCAGCTCTCCGTGGAGCTCGGCCCGGGGCTCATGGGCTCCATATACGACGGCATACAGCGTCCGCTGGACAAGATAAAGGCTATGGCAGGCGACTTCATAGCGAGGGGAGTAACGGCAGACCCGCTCGATACCAAGAAGAAATGGAGCTTCAAGCCGACAGTAAAGAACGGCGCCGAAGTAAAGGGCGGGGACATAATAGGCGAGGTGGAAGAGACGAGCCTGATAAAGCACAAGGTGCTAGTACCGCCAGGAGTAGCAGGAAAGATATCGGGGCTCGAAGATGGCGCTTTCACAGTCAGGGACGCGATAGCTGAGGTCAAGGCTTCCAGCGGCACCGCAAAAATACGGCTTGCGCAGGCATGGCCGGTGCGCACGCCAAGGCCAGTCGTGGAGAAACTGCTGCTCGATGCACCGCTCATTACAGGCCAACGCGTAATCGATACGTTCTTCCCTGTGGCAAAAGGCGGCACCTCTGCGGTTCCAGGACCGTTCGGATCCGGGAAGACTGTCATTCAGCACCAGCTTGCGAAGTGGTCGGATGCCGACGTGATAGTTTACGTTGGCTGCGGCGAACGCGGGAACGAGATGACTGAGGTTTTGTCGACGTTCCCAGAGCTTAAGGACCCGAAGACCGGAAGGCCGCTCATGGACAGGACAGTTTTGATTGCGAACACGTCCAACATGCCAGTTGCAGCGCGCGAGGCAAGCATCTACACTGGGATAACGATTGCAGAATACTACCGCGACATGGGCTACAGCGTTGCGCTCATGGCAGACAGCACGTCGCGCTGGGCGGAGGCGCTCAGGGAGATATCGGGAAGGCTTGAGGAGATGCCCGGCGAAGAGGGCTATCCTGCATATCTGGGCAGGAAGGTCGCTGAGTTCTATGAGCGCGCAGGCAAGGTCCATACGCTTAACGGCAGCACAGGCTCTATAACCGCCATAGGAGCCGTGTCGCCTCCTGGAGGCGATACTTCTGAACCTGTTTCGCAGAGTACGCTGAGAGTCACGCGCGTCTTCTGGGCGCTAGATGCGGCGCTCGCGAACAGCAGGCACTTCCCGTCGATAAACTGGCTGAACAGCTATTCGCTTTACACGGACGACCTTGCGAAATGGTATGCCGATAACGTAGGCAGCGACTGGCACGAGCTCTACCAGGGCGCGATGCGAACCCTGCAGAGGGACGCAGAGATAAACGAGATAGTGCAGCTCGTGGGCTACGACGCCCTCCCTGAGATCGACAAGCTGACGCTCGATACTGCCAAGAGCATAAAGGAGGACTACCTGCAGCAGAGCGCGTTCGACGAAGTCGATACCTACACGTCCATGCAGAAGCAGCACCTCATGCTGAAGGCCATAATGGAGCTAGGCGAAGAGGGAGCTGCCGCGGTGAAGAGGGGCGTAACCACAGAGCAGCTGGCCGGGCTGCAGGTGAAGCAGAAGATAGCCAAGATGAAGTTCGTGAAGGAAGAGGCGGTGAAGGCCTACTACGATGACGTAAGGAAAGACATAGCCAAGGTGAAGGAGATGAAGCCGGAGACGATGCAATAGGTGATCCAATGAGCGACGTTTACTACAAGACCGTAAACCAGATAACGAATGTGCTGCTGTTCGTTGAGGGAGTGAAGGATGCGGCATACAGCGAGCTCGCCGAGGTGCAGCTGGCTGACGGCCGCACGGTTACGGGCCAGGTGCTCGACACGCGCAACGGCCTTGCCATAGTGCAGTCGTTCGGAGAAACTAGCGGCATGAACACGCAGCAGACGCGCGTGAAGTTCCTTGGCACGACTGCGCGGCTCAACGTGAGCACGGACATGCTGGGCAGGATATTCGACGGAATGGGAAAGCCGAGGGACGGCGGCCCGCAGATATACAGCAACGAGTCGCTCGACATAACGGGCTCGGCTATAAACCCCTATGCCAGGGAAGAGCCGTCGGAGTTCATACAGACAGGCATATCTGCCATAGACGGCATGAATACCCTTGTCAGGGGCCAGAAGCTGCCCATATTCTCGGCATCGGGCCTGCCGCACAACAGGCTCGCGGCGCAGATAGCAAGGCAGGCCAAGCTGCTCAACGATTCGGAGGGCTTCGGCGTGGTATTTGGAGGCATAGGCATCAACAGCGAAGAGGCAAATTTCTTCAAGAAGGAGTTCGAGGAGACCGGCGCCCTCGACAAGTCTGTGATGTTCCTGAACCTGGCATCGGAACCGTCGATGGAGAGGATAATACTGCCGAGGCTGGCGCTCACTGCAGCAGAGTACCTGGCCTACAGCCAGAACATGCACGTGCTCGTAATACTTACTGACATGACGAACTACTGCGAATCATTGCACGAAATCAGCGCAGCCAGGAACGAGGTGCCTGGCAGGCGGGGCTATCCGGGCTACATGTACACCGACCTTGCCACGATATACGAGCGTGCCGGCAAGATACACGGCAGGAAGGGCTCGATAACGCAGCTGCCCATACTCACGATGCCTGGCGACGACATAACGCATCCGATACCAGACCTTACAGGCTACATCACGGAGGGCCAGATAGTGCTTAGCAGGGACCTCTACAGGAAGGGAGTGTATCCGAATGTTGACGTGCTGCTCTCGCTGTCTAGGCTCATGAACCAGGGTATAGGCAAGGGCAGGACGCGAGAGGATCACCGCGGCGTGGCAGACCAGCTCTATGCCGCGTATGCCAGAGGCAAGGAGCTCAGGAACCTCACATCAACAGCGAAGAGGCAAATTTCTTCAAGAAGGAGTTCGAGGAGACCGGCGCCCTCGACAAGTCTGTGATGTTCCTGAACCTGGCATCGGAACCGTCGATGGAGAGGATAATACTGCCGAGGCTGGCGCTCACTGCAGCAGAGTACCTGGCCTACAGCCAGAACATGCACGTGCTCGTAATACTTACTGACATGACGAACTACTGCGAATCATTGCACGAAATCAGCGCAGCCAGGAACGAGGTGCCTGGCAGGCGGGGCTATCCGGGCTACATGTACACCGACCTTGCCACGATATACGAGCGTGCCGGCAAGATACACGGCAGGAAGGGCTCGATAACGCAGCTGCCCATACTCACGATGCCTGGCGACGACATAACGCATCCGATACCAGACCTTACAGGCTACATCACGGAGGGCCAGATAGTGCTTAGCAGGGACCTCTACAGGAAGGGAGTGTATCCGAATGTTGACGTGCTGCTCTCGCTGTCTAGGCTCATGAACCAGGGTATAGGCAAGGGCAGGACGCGAGAGGATCACCGCGGCGTGGCAGACCAGCTCTATGCCGCGTATGCCAGAGGCAAGGAGCTCAGGAACCTCACGGAGATAGTGGGCGAAGAAGCGTTGAGCGCGAACGACAAGCGGTTCCTTGCATTCGCAGACAAGTTCGAGGATGGCTTCGTGAACCAAGGCTATTTCGAGGACAGGGAGATAGAGAAGACACTGTCCATCGGATGGGACCTGTTCAAGGACCTCGATGTGAGGGAGATGAAGCGCCTGAAAGACGAGCACATAAGCAAGTATGGGAAGTGGGAGAGTGCCTCAAAGTAACGTCAAGACGACAAGGATAGAGCTCATACGCACGCGCGCAAAGATAGCCGTCGCAAGGAAGGGCCTCGACCTGCTTAAGATGAAGCGCTCGAGCCTTGTGCTCGCGTTCTTCGAG
Organism: Candidatus Marsarchaeota archaeon; assembly: GCA_023473665.1. Taxonomy (NCBI): domain Archaea; kingdom Thermoproteati; phylum Thermoproteota; species Candidatus Martarchaeota archaeon. Next base: position 215,315 of record JAMCYM010000003.1, on the reverse strand, counting down.
CTGGCTAGGCAGATACGGCTCATGAGGGGCAGCATGCGCAAGACCGTGCAGGCCGCAATGGAGAGCGCGCAGCTGGCGGAGCTGCACGCGGGCCGCATAACGCTGGACCGCATAGCCATGGAGCAGAGCAGGATCAGCGCAGGCATAGAGGCGAGGAACGTTATGGGCGTGCGCATACCAAATGTGGGAGTGTCGAGGTCTGCATCGCTGTCCGAGGCGTACGAGCTCATATCGGTGCCTACTGCCGTAGAGGACGCGAAGCGCAGCTACTCGAGGCTCTTCAACATGCTGATAGAGATTGCAGAGAAGGAGAACTCGCTCAGGCTCCTGCTATACGAGATAGAGAAGATAAACAGGCGCGCAAACGCCATAGAGAATTTCGCGATACCAAACATGAGGAGCAAGGCGACGTACATAAAGGGCAGGCTCGATGATATGGAGCGCGACCAGCTCGTATCGATAAAATTCATAAAGGGTAAGATAAGTGGATAGCGCAAACGACTACATAAGGAGGAAGTACATGCACATGCGGCCGGGCAGGCCGCTGCGCGCTAACTATGCGACCGCAAGGTTCGCGAGAATCAGGCTTGCGGTGCTTGCGTTCAACATAGCCGCATCGATGGCGCTGATGGCGTTTGCGGTGATGGTTTTTATAAAGTAGATGATGCGATGAGCGACATAGAGACGCTTGAAAGGATCAAGAAGAGGGAAGCGGAGGCGCAGGAGGAGCTCGACAAGGCGAAGAATGATGCGGGCGCACTCATAGACAAGGCGAAGCGCCGCGCGGATGAAAGCCTGAAGAACGCTGAGGCCAAGACCAAGGAGGAATACAGCGCGTCGATGAAGGCAACGGGCGACTCTGCTGCAAAGAACGCGGCCAAGACCATGGAGGAGTGGAAGGATAAAACGGGCAAGCTGACTGACGTAAGCGAGAGCGATGCGATTGAACTGTTCGCAAATGTAGTGGGAAAGGAATTCGGTGTATGAATGCTCAAGCCAGCAAAGATGCAGAGGCTCAGGATAGTCTTCTCCAAGGAGTACTCTGCAAAGGTGCTTACAGCACTGCACGACATGGGCGTGATGCAGATAGAGTACGTGCCCGAGAACGTGTCGGCGCTGATGGGCCATGGCGAAAGCACGGCCTACGCGAAGCTTGGCGACTATGCGCAGAGGTTCAGGGGCCTTGAGAGCCTGCTCTATCCGAGCGATTCGGGCAAGAGATACGCGTTTGCGAGCATAGACGAGCTCACGGGCAAGGCGGATTCGATATTCATAGACGGCAGGGTCGCTGACATAAGGAAGGAGCTCGACGAACTGGCTGCGAGGCGGAGCGAGCTGGAAGAGAGCGTGGCGGTGCTGAATAACCTTCCGGAGCAATTCAGGAGCGACGTAGGGATCCTGAGCGTTTCGGGAGTCATATCGTTCGTCGTGAGCGGCCCGGGGATTAAGGAGTTCAATGCTGCGGCAGAAAAGAAACTGGGCGGCGCGGTCATAGTCAGGGGCAGGCGCTCCACGCTTGTCTCGATAGACAAGGCCGACGAGGGCGCCTTCGGCTCGGTGACAGAGGGGCTGAAGCTTTACGTTGAGGCCGTGCCGAAGCTTTCAGGGACGGCGCGCGATGAGCTTGTGCGGCTCAACTCCGAGATAGGCGAGACAAGGCGCAGGACGCGCGCCCTCGAGGACGAGCTTAGGCACATATCGAACGAGTACTACCCAATAGTAAGCGCGATAAGGGAGCAGCTCGACATAGAGGTAGAGAAGCAGGAGATAACGACGAGGCTGGGCGTGGGCAAGTCCGTCGTGGCAATCGACGGCTGGGCGCCGGGCAACAGGCTCGACCTGCTCAGGGCCGAGCTCAAGAGGGCCACAAACAATTCTTACGTCATAGACAGCGTCAAGACCGATGTGCTGCCGCCCACAAAGCTCGAGAACCCTGCCAGCGCGAAGCTCTTCGAGTTCTTCATAAGGTTCTATTCATTGCCCAGGAGCGACGAGTTCGACCCGACGCTGATGTTCGCGCTCGTATTCCCGATATTCTTCGGCTTCATGATAGGTGATGTCGGCTACGGCATAGTCATGCTGCTGGGCTCCATCTGGCTCATACACAGGATAGCGCACCCCCCGAAGAAGAGCAGAATACCTAGGGCGCTCGCGAACTTCGTGCATACGATAGTGAGCAACAACGGGCTGAACGTCATAGCGCGCTCTATAATACCAGGAGCGCTCATAGCGATAGTGCTCGGCGTGCTGTTCAACGAGTACTTCGGCTTCCAGCTGCCATACGCGACGCCGTTCAACGTTGAGGTGCACCTGTCGACGCTGCTCGTCATATCAGGCTGGATAGGCGTCTTCATGGTGTCCTTAGGGTTCATGCTCGGCTTCCTCAACAGGCTCTTTGACGGCGAGCGCAGGCACGCGCTGGCCAAACTAGGTTGGCTGGCTGCGGCTTGGGGCATAATCATAATAGGCCTTGCTGTGCTGCACAAGCAGCCGCTCGGCCTTGGCAATCCGTTCGCTCTGCTATCGTACTTCCTGCTGACGGGCGGCGTAGTAACTGTGCTCTATGGCGAGGGCTTCCAGGCGCTGATGGAGTTGCCGTCGCTGATAAGCCACATACTCTCATACACCAGGCTTGTGGGCATACTGCTCGCATCGGTCATACTTGCGCAGGTCATAGACTATGTGTTCATGCGCGGCTGGTACCACTCCATATGGCTGGGCCTCGTTGGCACGCTCATACTGGTGGTAGGGCAGCTCTTCAACATAGTCATAGCGCTGTTCGAGCCCGGCATACAAGGCGCAAGGCTCATCTACGTGGAATTCTTCTCGAAGTTCTTCACGGGCAACGGCAGGGAGTTCAGGCCCTTCGCAAGCAGGCGCAGGCGAACGCTCAGCAGCTTCGAACTGAGGGCGGAGGAATCCTGACGTATAACCAAAGTCAGAGAAGCAGTCACGTGACCTTCTGCGAAAGCAGTGCAGAAACGGTGTGCGGGAAGCCGGTCTGCGTATCGGTATAGTTGAGTATCACATAGCCGTTGAACAGCGAGCCTATGCTGCTAGTGAAAACGGTGCTGTTGCTCCAGCACTTCAGGGATTCGGTGGTGTTGCCGCTTATGGATACGTTAGAGCCTATCTGCAGCACTATCTGGTTGGATGCAAAGCTTATCATGTGACCTATGCTGTCGGACGAGCCGCAGCCTATCGCGGTTATGTTTATCGGCGCTGACGTATCCTGCTCTATGTTTATCGTGAGGTTGCCTGCGGTATCCATCTGGCTGTTCAGGCAGTAGAACCCTGCCGGAAAGACGCACGTCGTGTGCGTAAATGTAGAGGGGCTGAACAGGCCGAGCGCATAGAGCGCGGCGATCGCTGTCGACACTATCAGTATGGCCCAGCCGTAGGTCATAAGGTATTCCATTGCGCTTTGCGCTTTCGCCATATCGTCATCCTCTATACGCGCTTGCTATGCCCGGCCCGACGCCTGGAGCGTAGCCACTATGCCGTCTATGATGCCGTTAACGCCGACGCCGCCTGTGGAGCGCACGACTATCCTGTGGCTGAGCACCGGCCTGGAGAGATACTTTATGTCGTCGGCATTCACCTCGGCCCTGCCCTCGATGAGGGCCTTCGCCTTGGCGCACATCATGAAGCTTATCTCGGCCCTGGGACTGGCGCCCATTACTACGTGGATGTCCTTCCTCGTCGCATTTACAACGGTCGTTATGTAATCGATTACTGAATCGGGGACCTTCACCGCCTTGGCCTGCTTCTGCAGCTCCAAGACATCATTTGTCGAAATGACGCGTTCGACGGGCGTGTCTGCCTCGCTCTCCTTCAGGTGCAGCATCTCCTGCTCCGCCTCAATCGTGGCGTAATCCACGGCTATGCGCATAAGGAACCTGTCGGCGAGCACTTTCGGCAGCTGGGTGGTGCCCTCTATGTTGAGCGGGTTCTGCGTGGCCATTGCTATGAACGGCCTGGCCAGCTGGAGCGTAGAGTCTGCAATCGTGACCTGGTGCTCCTCCAGTGCCTCAAGCAGCGCTGTGGTCGTCTTCGGTGGGGCCCTGTTGAGCTCGTCTATCAGCAGGATGTTGGAGAATATGGGGCCCTTCTTGAGCTGGACGGTCTTTGTCGTTTCGTCGAAATAGGAATAGCCCACTATGTCCTTGAACTCGAGGTCTGGGGTGCCCTGTATGCGCCCGAACGTTGCCTGCACGGTCTCTGCCAGCGTCTTGGCCATCGTGGTCTTTGCCACGCCTGGAACGCCTTCCAGGAGCACGTGGCCGTTGGCGACCATTGCAATGAACATGAGCCGTATTATCTCATCGTTGCCTGCTATGCGCTTCTTTACTTCGGCAAGTATCTTTTCAAACGCTGCTTTCGCATCCATCGCAATACCCACAAAAGCTTTATAGATGTATTTTACGCATATGAGCCTGAAGGTCCAAGTTTATATTGAAAGGTATAGATTAATAAAGTTGAAGGGGGGTGCAAGTGATAGGCAAAAGCGTTGAGGAAAAGGGTACTGTGTCGATAGATGAGGTGTACGAAATCCTCAAGGAGCGCAAGAAGAGCGCCAAGCCGATGACGTACGAGCAGCAGATAGCCTACGAGCACTCCGAGAAGTTCAAGGTGCCGAAGAAACAGTACGAAAAAGTTAAGGCGGCGATAAAGGCTACGGGCCTGGTGAGCGACGCATCGCTTGATAACGTGCTCAGCGTATGGCCGAAGAGCCTGCTGCTGCTCAAGCAGACGCTGACCAAGGAAAAGAACATGCCGAGCGACGAGGACCTTAAGAAATTGCTTGGTATAATAAACGAGAAGGCTTAAGTGTTCTGATGCATTCTGTAGGGTGTTTGGGATGGAGGGCGAGAGACGAGAGGAGTATGCGGTTGTGCTTGACTTTCTTGCGAGCGGCAAGTCCTTCTCGATGCGCTCCGAGCCGGTAGCGCAGCTGATCGGCGAGGAGTGGTTCACGTTGCTTGAGGCCACGCCCAAGGCCGGGACGCAAATGAGCATAGGTGAGCGAGTCTACATAGGCAGGGACGAGCGCAACAAGATAGAGATCATAAAGTACAGGATAAGCTACGACGAGCTGACCCAGACGGCTAAGGGCGACATCGATAGGATAGTGCTGCAGATAATCAAGGCGAACGAGAAGAGGTTCGTCGACGTGTTCAACAACGCCGGGCCGCTTAACATAAGGGAGCACTCGCTGGAATTGCTGCCCGGCATAGGGAAGAAGCACCTCCAGGCGATACTCAAGGCAAGGGAGGAGAGGAAGTTCGAGAACTTCGCGGACATAACGGCCAGGGTTTCGCTGCTGCAGGATCCGGCAAAGCTCATAGCTGAGAGGATAATAATGGAGCTTATGGGCAGCGAACGGTTTTACATGTTCACAAAGCCCTATGTAAGAAGGGCCAGATAGGGCTCACGCCTTCTCGAGATGCGCTGCCGCGACCACAAGCTGGCGCTTCGCATTCATGACGTTGAGCTCTACCACATAAGCGGCGCCGCGCTTCTCTACTACCCTGCCCACTTTGCCCCTGTAGCGCGGGTGCGGTATGTCGCGGAAGTTGCCCTTTGGCACTATCGCAACGCTGTCGCCCACGTTGAAGTCCTTTATGACGTTGCGCACGCCCTGTTTCGAGGGCATGTGGTGCCTTGCCAGGTGCCTTGTGCGGCCCGAGAAGAGGCCTGCGGATCTCTTTGTCATCGCGACTCACCAAACTAGCATCGTAATTTGATGCACAACCTATTTATGCCTTCTTGACGAATATCTTTTTGACGAAAGGGGCATGGTGCTGAAATGGCGAGGGCAGCTAGTATAGCGCACGTGAATCGCGCGCATGTGGTGCTAAAACCCACTTACAGGGTCGAGAACATAGTGGCAAGCGCCGACCTGAACACGGAGCTTGACCTTTACGGCCTGGCGAAGCTCTCGTATGACGTCGACTACGAGCCGGAGCAGTTCCCCGGCGCGATATTCAAGGTGCACGAGCCGAAGAGCGCGCTATTGCTCTTCAAGAACGGCAAGATCATATGCACCGGGGCGCGAACTACTGCAGATGTGAAACGCGCGATAAGCCAGGCTGTCGACCTGATAAAGCGCTATGCGCGCTCCTCGAAGCCTAGGCAATTGCCCGTAGCTAAGTGAATTCCGGAAATTTGGGCCAAAAAGAGTAAGCTTTTTATACCCTTCTATGCTAATTCTAGCTGCCTGCTATGCAGGGATTGCGCTAATTCTGCAACAACCCTATTCTCATCCACCCGGGGCGTATGGAAACATACGCCTCATTGTTTTGCGCGTGAGCGGCAGCTCACTTCTGGGCGAACGTCAGATAGGCGGTGTGCCATACGCCCTTCGTTGATGGGCGCATGCCTTCCTCCCTGACAAGCATGTCGCGCACTATGGCCTCTATTGTGAATATGTTCCTGAACTTCTGCTTTTCAAGCGTGCTTACGAACTTCTTCACCTGCTCCATGTGGGGCAGGTATCCGACCACGAAGCCATCGACCTTGAGCGCCTTGTAGGCGTGCCTCAGCACCTTGTACGAATCCGCCATGTCGAGCGTTATCAGGTCTACGTCCCTTTCGCTTATGCCTTTGGTGGCGTCGCGGTTGACGAGTTCTAGATTGTCAAGGCCTTCCAGTTCCCTGTTTTTACCAGCTATCTTCAGAAAGTCGTCGCGCACGTCATAGCTGACAACGCGCCTGCATACCCTCGCCAGCGAGACAGCGAGCCAGCCGCTGCCCGTGCCGGCATCGACGCATACGCTGTTCTTGCCTATTCCGGCATATGCGATTATGAGCCCGATGTCCTTCGGGAGCACGACTTGCGGGCCCCTTTTCAGGTGCCTGTAGCTGGGCGGTACTAGCATAGAATCGTTCTACAATGACGAGACAAGTTATTTATGCAGTATTATACCGGGCTTCCAAGTTTACAGGCCGAATAATTAAAAAGAAAACGCCCAATTACCCGTGTGATCGCATGGATGATATAACCGGATTGAAGAAATACGAGCTGCAACCCCTGCCGTACAAGGTCGACGGGCTGGAGCCCTACATAAGCAAGGACATAGTGGACGTGCACTACAATGGCCACCACAAGGGCTACGTCAATACCTCGAACGCACTCATAGACAGGCTCAACGGCATAGTCAAGGGCGACGTGACAAGCTACGACCTGCACGGAGTTCTTAGGAACCTGACGTTCAACATCAGCGGCAACAAGCTGCACACCCTTTACTGGGGCAACATGGCGCCGAGCGGCAAGGGAGGAGGCGCTCCTGGAGGGAAGATAGCGGACATGATAAACAGGCAGTACGGCTCATTCGATAAGTTCAAGAAGCTCTTCACGGAAGCAGCAAACTCGAATCCGGGGAGCGGATGGGCGGTGATGAACTACGACGGTGAGAACGGCAACCTGCAGATAATGACCATAGAGAACCATTTCATGAACCATCTTGCAGAGATGCCCGTGCTGCTCATCATGGACGAGTTCGAGCACGCATATTACCTGCAGTACAAGAACAAGCGGGCGGATTACGTGGGCAACTGGTGGAACATAGTCAACTGGGACGACGTAGAGAAGAAGCTTGGGAAATACCTGGACAGGTGAGCTGCAGTATCAGGCAGCAGCTGCAACGCCTTTGGCAGGTTTCTTGGCGGGCCGGGCAGCCTTCTTTGCAGCTGGTTTGCGCTTTTTCCTTGGCGGAGAGGTCTCGTCTTTCTTTGCAGCTGCCTGGGCCTTCTTCTCCGCAAGCTTCGCCATGAACTCCTTCTTCGAGACGCATGTAGGATCGAGATCGATTTCGAACGGCGGCCGGCCGCGCCTTATCACCTTCACTATCGGCGTGTGGCAGTGCGGGCACACCTCGCCCGTGGGCACTATCTTGGCGTTCTGCGGAAGCGGGTACGATACGGTGCACTTCGGATAGTTGGAGCACGACACGAACTGCTTGCCTATCTTGGAGCGCCTTATCACCAGGTCGCCGCCGCATTTCGGGCATTTGCCAATGACGCTCGCGCTCATCAGGCTCGTCTTCATCGCCTCGGCTATCTGCGCCTTGTTAGTGTCGAAGGTCTTTATGGCCTCGAGGAGCATCGCCTTGCCTTCCTCTATGACCTCGCCCTCGCTTTTCTTCCCCTGCGCTATCGACTCCATGTCGTCCTCGAGCCTGCGCGTGGTCTCTTCCCTGACTATCATCTCGCAGTTCTTCTCGAGCGCATTGTAGACCGTCATCCCGAACTCTGTCACCTTTATCTGCGAGCCTTCCACGTAGTTGCGCCTGAACAGCGTGTCGACTATGCCTGCGCGCGTCGCCTTAGTGCCAAGGCCGTGCTTCTCGAGCTCGGATATTATGCTCGCCTTCGAGTAGCGCCTCGGCGGCTGCGTCTCGAGCTGGCGCTGCTCCATGCTGCTCGCATGCACGACAGAATTTGGCACGAACGCGGGCAGCTCCTTCTCGTTCACCCTTGCGAACGTATAGTACTCCATCCAGCCCTTCTTCTTTATCCTGGCGCCTGACGCGCTGAACGTTTCCACGCCGAAATCTATTGCGACCTTTGATGTCGCTATCAGGGCCTCTTCCGCGAAGCACGCCATGAAGCGCCTTACAATCAAGTCATAGAGCTTAGCCTCCTGGGCGGAGAGCGCCTTCGGTACAACTCCCGTGGGGAATATGGCCGGATGCGCCTCGTCGACCTTCGCCCCTTCGACCGGCCTGAAGCGCTTCGCACTGACGAGCCTGGAAGCCAGCTCGGAATACGTAGGGTTCTTCGACAGGTCTTCCAGGATGCGCGGCAGGCCGAGCGAGCCTGGGAGCTTCTGCGAGGACGTCCTCGGATATGAGATGTACGAGCGTTCGTACAGCGACTGGGCCAGCGACAGCGTGACTGAAGGGTCGAGGTGCAGCGACCTGCTGGCCTCTATCTGAAGCGAGGTAAGGTCGAACGGAGGGAAGGCGCGCCTGTAGTCCTCGTGCTCCTCCACCGACATAACCATGCCGCTGTCCTTGTGCGCATTCGCTGCCTCGTAGGCCTTCTCGGCAACGCTCTTGTCGAACATCTCGCCCTTCGTGTCCGTGAAATCTACGCCGTTCACAGCAGCTATTACTTTCCAGAACGGCTTCGGCACAAATGCCGCAATCTCGAGCTCGCGCTTCGCCAGCAGTGCCAGCGACGGGCCCTGCACGCGCCCGATGCTAAGCGGCATGTGCACAGAACCGCTCAGCGCAGATGTGAGCGCCCTGCTCAGGTTTATCCCCCATATCCAGTCGAGTATGTGGCGCGCCTCGCCTGCATAGAAGTTGTCCATGTCGAGCGGCGAAAGCTCGCTGTACGCGGCCAGCAGGTCGCGAGTCGTGGTGGTGGAGAACTTCATGCGCTTCGCCACGCCTGCCAATCTGTCTGTGGGAAGCGCGCTCAGCTCCTTTATTATGTTGGTGCCTATGACCGTGCCCTCGGTGTCGTAGTCGCAGGCGTTGACGAACGCGCTGCATTCCTTTGCGACCTCCTTAAGGGTGTCAAGGTATTCCTTGGTGAAGTAAGAGCTCTTGCTGACAAGGTATGAGGGCGCCCACTCCACGTCCATTATCGGGTAGCCGTGCCCCGTGCCCTTCTGCCTTACGGTGAACAGATGGCCTACGGCCGCTGCCACGTACGTGCGCTCCTTGCCGTCGATCTCGAAATAACCGACGCGGCCCTTCTGTATCCTGCGCTGCGCGCCGTTGCCTAGCGCTATGGCTATCCTGAGCGCGACGCTTGGTTTCTCGGCTATTATGAGCGTGCCCATACGATCATCTGCGAGAGGCGCGATGCGCTTGCAGTACGCCCGTTACCTTTTGCGCTTTCTCTGCCGGGCGCCAGCCGACCTGGCGGCGGTCGCCTGCACAGGCGCGGGTCTTGGCTGGGATTGCTCCCTCGATATGAACCACGTGTTAAGCATGCCTATTACTATGGCCGCGATGACAAGCGCATAGAAAAGCAGCGTGCCGCCAAAGGCTATAAATACCGCTATAGCAATTATAACCAGCGCTATCGTCGCAAGCGATAGGGCTATGCCCGTGAATCTGGCCATTTGGCTTACCGTGATCGATTGATTAGCATATATTTGGTCATATTTATAACACTTGTTGCTGCGCTCATAGCGTCATTCTCGCAGATCCTGTTCAAGAGGAACATGGGCAGCAAGGGCTACAGCGTACTTGGCGTAGTGCGCCTAATGCTCACGAACAAGAAGATACTCGCAGGGCTCGCGGGCTACATACTGAGCCTTGTGATATACCTTTTCGCGCTCGACCATGCGCCGCTGTCTGTCGTATACCCGCTCTTCGCCAGCACGTTCATCTTCATAGCCCTGCTCTCGAATGCGATGCTGAAGGAGCGCTTGTCGAAGACGAGACTTGCAGGCATTGGCGTGATTTTCGTGGGCATAGTCGTCATTGCGCTTACAATATGAGGTGTTTGGAATGCCGGCAGTTAGCGGGAAGGCAAGGAACATACTCATGCTGCTGCTATCCACGGGCCTGGCCGCTGTGGGCCAGCTCTTCTTCAAGGCCTCGCTCGCGCCGTTCGCGCCCGCAATCTTCGTCATAGGGTTCCTGTCTTATGTGGCGTCGACTGTGGCGTATTTCTACGTGCTGAGCAGGGCGCACCTGAGCTGGACGTACGGCATCGGCGGCCTGAGCTACATATTCACCGTTCTGCTCGCATTTTTTGTGCTGCGCGAGAACATACCCATTCTTAGGTGGGTTGGCGTGCTGATAATAACGTTCGGCGTGCTGCTTGTAGGGGCGAGCTAGGAACGGCGCCTTACTTCTTGCCTTGCGCCTGCCCTATCTCGAGCTTCCTGACCTCGACCTTGTTTATCGGGGCTATGTGGCGCAGCTTCGCGGCGAGCTCTCCCTGCAGCTTGCCCTCTATGATGGAGTTGACGACAGAATCTGCGTCGTTGGAAGAGAAATAGTCGGTTACGAACCTGCCGGTTTCTTCCCTTATGCCCTTTACCTTCGTGTGGGCCACGCGCCCTTGCGTCACAACCAGCATCTTCGCCACCATGCCGATGTTGTCCTTCGTTGTGACGTTGCTGACCGATGACGCTATGCTCCTGTAGCGCCTCACGAGTGAGCGTATGTAGCTGTGGAGCTGCTCTATCATGACGAGCTGCGTCTGCGCCGCCTCGCCGTTAACGCCTGTGACCCTGAGCGTGACGTTAGTGTAGGCGTGCGCTGGATTCTTTGTGAGCGTATTCAGGCCGACGCGCACGTTCCTGCCTATTACTGTGCTGTCCTCGTTGGCGGGCATCTCGCATACCTGCGCCTCGTTGAAGAGCTTTGGCGCATACACAGTGAACCATCTCTTCAGCTTCCACTTGTCAGCCTTTTGTACAGCCAATCAATCACGCCCTTCCCTTTATCAGAAGCTCGGCCTGCTGCGGATCGTAACGCCACGTGCCGGGCAGCGCCCCTGACTGAATGTAATATCGCGTAAGGCGCCATATCTTCGACTCTATGCGCTTGAGCCTGAGCGAGTTGCTCATATCCTTCTTGTTCCTGCCGAGATGGTGGCGCAGGTTTACGGCCTTGGCCATGAGGTCCATCATGTCTGGGGGTATGTCGCCCGCAAGCTTGTGCTCCTTCAGCACCTGCATGAGGCGCTTGCCTGTGATCTGCTCTACATTGAGGACGCCGTGCTCCTTCTTGAGCAGCTCGCCTATCATTGCTGGCTTAATCCCCTGCTTCGAATAGTCGGCTATGAGCTTCTCAACCTGCTCCTTCGTGAGCGGGAAGCCCTCTGGTATCACTCCCTTCTCGACTATGGGCTTCCTGGACTTCGACTTGCCTTTGCTCTTGGTATGCATTTTTGCCATTCGAACATCTTCCTAGCCATTAGGAGGCGAAAAGGCGCATGTCGCGCTATATCTGCACAAACACAGAATACTCCTTGCCTCTCTCAACCTTTACCTCGCCCGCCTTGCATATTTCACGCAATTCTTCCCTGGCTGCGAGGACCGTATTATAGTATGCGTCAGGAACATTTATATTTATTAGCGTTATCGGTTTGTTGAGGGCGAGCTTGTGGCTTGCCTTCGCCTTCCTGACGTCGCTTATGACGTTATTCAGCATTGCGCCCGCATTCTCGTAATCAACGTCTACTACGGCGCTCTTGAACACGAGGCCATTGATTACGTAATCTGCATTCTCCTTTCTTTCCGTATGCGCCGGGAACATTGATATGAATATGCTTTCGCCGCTGAAGAGCGAGTTGACCTCTTCTGCGACATGCGGTATTACGGGCGCGAGAGCCCTGAGCGATTCGTTCAGGACGTGCATGAGGGTGAACAGCGCGGCCTGCCTGCTCTCCGCCTTTGCCGTGGCGTATATCCTGTGCTTCACGTTCTCTATGTAATAGTCGCAGAACTCGTGCCAGTAGAAGTTGGTAAGCGCGCTCACAGCGCCATAGAGGTCATATCTCTCATATGCAGAGTCTGCTTCTTTCACTGCCTGGTTGAGCCTGTTGAGTATCCACAGGTCGAAGACATTGAAATGCTTGTGCGGCTCCTCATGCGGTAGCTTTGTATCAGCAAACGCGCCCTTGACGAAAAGTGCAGAATTGTAGAGCTTCACTATGAAGGCCTTCGCATGCTCGATGTCTTCAACTGAGAACGGCTTGTCCTTGCCAGCGCTGCCGCTTATCGCAGCCCAGAGCCTGACCGAGTCTATCGAATACTTCTTCACGAGCTCGTCTGGCGATACGCCGTTGCCCCAGCTCTTGTGCATCTCGCGGCCGTCTGGGCCGAGTATCATCCCGTGCGCTATTATGCTCTCGAACGGCTTGTTGGCGGTGAGCGCCCAGGTCCTGAATGTGGTGTAGAACGCCCACGTGCGTATTATGTCGCTGCCCTGTATGCGCAGCGAGGCCGGGTATGCGCGCGAGAACAGCTTCATGTCGTCAGGCCAGCCCGCTATAACCATTGGAGTTATGGACGAATCGACCCAGCAGTCGAGCGTGTCGGTCTCGCCGACCAGCTTGCTTGAGCCGCACTTGGGGCATGCCTTGGCCGGGGCCTTCTCGAGCGCCGGGTTGACCGGCAGGCTTGCTTTGTCAGGCGCTATTATGTGGCCGCAGTCGCTGCAAATCCAGAATGGTATCGGGGTGCCGAATATCCTGTTGCGCGAGACGTTCCAGTCCCACTCTATGAAGTTGCTCCAATCGTAGAGGCGCTGCACCGCAGATTCAGGCACCCAGTTCATCTGGCGCGCTTGCTCCTTTATGCGCTCCGCATGCTCCTTTATCTTTATGAACCACTGCATGGCGGATATGAACTCGGCCTTGTGCCCGCACTTGTCGTGCACCTTCACGGTGTGCTTCATCCGCTCCTGCTTCTTTATGAGGCCCATCTCAGACAGGCGCGCGGTTATGGCCGCCTTCGCCTCGTCTATGCTCAGGCCATCGTACTTGCCGGCATTCTTCAGCCTCCCGTCCTTGGTGAGCGAGTCGACGAGCTTGAGATTGTGCTTGTAGTAGAGCGCTATGTCCTGCTTGTCGCCGAACGTGCAGACCATCTCGGCGCCAGTGCCGAAGTCGCTCTCCACCGATTCGTCGGCTATTATCTTCACGCTCTTGTCGAAGATTGGCACTTCGACGAACTTGCCGATGAGCTGCGCATAGCGCTCGTCATTCGGGTTTACTGCTATGGCGACGCACGCATGCATGAGCTCGGGGCGCGTAGTCGCTATGACGAACTCGTTGCCGGTATCCTTGAGCCTGAAGGCCACGTAATTGAGGGTGGTGCTTTCTTCCCTGTCTTCGGCCTCCTCCCTTGATATCGATGCGCCGCAGTAGGGGCACCATTCAACAGCATGCTCGGCCCTGTAGACCATGCCCTTGTTGTACATCTCTATGATCGAGAGCTGCACCTTGCGCCTGTAATCCTCTGACATCGTCACGTATTCGTGGCTTTCGTCGAAAGAGGCGCCGAAAAGCAGCATCTGCGCTCTCATCTTCGCCATGTTCGCGTTTGCAACCTCGACGCACCGCTTGTAAAAATCCTCGCGCCCTAGGCCCTTCCCGTACTGCTTCTCAACTGCCATCTCTATCGGATAGCCCTGCGTGTCCCAGCCAAGGGGATAGAGAACGTTGAAGCCCTTCATGCGCTTGTAGCGCGCTATCGAGTCTATGTATATGACCCAATAGGCCTGGCCCATGTGCAGCTCGCCGGTGGGGAACGGAGGCGGCGTATCAATCACGAATAGAGGCCTTTCCTCGCCTTTAGAATCGAAGCGGAACAGCATGCGCTCATGCCAGTAATCGTTCCACTTGTATTCCGCGCTTGGGTCGTACATCAGCGTGACATCCTCTCCTAACTAAAGATCAGCAACCTTGCATTGTTCCCACTAGGTATCGAATATGATGTAAGCGCACAGAAATAAAAACGCTTACGTAACAGCCGGCCTGGCTAAGCCTATGCGCTTATATCGGCTCGCCTACTGCGAACCTGGCCTTGACGTCGGTTATGCGCACCTTCAGCTTGTCCCCTTCCTTTGCGCCCTTCACGAAGACCACGAAGCCGTTCACCTTGGCTATGCCGTCGCCCTTCGACGCCGTAGCTTCGATGGTAACGTCTACCTCGTCGCCTACCTTCACAGGCTTCTGCAGGAAGTACGATGGCTTTATTGACATGCCACGCCTTCCGCGCTCCATTCCTTCCTCTCTTCCTTCTCCTTCGAAATTCTCGTCACTCATCTGATCTGTACTCATACGTAGGATTAGCGATTCCCGCCTTACTCCGTATTTATTGTTATTATGAAAATGCTGTATTAAAAACCTTTGCATTGGCTTCCTTTACATGACGTCGGAACCTGACTTCAGGCGCACACAAAAGCTTATTATTAGTAGTCTTGGAAACTAAGGTGGTGCAGAATATGGTTCCGCGCGCTCTGTTGCTGTTGGCTGCCCTGCTCATTGCCATTGTGCCGGCCAGCAGCTTCGCCTCCTATACTGTCACGTACCTGAACACCACCGTTACGCTCAATACGAATTCCAGTGCGCAGGTGACTGAAGTGCTTACCGTAAAGATCACAGGCAACACCTCGGTCAGCCAGTATGAGACCGACAGGCTGGCGCTGAACCTTACGCTCAGCAGCTGGCAGCAGCTCATAGGGTCAACGCTGGTGCAGCACATAATCAACCCAGGCACTAGCTTGTACAGCTTCAAGTTCCTGCCAGGGCCGCTCATACACAACAGCAACGGAGGCATCGCTTATCTCGTCATGACGTATTATGTTAACAACGTCACTTACATCAACCAGACGGCGCCGAGAACGTACGTCTACACGTTCAATCCCGCTGATTTCAATTTCGAGCACGGAGCCAGCGGTGATTTCCTGCCGCAGAACACGACGCTTGAGATTGTGCTGCCGAGCGGCGCGACGATAGAGAATGTTTACCCGATCCCTGATGCGCCAGCCAGCGCGATAACCAATGGCTATACAAACACCACGCAGTTGTTATGGTTCGATGGGGAGCCCCTCTCGAAGTTTACCCTGGTGTTCGTGATACACCAGAGCCTGAGCAGCGAGGTGGCGCAGTTCTTCGGCGCGGTATACAGGGAATTCGGCATCTTCGCTTACGTGCTGATAGCACTCATAGTGATCGGTATAATTGTCTACACTTATTTCAGGGCATCATCGAAGTAGGCGATCGGAGTGGAGGGACGCGACATAACGATGCTCAAGTATATAGCCGCGCATAGCGGCGCGCCGCTCGACGAGCTCGAACAGGCCATGAAGCTGCAGAAGGCCGATGCGCAGAGGGCACTTGACAGGCTCGAGCACGAGGGCCTTGTAAATGTTGAGCGCAGGCGCATCGTGACGGCGAAGCTTACTGAGGAAGCCCAAAGATACGTGAGCCAGTTCCCAGAGGAGGCGCTCTGCCGTGCTCTGCTCAGCGGGCCGAAAAAAGCCAGTGAGATACACGACAGCATAGCGCTTGGATGGGCAGTCAAGAATGGATGGGCAAGGACAGCCAACGGTGCTGTGGAGCTCACACGGGCAGGCAAGGGAGCTATAGGCAGGCCGTACGGGCTCAGGGAGCTGCTTGCGAGGCTCAATGATGCTACGGAGGGCGAGCAGGACAGGCTTGCGAAGGAGAGGCGCGATGCGTTCGACCTGCTTGCCAAGAGGAAGCTTATTACGGTAAGCGAAAGCGGGATAGTTGCAGGCATAAGCATAACGCCTGCTGGCGAGGCGTCGCTGAAAAGACCTGAATCTGCAATGGCAGGCGGCGAGCTCGGCCAGCTTACGAAGGAGCTGCTGCTTTCCAAGGGCTGGAAGGGCAAGGCCTTCAAGAGCTACGACGTGAATGCGCCCTCGGATACGCTCTACCCGGCGAGGCTTCACCCGATGCACGAGTTCCTCGACAAGGTGCGCAGGATATGGCTCGACATGGGCTTCACCGAGGTCGATGGGCCAATAATAGAGTCGTCGTTCTGGAACTTCGATGCGTTGTTCTCGCCGCAGGACCATCCAACACGGGAAATGCAGGATACGTTCTACCTGTCGAACCCGAAGGTGATTGACATTGGGGATGCGGAGCTCATGGCCAGGGTCAAGGCCATGCATGAGAAGGGCTGGAAAGGCGTATGGGAAGACACAATAGCGAGGCAGGCGGTGCTCAGGACCCATGCTACGAGCGTGTCCGCCAGGCACATAT
The DNA here is from genome assembly GCA_023473665.1 of Candidatus Marsarchaeota archaeon. Taxonomy (NCBI): domain Archaea; kingdom Thermoproteati; phylum Thermoproteota; species Candidatus Martarchaeota archaeon. The sequence goes on along the minus strand of JAMCYM010000003.1, from coordinate 198,599 downwards.
ACAAGTACGCGAAATACGATGGCGACGATCCGCTGAAGCTCGTCTCGATAGGCAGGGTGTTCAGGAACGAGAGCATAGACTACAAGCACCTTGCGGAGCTCCATCACAGCGACGGCATAATAATAGGCAAGAGGCTCAGCCTGGCGAACCTAATACACACGCTGAAGGAGTTCTATGCGCAGCTTGGGCTCGATGTCAGGATCAAGCCTTCATATTTCCCATTCGTCGAGCCTGGCATGGAAGTCACGTACTACAACGAGGAGCACGGAGACTGGATAGAATTGTGCGGAGCCGGCGTGATACGCAAGGAGATAACCGATGCGCTGGGCAACAAGAACACTGTGCTGGCGTGGGGGCCGGGGCTCGACAGGCTAATGTTCAACGAGCTGAAGATAGGTTCGCTTACCGAGCTGTACAGCAATGACGTTGACTGGCTCAGGACTAGGAAGGAACTGGGTGTGCGCTGATGCCTAATATAACATTCGATTCGAGAGACATAGGGAAAGCCTTCAAGGAGCAGGAGTTTGACAAGCTTGTCAACGGCATAGGCATGGATGTCGAGGAGCGGAAGAACGGCAGCGTGACCGTCGCGATAACGCCGAACAGGCCAGACATGCTATCGTTCGCGGGCCTCGTGAGGGCGCTGAGCCTGCATACGGGCAAGGCAAGGCCGAAGGCCTATGCAGTCGCGGGGAAGCCCGCAATCAGCATAAAGGTCACGCCGGCAGTGATGAAGGTCAGGCCCTTTATAGCAGCGTTTGTCGTCAGGAACATAGACCTGGGCGGGAACGCGCTCAGGTACGTTATAGACTTCATGGAGAAGCTGAGCGACAACTACGGCAGGAAGCGCAAGAAGCTCGCGATGGGCATGCATGATTTGAGTTCGGTGAACGGCGCATTGACTTACGATGCAGCGCGCAACGAGCGCTTTGTGCCTTTGCACGGCAGCAGGCCGATGAGCTTCGAGGAGATACTGAAGGGGCATGCAAAGGGGGAGGAGTACGGCTACACGATAAGTGGAAGCGCGAACTACCCGTTCCTGAGGGATTCGGAGAAGGTGCTCTCGCTTATACCAATAATAAACTCAGAAGCCACCAAGACCACTGCGCGCACGCGGGACATGCTGATAGACGTGACCGGCACCGACAAAGATGCGGTCGAGGGCGCTGCGCGCATGACGGCATGCATGTTCATAGACATGGGCGCCGATGTGTTCCCTGCCATCATAGCGTATCCCGACAGGAAAGAGATCACGCCCTCACTGAAATCCAGGCGCATTAGGGTAGAGCTAACGAATTTCGAAGAGACGATAGGCGTGCGCTCCACGGCAAAGAGTCTTGCAAGGCTCGCTGCGCGGGAAGGCTACATCGCAAGGGCTGTCGGCGGTACTATAACGGTCGACGTCGCGCCGTACCGCACCGACGTGTTCAACGACCAGGACGTCATAGAGGACCTCGCGGTAGCTTATGGCTACTCCGCGATAAAGCCGATCCCGGTCAGGGGGCATTCCATAGGCAAGGAGAGCGCCACGAACGTGCGCGATAACGGCATCGCGATGCTTATGGTGGGCCTTGGATTCTCAGAAGCGATGAACTATTACTTGTCGAACGAGAAGCTGCAGTTCGACATGATGCGCAGGAAGCGCGGCGCTGGCACGATAACCGTTGCCAAATCGAAGACCGAAATGATAACGATGCTGAGGCAGCAGGTGCTGCCGGAGCTGCTGCAGAATCTCGGTAATTCTTCGCACGAAAGGATGCCGCAGAGGCTTTTCGAGATAGGCAAGGTGTTCAGGCTCGAAGGAGGTAAGCCTGTAGAGGAGACGCACGTGGCATTTGTCAGCGAGCACTCAAAGGCCAACTTTGCAGAGGCGAAGAGCGTTGTCGATGCGATTGCAAGGCATCTCGGCATGAAAAGCAGTTACGCGGCGCACAAGGACGGCGCATTCGTCGACGGCAGGTGCGCATCATTCAGATTCGGTACGTTCGGTGAGATAAGCCCTGAGGTGCTGGAGGGCTTTGGGATAGAGGAACCTGTAGTGGCTGGAGAATTAGTGCTTAGCCTGTAGATAGGCACGGCTTAGTCAGGCCTTCTGGCTGAAAATCCTCCTTAGGATAGATTTCTTGGCGCCCTGCTGCACTGCAATCTGCGCGCCGAGCTCCTTCGCCAGCTCTGGATGCTGCGCAATGTACTTCTCCTGAAACTCGGTGAACTTGTCCTGCTTTGACTTATTGCCCTTGGCCGTCTTCCTCTCCCAGTCAGGCTTCATCTTGCGCCACTCTTCAATAGTATAGCCGTATGGAGGGTGCTCGCGCACTGCAGGAGGATTGAATGCATAGGAATAGAAGTTCTTGTAGTAGTCGTACTCAGAATCAACAGTGTTTGCGGCGTCGACGTGGACTCCCTCTCCCGCCAGGAGCGCCACAAGCCCCTCAAGACCTATCTTCTCGCGGAGATTTTGCGCACTTTGCGGGTTGTAGATAACGGTTATCGTGCCTCTCGCATAGTGCACCCTTGCCTTGAGTATGGCGTCGTTGAGCATGAGCCTGTACTGCAGGCGCGCCGCATGCTCCAGGTCGATGAGCTCTGCCTGCTTGACCTTCGAGAAAACGGCCTGGCGCACTATCCTGTACGGCACGCGGAACTTGTTGCCGTGCTCCTCTATGTACTGGTTCTCGATGCTTGCAGTGTCTAGGGATGCAGTGTCCAAAAGGTCCTTCTGGTACTCGCTCATCTGCGGCTGCTTGTCGGTCCTGTCCATTCAAATCACTGGTTCTTGAACGTCTCGTTCGCGAAGCTGGCCACCGCCTTGCCCCCGTTGACGGGCATCGCGAAATAGTCCCTCATCGCGCCGTACGTCCTGCGGTATGGCTCGCTCGCCTCCAGCTCCTTTATGTTTCTAACGTACTTGTCCTTCGAGTAGTTCCAGTCTTGGTGCGTCTGCTGCCACTCCTTGGCGGGTATGCTGTACTGCCTCTGTATTTTGTCCCTGTACACTTCCGGGAAGACGTTGAACGTGCAGAACGGCAGCACCTCGCCATCGGGCATCGCGTAGTGGATGTCGCACTTCTCGACGCGGTGTATGTCGTACGTGTACTCGTCCTGGAAGTGCATCATGCCCAGGAATATGGACTTCATCTGGAACTTGCCCATGCTGGCGAAGTCATGCTTCCAGAGTACGCTGGTAAGCAGCTTCATGAAGTTGACGGACTTTGGCTGGTTCTTCTTGTCTATGAACTTGCGGAACCCGAGCAGCGCGTTTATCGCTATGAGCCTGCGTTCGAATTTGTTCTTGCCGTTCATCGAGTCTATTGCGCGCTGCAGGTGCTCTACAAGGCCTGCGGCATCGACGAACCTTGTTATCGGTATGATCTTGTTGTCGCTGTCCAGGAACAGGTAGGTGCCTGCGCCGCACGCGAAGTGTATCGACATGTCGTACTTGTACTCGCCGGTCAGCGCCTCGATGAACTTCGTTATGCCGCCTATGTATGGCACGGAGAACCAGTCCTCCTTCCTTATCGCGCCGTTCGTCTGCTCGTCTATTAGCTTTATCGCGCCCGGTATTGTTATGCGCTGTTTCTCCCTGAGCCTGGACGGCATGCGCCCCACAAGCGAAACGGGCTGGAAGTTCACCGCCCTTATTATGTCGGAGTTGTTCAGCGCGAAGTTTATTATGGCCCCGAGCTCGTGCTCGTTGACCGTGCGTATGACTGTAGGCACGAGCACCACACCTATGCCGGCCTTCCTGGCCGCGTCGAGTGCCAGCGGCGTCTCCCAGTGGTTCTTCGGGTTTGCGCGCTTGCTCACGCCGTCGAAGCTCATGTACAGCGTGCTTACGCCTGCATACCTGAGCTTCACAGCGAGGTCTGGGTTGAGGCCGAGGTTTATGCCTGTGGTGTTGAGCTGTATCTGGTCGAAGCCTGCCTTCTTTGCGAGCTCCACCACCTCTACTATGTGGGGGTGCATCGTGGGCTCTCCGCCTGTTATCTGCAGTGCGTTGGCTGGTATGGGCTTCTGGCTCCTCAGGTTCTTCAGTATCTTGTCTATCTCGGCCAGGCTGGGCTCGTATATCGCCTCGCCCTCCTTGGCGTAGAAGAAGCAGTACCAGCACGAGAGGTGGCACCTGTTTGTTACCACTATGTTGGCAAGGCCTGTGTGGGACTTGTGCCTCTCGCACATGCCGCAGTCGAACGGGCAGTTGGCGCCCTTAGTGTCAGTTATATAATTTGGATTGTCGAAACCGCGGCCGAAGTAGTTGTACCTGCGCATCTTCATGTACATGTCGTAGTCTTCCCAGTACTTCTCCACGGTCCAGCCGTGCTCTGGGCAGTGCTTCCTTATCATCACGTTGTCCCCGTCGCGATATATGGTGCCGTCGACTATGAGCTTGCACTCGGGGCACACGGTCTTAGTCTGCTCTATCACCGGCATGCGCTCTATTTCTTCCATCGTGCGATGGTAGGGGGCCAGCACGGGGTCTATAACAGGAGAGCCTGCCTTGAAGGGCTGCGAGACGTCATGCTGCGCACTTGCGCCTATGCTCTCCGTAATCTGAAGCTCCATGGCGCCAGCCTTGGCGGCCAATGCGCCTGCTTTATCTCCTATATCAGTCATGATTTTGCACCGAATTTCTCTTGAACCTGTCTACTTTCTTAATTGGAAGGTTTTTAAAGGCTAGCCGAACAGAACTTTACACCGTTTCACAAATTGCATGATGCTTTTCAGTCGGTAGAATCTGTTAGTTACGCATCGTTTTGCGTCCTAATAGATATTTATAGTTTGAGGGAACAATGATGAAGGGCGAACGATTTTGCTGCGTTTTCGGGTAGCTCCATGCAGGAAGTCTATATACCTAGTGAGAGGGCCAGGCTGCTGGCCAGGAAGGGCGGCGCAATAAAGAGACTGGAAAGGCTGTGCGGCTGCGAAATAAAGGTAAAGGCAGGCATGGCCATCGAGCTTGCGGGGGAAGCCTACGGGGAATACGTGGCTAGGAGCGTAGTGTACGCGTTTGGAAGGGGCTTCAGCATCGAGATGGCTGAGAGGCTCGTCGGAGACGAGGTGTACTTCTCGTCCATAGACTTCGGCTCTGTCGGCAAGAACCGCGTCGGGGACATAAGGGCTAGGCTCATAGGGGCCAACGGCAGGGCCAAAAGCTACATAGAGCGCGTGAGCGGCGCGCACATCAGCGTGTACGGCGACACCATAAGCTTCATAGGCAAGGCCAACGAGATAGACGAAGCAGAAACAGCGGCGCGCACGCTTATAGAGGGCGGCTCCCACAGGCTTGCTTATGCCAGGATGGAGGCCGCGCACAGGAAGAACAAGCGCCTGGCGGAGATGGTGTGAGCATGGAAGAAAGGAAGGCCAACGACATATTCAAGGAGTTCAAGGAGCACTCGATAGCAGAGTTCTTCAAGAAGAACAAGCAGATGCTCGGCTATGCGGGCATGGTAAGGTCGCTAGTAACAGTGGTGCACGAGTACATCACCAACTCTATCGACGCATGCGAAGAAGCGGGCATACTGCCTGACATCTCTGTAAGGCTTGCCCAGACCGGCGAAAACAAGTACAGGGTAACAGTGAGCGACAACGGCCCGGGCATACCAAAGAAGTTCGTGGGCAAAGCCCTCGCCACGATACTTGCAGGCACCAAGTTCCACAGGTACATACAGCAGCGCGGCCAGCAGGGCATAGGCGCATCGGGCTGCACCCTGTTCTCGCAGGTTACCACAGGCAAGCCTGTCCGTGTGGAGTCGAAAACAGCTGACGGTGACAGCTACTCGTGCAACGTGTCGATAGACACGCTTCGCAACAAGCCTGTCGTGGCCGACCTCAACGGCGCCGACAGGAGCACGAACGGGCTCACTGTCGAGGCGGAATTCGCGGAGGTGAAATACGAGAACAGCGACCATGGTGTCTACGAGTACATAAGGCGAACGGCGCTCGCCAACCCGCACGTGCAGGTGCTTTTCACTGACCCAGAAGGCAAGGAATACAGGTTCGTGCGTGCCGTAGATGCCATGCCGGCGCGGCCCAAGCCGACGAAGCCGCATCCGCTCGGCCTGAACGTCAACGACCTGCTGGAGTTCGCGCACAAGAGCGACAGCAGGAAGGTGTCGTCGTTCCTTATCGAGAACTTCGCGAGGGTGTCGCAGGGCAAGGTGGACGAGCTGAGGGGCACTGTCGGCGGCATGCTCGACAAGGAGCCAGGCAGCCTTTCGTGGGACGACGCAGAGCGGCTCATTGACGCCATCAAGAAGCTCAAGTGGATGGCTCCTGATGCGAGCGTGATAAGCGCGATAGGCGAGGAGCACATAAAGCTGGCGCTGAAAAACATACTCAACCCTGACTTCATGCACGTAGTGGAGCGCAGGCCGGTGCTCTTCTACGGCGGCATACCGTTCGTTGTAGAGGCAGCGATAGCATACGGAGGCGCGGCCGGCAAGAAGATAGAAGAAGACCTCTATGAGGGCAACATATTGAGGTTCGCCAACAGGGTGCCGCTGCTGTTCGACAGCGGGAGCTGTGCGATAACCGTGGCAGCGAAGAGCATGCAGTGGAAGCGCTACGGCATAGATATGGAGTCGCAGCCTGTGAGCGTGTTCGTGAACGTTTCTTCAGTGTACATACCGTATTCAGGCGTCGGCAAGGAGGCCATAGCCCAGGAAGACGAGATAATAGACGAGATAAAGCTGGCGCTCATGGAAGCTGCAAGGGGCGTGCAGCGCTACGTAAGGGGCAAGCAGCAGCTGGGCATCGAGACGAGCAAGTACAAGACAGTAGAGAGGTACGCGAAGCAGCTGGCCAGGGACGTGAGCGCGCTGACTGGCGCAGAAGAGAGCACGGTCGAGAAAAGGCTTGAGAGCCTGATCTCAAAGCATTATCCTAGGGCAGCCGAAGGCCATGAGGATGGGGAAAAGGCCGGAGATGACGCAAGCGCAGAAGCCGGCAACGATTCGGAAAACAGCTAATTAGTCATCCGAAGCCGTCCATGCTCTCTGCGTTAACCAGCGCTATGCGGCCCGACGCTATGTACATCTTGAGCTCCTCGTTTGCAGCAGAGGGCGTGCGGTACAGCATGCTTTTGAACTCGTCCAGCCTGTCGGCGTTCATGAAGACCAGGTAGGTCTTCATGCCTTTGTAGACGGGCACCTTCTTGAACTTGCTTGTCTGCGAATATATCATCAGGTATGTGCGCTCGCCGTGCAGCGCGACCACCATATCTGCGACCGGGCTCATGTTGAGGTCGGTGAACACATAGGCGTGCGTGACCATGTACATCCTGAGCTTCTTGAACGTCACAAGGTATTCCAGGTCATGGCCGCTCTGCTCGATCCATGCCTTTGGCGCATAGAGGTCGTCGGCCACGATGAGGTCGCCGTGCACCACCAACTGGTCGAGTATCGAGCTGAGGTTGTTGTACGTCAGGTTGACAGGCATGCCGTTGCTGCGTATGTTTGTAGCTATGCCTGCGCGGATCTCCGCTTTGGAGAGGGGCATGTAGCGCCAGTGGTAGTACATGTTGAGCTTGTCGAATACAGATATCACGTCCCGGTAGGGGAGCTTTACCTTGACGACGTCGCGCTTGGGCAGATGGGGTACGTCTATGTAGAAATCGTCCCTGTTGGGGGCGCGCACAAGCGTTACCAGCGCAACCACTATCACAAGCACTATGGCCAGTATTATGTACTGCCTGTTTACCGTTATCGTGGTCGGCGGGTGGCTGGCTTTGTAGACGAACGAGCTGGACAGCATGCTTATGTTGAACGTAAGGGTGCCGTAGAGCTCAGGAGAGCCGCTTGGGAGGGAGTAAGCTATGGTACCGTTGCTAATCGTGCCGTTGGCCCTGTAGAGATTGTCCAGGCTTATAGAATAGCCTATGCCGGAAAGCGGCTGGCCGTCTGAACTCAGCGCGAACAAGTACCTGTTTGATGTGTAGTTGGCGCTCTTGAGCGCTATTGCTATTGGGGAGACGTTGAACAGCGCGCTGGCATACAGATTGCCAGAGAAGCCCTGCAGCTCGGCTATGTAAGAGCCCGGAGGCACAGGAAAGAGGAGCGATGTAAGGAACGTGAAGTTGCCAGAGGCGCTCAGCGGCTGGAGCGGCAGCGATGTCACGTATATCATGTTTATCGTATAGATGCTGATGTGGGGCTGTATGCTCACAGGCACGCCCGAGCCCGTGAAGACAGACATAGTAAGCTGTGCGGTCTTGCCGGGCAGCAAGATGCCGGGCATCGAGATGAAGCCGTGGCTGGAATAGGATGGCGGCGCTGTAAGCGTGATGTACCTGTTGTTCGGCGAAATGCTGTAGTTGGCTGAATTGTAGACCACGGCGCGCAGGAACCCGCTCGAGAGCTCGGCCTGGAGCGAGGCCGAATACGGGAGCGGGGGAGAGCTTAGCAGCACGCCTATTTCGCCGTTTGTGTCAGTATATCTGTTTAGCGCTACCGTAGACGCGCCGCTCGCATAAGCGGGCAGCCAGAACATCAGCGACGCCGCATGTGCTATGTCAGCAGCAGCATAAGATGCGCCTGGCCAGCCTGAAAGCGTGTTTGAGAACGCTACTATTGTGCCGTTGGCTATGTTCTTGTATGTTATGGGTCCGTACGTCAAGCCCCCGACAAAAATGAACGTCGAATTTGTGAAATAGAATCCGCCAGCGGGCGAGCCTGCTACGGTCTGCGTCATCAGGTATGTCGGCATGGATGGATTCGGCACGATGACGCCATCCGACAGCAGCATGTTTGAGAAACTTTGGCCGACGTATATTATGCTGTCGCCCCTGTTAAGAAGGTACTGCAATAGCGTAGCGTTTGTTCCGCTTACTGGCTGGAACATGTACTGCGGCATGAGCCCGTTCAGCATTATCAGCATCGAGTCGCCAGGCATGGACTGCAGGCCTGCTGGGGTAACGTTCTGCAGGTCTGCTGGTGCGCCTATGACCCCATAGCTTACCATGTCCTGCGCAAGATATTGGTAAACCTGGCTTGCCCCATTGCAGCCAGTGCATTCCGGATACGGATTAAGCAGGTATACGTTCTGCGGAGGCCTGGATTTGAGCAATGAGGCATTGACGGTTATGCTTGTCGAATTGGCAGACGAATACGAGAAAATGGCATATGGCACATCGGTGGCATTGAGGTCGTAGACGAGAAGGTTCTGGCCGGCAAGTGCGGCGCTGAGAAGCGTGGCCGGGGCTACGACAGGTTTTGGCTTGGGCGCCGCTATGGCGTAGCTGTGCAGAAGCAGGCCTATGTATATCATCGACCCCAGCAGCACAGCTGCGAATATCGCTATGACAATCAGTAGACGCTTCATGTTAGGCACGCGAAAGCACCGCATCAGGGCTTATGGACTGCCCTCCCCATTGCCCCGGTTGAATATCTTGATGAACAGGCCGGCGAGAGGGTTTGTCTTGTTCCCGAGCCGCTTGGTTATGGCGTAGACGCGCACGTACTTCAGGCGCTTGCTCACCCTCGCGTTGTATTTCATGCTTACCCCTTGAGCTCTATGTAACCCATTGACACCATCTTGTTGAGCATCTGCTCGACCCTCGGGGCCGTGAGCCTGTAGGTCTTGGAAAACTCCATTATGTCAATGGTGTCGCTGTGCGACTCTATCCAGTCCTCGATCATGACCATCAGCGATTCGTCCGAATAGGTCTCGAGCGTCGCGAGCCTTGCCGAGAGGTCCTTGTTCTCCTCGCTCAGCTGCGAGGCCTGCACGGTGAGGCTCTTGTTCGCAGCTGCAAGCTCCAGGTTGAGGCGCTTTAGCTCCCTGTACTCGTTGAACAGCGAGTCGTAGCTGTTGAACAATGAGCTGTAGCTCTGTGAGAGCGACGTCAGCACGTCGTCTATTGCGGAATCTGCATACTGGTACAGATCTGATGCATCGACCGTGTATAAGTCGGTTATGAGCGACAGCACGCTGAGCAGATTCTTGACCACTGACAGCCTGCGCATTTTCTCGCTCGAGTCGAGGGCTATCGAGTACTGGACCTTCATCTGCTTGGGAAGCAGCGTTATTATGAAGAACAGGTACGGCCTCTTCTGTATGTCCCTGCTCTCTACCGATAGCAGCACGAGCTGGTCGGGGCTTTCCTCTATCGAGAACATCTGGAGCGCGGCGAGCCGGGACGAGATGGCGGAGAACGTGCCGAGCAGCGCGCCGCCGATGGCGATCTCGGCTATCTTGGGCTCTACTATGCCAGTTCCGTCGGCCATCCTATCAACAGGTATCCATCTCCGCTTATCTTTTTAGCCTTTGCGTGTTTCAGCTGGCGCTCCGTAAAGTTAGGCTTGCTGCTCGGGCTTGCGCACCACCGCAGGCATGTAGCTCAGCAGCGACAGCAGGTACATGAGGGCTATTATTGCTACGCCGGCAAGCACCGCTACTGCAGTGCGGCCTACCGCTATCAGCAGGCCTGCGAACAGCACGCCAACTACCACATATGCGATCTGCTTCCTAGTATAGGAATCGCGCGATTTCTTGTACTTCACATAGCAATTCTTGCACACAACCAGCCTGTAGTTCTTTGCGTTCCTGGTGACGTTGCGCTTGAACCAGCGTATCGCCTGTATGACATAGTCCTCCTGCACCTCCAGGCCGTCCACAGCCTCGCCGCATATTATGCACCGCGGCTCGCTCGGGGCGTTCCTTGCGTTTTTAGCCATGCAATCAACCAAAGTCTATCGTTGCCTCGTATATGCGGCCCGATTCTGCCAATACCTTCTGCTCGTCGGCCATGTTCATCGCGTCGCTTATCATGATGTCGTCCATGCCTATGCGCCTGAATATGTTGGCCATGTCAACCCTGTTTATGCCTGCCTTCTCGAGCATCGCGGCGAATGCCACGACGTTTATGTGCCTGTGCGCCTTCTCCATGTCGGCGAAGAGCTTCTGTATGGCACTCTCGCTCACCTTGTAGGCGGTGAGCACGCGCCTCAGCTCCAGCCTGCTTATCGAGAATGTGTCCTTTGCTGCCATTTCACGCACCGCCCTCTGCCGCGGATATTATGCGGGTTATGAGCATGTCCTCTATGCTCAGGCTCTTGAGGAAGGCGACGATGTCGTTTGTTTGCACGCCGCCGCTCTTAAGCTGACGCACGAAGTCCAGCATCTTTATCGACCTGGCCTGCGAATCCATCACGCCGAATATAGACGTTATCGCATCACCCGGCACGTTATACTCTATGAGCTTGTTCTTAAGCTCGTCGCCCTCGAACTGGTAGTCGCGCTGTATGAGCGAAGCGGAAAGCTCGCTCTGGGTGAGTACATCCGACATGTCGACGGTGTAGACGTAGAGCGGCTCCTCGCCCTTTATCCTGTCGAGCACGAATATCTCCGGGAAGCGCAATGCCGTCTGGAAGGCCATGTCGACTGCGGCCTGGCCGACGCCGAACCTGCTTATCTCTGATTTTATGAACTCAGAGAAGTTCAGCGACCCCTGCAGGTAGTTCATGAACTTCTCGAACCGTATGCGCAGTATGAATGTGGTGCCGACGTTCGAGAATATGGCCTCGTTTATGTCCGTTGGGTTCTGCGACGCGACTATGAGCCCGAACTGGTACTTGCGCCCCTCCCTCACTATTGCGACTGCATCGCTCTTCTCGTCGCTTGCGACCTTCCACGCCTCGTCTAGCACCACGAGCGTCTTGAGGCCCTTGCCCTCTGCATAGCCCTCGACGCGCATGCGCTCCTTGAGCGTCTGCAGTATGAACAGCGCCGCGAGCGCCCTGAACTTCTCGTCGGGCAGGTTTGAGAGGTCTATGTCGACGAGGCCTGAGTTAGCCAGCTCCACCATGTCAAGCGTGCTCTTCCTTGCGAAGTAGTCCTCGCCCTCACGGGCGAACTGCCTTAACCTGTATATCGCGTTCTCCAGCTCGGCCGGATATTCGTATGTGCCGTCCTGCAGGTGCTCCTCAAGCAGCGATATGGCATCCTTAAGAGTAGGCGCATCCTTGCCAGGAGGGGGCTTCTCCGATATTATGAAGCCGGCATTGACATATGCCTGCTCGAGCGCCTCCTCTGTCAGCCTGCGCTGCTCTGGGTATTCCCCTATGTCGGTGAGTATGTCGAAAGATGTTATGATCTGCTTGACGCGGTCCATGGGCTTCATGCCTGACAGGTCCATTATGTTTAGGTAGTCGCCCTTGCCTAACGATATCACGGTGCCCCCGCTCTGGCGCACCCACGCCTTGTATTCAGACGCCCAGTCTATTATCACTGCATTGGTGTCCCATATGTAGCTGGCGCGTATCAGGAACGTCTTGACGAAGTAGCTCTTGCCTGCGCCGGTTATTCCCACCACTGCAATATGCGGGTTGGTGAGATTGGCGAACGACCAGCTGAACGGCACCTTGAATATCTTCGTGGTGCCTATGAATATCGCCTTGAGCGGCTCGTTTATAAGTATGTTGGCCGGGGGCTCAGGCGGCCTCGAGAAGAACGCGCGCTTCGCTATCTCATTGCTCATTATGTGCTGGAACTTGAGCTGGGTCATGGCGATGCACCTGCCTTCGCGATCTTTGCGTCCATTGTGTCACATCTGCTGGTCGAACGCCGCTGCTATGTCGGCGAACGTGTTCGGCATCGAGAAGTTGTACCCGAACAGGGTGTACAGCTCCCTGCCCACTATCCTGCTGAGCTGCACGTCTAGCGAGCTCAGTGCGATCTGCAATTGTTTTATCTGGGCATCCAGCGCGTCGGTAGCAGCCTTTTCCGTTATGCCGACGGCCGTAGTCTCGGCGTACATAAGCGTAGCTATTGGCTTCTCGCCCTGTGAAATCCTGTCCATCTTCGCTTGCTCTATGTTGACGCGCCGCTGCAAATCCGTAACCGTGACCTCGTTGGCGCCGCTCTGGAGGGCCCTCGACAGCTGGAACTCCTGGAACGAGCGCCGGCCTTCTATCTCATCGCGCACCTTCTGCACGTCCATGCCGCACGAGAGCACGTGGAACTTGTAAGGGAAGCCGAGGCTCATGACAGCCTTTTCCCACATCTCTGGCGCGCTGGCGAGGCGCGTCTCGTCTTCCTCTGGCGCTGTCTCCTCCTTGAACGTGTAGGCGAACAGGTTGGCTGTGACATAGCCCGTCGCGTAGAACAGGCCGGTGAAGTTCTTTATTATGGCGTTCTGGCCCTTCGTTATGGTGTAGTTCCTTGCCGGCTGGAATGTCATTCCAAGTATTGAAGTGATGGCTGGCACGAGCAGGAAGTCAGCCCAGTTCATTGCAAGCATGAAGACTAGCGCGATGGCCACGAGCGCGAGCCCTATTATCGTGTATATGCCGTGGAACGAGGTGAGCGCGGCGAAGGCCAGCACTATTATCAGCAGGGAAAAGATGAGATAGATAACGCCTTCCTCGTCCATTTACACCACCTGCTCCTCAAGGCCCTTGCTCATCTGCTCGGTCATTGTCGAGAAGGGTATGAGCGCCTCCGGCTCTATGAACTTAAGTATGTTCTCGCCCGTTATCAGGCTTGGCGATACGCCGAACACAGAGCCTATGCCTGACATGAGCTCGCGCGCCTTCTGCTGCGCTGCGCTTATCGCCTCATATTCCTTGCTGCCTGTAGCCGATATGCTGGCATAAGACGCCATCTCGAACGATGTGCCCTTGGATATGCTGTCCAGCATGTTGCGGAGCATGGCGAGCTTGCCCCTGACGCGCTCAAGCGATGACGCCGGCGCGTTCTTGAACGTAAGGTCGGCCTGCTCGTTCTCCGTGGCGCTTATCGTGTCGCGCAGAGTCTGTATGTACGAGTCCTTGTTCATGACGTAAATCTCGGTGGTGAAGCGCACCGGGTCGCGGCTCACGCCTATGAGCCTGCTGACCTGCCTGGAGAATTCCAGCCTCTCCGAGTCGGACATCTCGGTGGACGACCTGTAGAGCGGTATAAGCACGTACACTGTGGCGACTATGTCGTCGCCGGATTTGTGGAGTATCGAATCCGCTGTGCTCGATATCCAGTATGCATCCTCGCTGCTGAGCACCACGTGCTTCTTCATCTTCAGCAGAGGCTTGAACATGTAAATGTAGTACCTTGACGAGAAGCCTGCCGCGTCGAGGATAAGTGCCACTGCGAGCATGACTATCTTCGCATACTGCGGCAGCGGAATGCTGACTGAAGCGGCAAGCACGAGCGCCGACGCGAGGAAGAACGCTATCATGACATAGAGCTTATTCATTGGGGTTACCCGGCCATTTTGGCATGCCCTTAGGTAGTTTGCACGTTCCGTTTTTTATACATTGTGATTATGGGAGCCCGTCGCAGCTCATATGAAGCCGCGCATGCGCCCGCCCATCCTGCTCGCGCCGCCTATGAGATCTGCTATTTGCACCACGAACGCGTACGTGACCGCCACAATCAGGCTTGGATAGAACAGTATAAGGAGCCAGAAGCTGCTCATCGAGGACTGCACCTCCTGTATCGCGGTTACTTCGGGGCTCGAGGCCGATATGGTTGTCTGGAAGTTGCTTGGTGAAGCTGCAAAGCGCTGCAACTGCACCGAGGCGCCGTAAAGCGCCGATGTGACAGATGGGGAAGTGAAATAGTATGCTACGGAGAACAGCGTCGGCATTATAAAGTAGAAGCCCATGGCCAGCGCGATCATCATGCCGCCAAGGGCGCGCGTCGGTATGAGCATGCGCAGCACTATTCCTGGGATTAGGAATGCAGGTATGGCCGCTACAGCGAAGAACACTATGAGGTAGTATTCGGCGTAGAGGGCCAGTATGCCGTCGTTCACGAAGCCAGATATCGTGGCGATGGGCTCTACTACCAGTATGTCGAGCGGAAGTTGCACAGCCTTGACTACGGGACTGATGATGGCCCCTGAAATAGGGAGCGCTGGTACAACCACATTAACATCAATCGACGAGATGTAGAACCAGAAGTAGTACGTGTCGTACATCGCGGTATACACGCTTTCCGCTGACCCTATCGTATTGGTTATCAGGTAGAGCGATGTGGCATACGGGTTTATCGGCCCTATTATCATGGATGGCAATAGGCCGAACATCACCGCGCTTACATACAGGAATATGCCGACTATTATCATGCTGGCGACTGCCTCGTACATCTCGCCTATTCCGAAGTTCCTGAGCCTGTCGTTCTTCAGGCCTGTGCCCACCGCGAATATCGAGGCCGCGATGAGCATCGCTATCAGCACGACGATTATAGCGATAGGCAGGTCACCCTTCCAGGCATTGTAGACCTGGGTGTTTATCGGGCAGTACCACGGGGCGCTGGCGTTTATGTTCTGCGCAATCGACGGTGTAAGCAGCCCGCAGCCAGTCGCGCTGCTCGTGGCGGGAGATGGGCCGGGTAGGGGGCCGGACGCTATTTTGGCACTTGCATATGGTGCAGATAGGAGCACAATGAGCACAGTAGCTGCCACAAAAGCAGCAATCAATGCAGCGTACTTCTTGTCCATCGCACCACTATATGAAACTTGTCATCATGCTCATGAAGTCTATCCTCTCGCCTATCGCTTTCGAGAAGTCAACTATAAAAGCATCTACTATTATGAAGTTCAGGAATGGAATGAAAGTAAGGCCAGTAATCAGGTAACCGAGCTTCATGAAGAACGCCGACAGGCCGGCAGGTATGGAGCTCGTGAAAACAATGCCTATGATCAGCTGTACAGCATTAGATATGTCAACCGCAAGGTTGGCAGAAGCGAGCTGCGGGTCTATGAAGCCGTACGTCAGGGTTACCAGCAACGGATATATAAGCCCAACGCCAAGCCCTATGGCTATCATCGCCCCGCCGAAGGTGCGCGTGAACCCGAAGGTGCGCGCCACTATCCCTATGGTAACGAAGAGAGAGAGGAACAGCAACGAGCTCGAGAGCAGTATCACCTGCACCTGATTGAGCACCAGGGCGGTCAGCAGCGCCGACGCCGCAATGCTGATGATGCCTGCCGTGCCCCCAGGCACCAGGCTGTCAAGCGCGGTGCTTACCCCAACGTTCGGATATTGCGGTATGTGGAAGTCAATGCCTATGCCGGGACTGAAGCCTATTATGAAGCCCGACACTATGAACGTGGAGAGGTAGCCGTACGTTGCGTTGGTGAACACGCCGATGTCGCACTGCGAGAGGGTGAATATGGTGTTTATGTCAGGCGCAGCGCATGCGCCCGGCAGAAGGCCAACGCTTGCATATGCATGCTGCGGGTTCAGGAAGAACATGTATGACAGGGCTGCGAACGCCAGCAGCATAACCACTGACAGCACAGCCTCGTATATCTGCAGGCGCGCCCAGCCCTTCGCGTTCTGGCTGGCTATCAAGCCGCTCAGGGCGTACACAAGCGCAGCTATCGATATTATGAGAAGCGTGGCTATCAGCGCTATGCCGTACCAGTCCATCGGATTGAACGGCAGCTTGGTCGAGTAGGCAGCGCCTGTGCCTGCAGTTGCATAGACGACAAGCGCAGTTGATTTCGAATAGCCGGTAACGGTGTCAATCGACGTGATGTTGTAGCTGCCCGCTGCGGCGTCAGGAATCGTATATGATACGACTCCAGTGCCAGCACCGAACAGCTGGCTGTTGATCTCCAGCTCATCGAAATCTGTGCTCGGGTTACCGGTAGTTTGTATTAGCACGTCGGTTCCCTGCGCAGCAGGGTTGGGGGTGATGGAAAGCGATGGCAGTGCCGGCGTGCTTTGGACGGCCGCGCCGCTCACAACGAGCGTTATGGCGTTTGAAGCTCCGGTGGATATGTCGCGGCCCGCAATCGTGTAGCTTCCGTACGGCGGCCCTGCCGTAAGCGTCGTTACTATAGAGCCAGTTCCGGATTTCAGTATCTGCGGCGACGACGCGCCGGGAGCGGTCTCGAGCAGTTCGATGCCGTCGGTAGGGCTGCTGGCTATTGCCTGTATGGCAACAGTCTGGCCTGTCGAGGCTGGATTAGGATAGACTATCAGGGATGGCGGGACCTGCGCGTATGAGAACTGGAGGACCAGCAGCGCGGTTACGAGCACTGCCATTACCAATGCAGTGTGGCGCGCGCCGCGTGGCTCGGAAGTGCGCGCTGCAATCCGCCTTGGCATGTAAGCGTTCATATCAATCCCTTCAGCGAATTTTTAGTCGACAGGCTCGGCGCCCCGAGGAAGTCACCCATCGTTTCCGCAAAATCGAACGCTATGATGAGGCTCAGCCCAAGCGCCAGCACCGTGTAGAATGACGGCTCAAGCACGTTCTGCACGAACAGGGATATGAAGTACTCTGCCGTAACCGATTGCACCCCTGAATTGGCGAGCGAGCCGAGCGGATTGAACGGGCTGAACTGACTGATAAGCTGGCTGACCGCGACACTGGAGCTCGCTGACGACACCGACGCCAGGGCAACGCTGTTTACAGATAGCGCGAAGTAGAGCAGGAGCGGGAACAGAACGTAAAATCCGAGGAACATGCCAAGGAAGGCGCCGCCGGCAGCACGCGTCCAAGGTATTGTCCTGAGCACTATGCCGAGGTAGAGGAAGATCGGGAACACTGAATAGATTACTGAAAGGAAGAAGACAATGCCGAGGCCGAACGCGATGAGAGCGCCGGTAACAGACATGAGCACATTAAGCAATCCGACAAGCGTCTTGTATCCGGCAAGCGGTTTGAACGAAACGCCAAACAAGTCGGGCTCCAGCTGGACCTCCAGGTTGCCGAGAAGGTCGGTGAGGTCGTAGGTTGCGCCTATCCCTATAAGCGGGTATATAAGATTTAACGATACGTCGGTGAGCCTTGTGCAGTCGCCGTAGAATATGCTGGTCCCGCTGAACGCCGTGCCCGCTATATGCAGCACGCTTGTCTGCCCTGACGCCGCGCTGTTCGATACTGAAACCGTGCCCAGGAATATCAGCACTATGAGCAGGGTTATGAATACTTCACCGATCTCGGTCTTGCTGAACCTAGAAAGCGTGTCTATCCTGAGGGCAGAGCCCAGTGCGTACAAGATGCCTGCGACCGTGACCATGATCAATATCAGTATGAGCGCTATAGGCAGGAGGCTGTCCAGAGCAGAACTGTGTGACAGTATAGTGGGTGCGCCCGATATGGCGGTATTGCACAGGCTTGTTGCGCTGACGGCACCTGCGCCGGGCAGCAGAGCTACCATTACAAGGAGCGCCGAGAAGGCGCCGATTGCTATGTGGGCTTTTGCGTCCATGCGGTTCACACAAGCCTGGAGAGCCCGGCGAGCGACGTGTCACCCCCGAGCACACCTGAAAGTCCTATGATGCCGGTCAGCACCACCAGTACATTTATAATCGGCAGGAAGTACGCCGCGATTCCATCGACGCCATACACCCTCATGAGGTCGTATAGCAGGTTGAGCGACTGGTCGCGGTTGCAGTCGATCGGCGCGTCGAGGAACGACGGTATAGAGTTCGGCGAGGCTCCCCTGATTATCGCAATTACCTGCGTGCCGGGTATCAGGAAGTAAGCAATGACGGCCGTCTCCGCGTCCGTCAGCTTACCCTGGTATGGCCAGCAGCTGTCATGCTGCGCCACATTTGATATGCGCGGCAGCACATAAAAGTTCGTGAGGTATGGGGTTTCATTAGACGGATCTGCGCTTGCAGGGATGAATGTAAGGCTTGACGTGAAGATGTCGTTGAAGCCGTATGCGGCAGGCGTGCTGTTCTGCGCAAACGTGTACGGTGCGCCAGACTGCTGCGAATTGTACCCCATCAGGCTGGCAAGACCGCTACCCATGGCGATGTATTCTATCGAGAAGATGGCCGGATAGAAGAGTATGCCGCCGATGGCGAACGCTATAAGCAGGCCTCCCAGCCTGCGCGTCAGGAACACAGCCCTCAATATTATGCCGCCGAACAGCAGGAACGGCCACGCATAAAGGAATATGGCCGTGATGGTGAGCTGGGCCATGAAGGATTCGACCGCAGTTATCATGAGCGTGCCTAGGGCGCCGAAGCCATCATATACCATCTTAAGGCCTGCGAACGGGGTTATGCTGAACTGTATTGTCAGGTCTGGCGGAGCCACAGGTACGATGCACTGTATCGGGACGGGTTCGCCGGCTGCTATGCATATGTTGACCGTGGGCTTCATTGTGGACAGGAATCCAAGCCAGCTGTCGACGAGGAAGGCATCGTTCAGCTGCATCGCCGTCTGGTTGGTAAGGTTTGCTATCACTATGCCTGTGGCCGCAAGCGGATAGTCTATCATGCCGGTGAACGTTGGCGGTTTAGCCTGCGCCTGGCTGGCGACCGAGCATAGGCCCGGGAAGGCACCAGAGCTGACGAGCAGTGAGGTCGATGAGGAGAGCGCGTCAAGCTGTGAATTGGCATGCAGGCCGTTGCATAGGTTTGTTATTGTAGAGGCGTTGAGCAAGGTATACGCGTTGGCGACAGAGAAGAACATGTAGCCTACTACGATGAGCAGCGCAAGTATCGCAATGACCATGATGCCTGTTCCGATAAGTTGGTATCCTTCGCTGCGCGCCGCAGCCTTGACCGTGTTGTTGTTCAGCAACGAGCCTATCATGTACCATGCCCCGACCAGCACCGCGTCTATCAGCAAAGCGAGGGCCACGAGCGGCATGAGCATCGACTTCACCGAACTGTATGAGGTTATCGCGAGCATCGATGCGATCATTGGTAGCATTGTTACACCTACAAGTTGCTCCAGAAGTTCGCTGCACCTTCTATGCCGGAGTCAAGGGCCCTGGCGAGCCCCATCGCGAAACCTATCGTTATTGAAATGTTGACCGCGAAGAGCACCACTGCTATGAATATGAATTGGGCTATCTGTGTTATCAGCGTGCGCAGCTGCGCCATCATTACTGTGGGCCAGAGGCTTGAGAGGTAAGTGCCTGCGGAACTGCCAAGGAAGTTGTTGAGAACGCTCAGGGGCACCGAGACCGGGCCCAGCGTTACCTCGCCCGACAGTGGAAGATTCGAGAACAGGCTTGAAGAAAGCGACCCAAGCGCATACGTGCTGCCCAGGCAGTTGGTGCACGCGT
Source organism: Candidatus Marsarchaeota archaeon (assembly GCA_023473665.1). Lineage (NCBI taxonomy): Archaea > Thermoproteati > Thermoproteota > Candidatus Martarchaeota archaeon. Next base: position 178,615 of record JAMCYM010000003.1, on the reverse strand, counting down.
ATTCGGGATTTGCGGGGCTGAAGATCCAGGACACTGCGTAGCTGTCGAAAGCTATAGTGAGCGGGTAGATTATGTAGAGCGCAACGGCTATGGCCAGCACTGCGTTGGCGGTGGAACGCAGGCGCCCGCCCGCAAACGAGAGCGAGCGCAGCGCTATCGCCACAGGCAGCAGCACCACGAATGCTGTGTATTGTATTATTGGAAGTGCCAGGTACTGCAGGAACAGCATGCCGATGGTGAGCGTGACGAGAGGCGCCAGCACCGCAAAGAAGTCATCCGCCACGATGCCGTAAGTTATGCCTGCATCATAACCGAACGTGGAGTTGACATTGAAGATTGGTGTAGATATTGTAGTCAAGCTTGGCAAGTCAATCTGGCTGCCCAATGCATGGAAGATGCGTGCGTCTATCGAATATGTTATGCCCAGGGAGTATATTGTAGTGAGAAGCCGCAGGCCGGTGTTGAGCGCGAGGTTGCCTACGTAATAGTCTGCAAACCCGAACGGAGACAGGCCTGACGGAACACCGGCACCCGGTATCAGGCTGCGCGCCATGAATGCGCTGGCATTGCACGCGATCTGCGATGTCGCGAGGAGCGCGGCTATGATGATTATGCTGATCAGCAGCTGCGGTATCTCAGCCCTCGCGGCCTCGCTTACCTTGCCCCTTGTTGAGCCAGGCAGGAACTTGCCGAGCATGTACACGATGGCCAGCACCATGAACGATATCAGTATTACCAGGTAGTTTATGCCGAGAAACCCGGTCACGTAGCTGCCGCCGCCCCCGAACGCGCAGGTGCTGGCTATCAACGTCATTCAATCAACTCATGCAACTTTGAACTTTCCTATGCCCAGCTTCAGGCTGCCGCCGAGCATGCGCGCTATTGCGTCGCCCACTGCAAACGTTATCACTATGTCGAATATCAGCAGTATGAACTGTATCACGAGCGGGAACACATAGCCGAGTATCAGGTTCAGCGAGGGGAAGATGCTTGCCGTAGGCAGCACGGTATGCCACCCCGCCACAAAGCCGTAGGCGCCGTAGGTGCCCCCGGTAAAGACAGACAGCACGGTTGCATCTATGTTTACATTGGTGCAGAGCGTTAGATCTAGGAAGCCGCCGACTATGTTGAGGCCTACGTTGTTAGTGTTGGTGGCGAAATTGCACGCTAGGCTGGCGGGGGTTGGGGCGAAGCTTGGTAAGTAGTTCGATATAGGCAGGTTGAACATCAGGAGCAACGCCGGGAACACAAGCGCTATCGAGATGCCGATGGCCAGCATTGTGCCGCCTATGCCGCGCAGGAACGGTATTGCGCGCAGCACGATTCCGAGCGGCACGAAGAACGTCAGTCCCAGCAGGGCGAACTCGACCAGCTTGTCATACAGCAGCTGAAATATTACGATAAGCGGTATGACGACAACGCCTAGGACATCCTTCACGAACGACGATCCAGGTAGTGAGAGGTCTGACTCAACGTAGCTGGACTTGAACAGGGTGTACTCGCCGCCGAATTGCACCGAGCCGACGAACGGTATCGGCAGGTACGGTATCCAGTACTCGGCAGTGAAGCTCTTGGCGAAAGATATGCCCTCCGTTAGCCCGAATATGGCCGAGAATGCGTTGTTCGCATTTGAGAGCTGCGGGCCAAGGTAGCTGCCCAGGTCGGCGCTGTAGACGCCTGCCAGGTTGGCCGAGGCATAGGCGCTCAGCGTGCTGGAGCTTCCTGAAATCGGCTGATTGCCAGTGAACGCGTATGCCACTGCGCTGAGCACCGCAAGCACAGCGAAGATCGACATCACCATAAGCACGCTCTTTGTCACCTCCCAGAGCTCGGTCTTATACCAATTCTTGAAGCCGCTCACGTTCAGCACCTCGCCTATCATGAAGGCGAGACCTACGAGCAGGAACGAGAGCATCAGCCCTATGAGCGTTATCGGAATTGAACTGGTTATGCATGAAACCGCGTCGCGCATGGGGAATGCGCCTGCGGCCGAACCAGGCAACGTTGATATAGTGGTTGAGTTGGACGTGCTGCTGCTGGCAAGGTACATCGCAGATTCGGATGTGCCTATGTAGAAGTTTATCTGCGTCGTGCCGGACGGTATTGGAGAGGTTATTGTCAGTTCGGATTCCGATATCTGGCCCGTGCCGTGAATCGTGCCTGACTGCACCGTAGTATATGCCGTGACTACTTCGCTCACCATCGACGGCGAGGAGGTCGAGCCCGTTGTGTATGCAAGGTAATACTCGCCGGCAGACAGCCCGCCGGACGTCGAGTACGACGATGTAACCGAAGGCTCGGGCGCTATGTTCCCAAAGAGGGGGCAGAACGGCACCGGCAGCGACTGGGCGCCTGCGCTCGGCATTAGAATGAAGAGAAGCGCAGCAAGCGCAATGACCGGCGCGACCTGTTTCATCGATAGGAATTAGCATGAATGAATTTATAAATGCGCACAGGCTCAGCGCTTAAGCATTGCAAAGCGCTTCATGTACATCTCGCTCTGCACGACAACCAGGAACGGCAGCACGAATAATGAGTCTATGATGAGCACGACATACCTTGAGAGCAGGGTGCCGCTCGCTGCCACGAATATGAGGTCGACAACGCTCAGGAGCACTATAGCTATGACGAGCCATAGCAGGAAGTAATCGAAGCGCCTGGCGAAGAACGCGACGCTGGCGCGCAGCGCCCTCGCTATCCTTCGGTCGTCTATTACTATAGATGCGGGAGCGTAGAAGAACAACGGCGTAAGCAGCAGGCCCGCTATTGCAGTGATAATGCCGGAGTATCTCGAGCCGTACGTCGCGGCATTCACGACCATAAGTATGAACGTGAAGAGCAGCAGCACTATGAAGACGCGGCCTGTGTAGGTCTCGAGGCCGCGCATGACCTCCTGCGTCACGCGGGTGCGGGTCCTGCTGTGCTTCACTATGACATTTATTGCGACAATCGCGAAGCTAAGGAATATCAGCGAGAAGAGCACCGATATGACCACCACCGCTATGTCGATCAGGTTGAGATTCAGGTAGATGCTTGCAGTGCGCAGGAATATGGCGCCGAGGTCGCTGTATGTTGGGAAGGAAGCAAACACAGGTATAAGAAAAGCGATTATGAAAGCGAGCGAGAAGGCGAGGATAAGCCTTAGGTGCTTCGTGTAGGTTTCTGCAGCATACTTGAGCACGTTTGTCAATCGATCACCAGTCAGCGCTAAGCTTCAATGCTCAGCAAAGGAATAAAAGGCATGCGCAGCGCCTATTGCCTAGAATATCGGCACGTTGACTTTACGTGACACCGCCGCAGGCATAGGCATAGAATGCCCCTGTGGAGGTGAAGCCCTGCCCAGTTATAGCGCCAAGTATTGGCCCTGCGAGCATCGATATCACAACGCCAATTATGCCGCCGAATATCATACCCATCCCGTAGCCCTGCAGCGTGCCCTTGCTTTGGCCTGGCATGATGTGCCCTATGGCGTACATGACCGCACCTACCAGCAGCAGCACAAGGCCCAGTATGAACACGCCCGTATGCACTGCCCCATAAAGCTGGCAGAGTGGTTTTGCTATTGTAGAATTAGTAATGTTGAGGGTTACGCTTGTGCCTGCAGTCAGCAGGGAAGCGAACGAGCCGAATATCATAAGCAAGTAAAGCAATTTCAGCGTCCTGCCAAACAAAAGCTTAAGTCCCAGCGAGTTCATGGTACCACGTTAGTCTGCCTAACGTTTATTGTAGTATTTCATTTATATATCTTTCGAATAGGCTTAGGCTTTGGACTTTGCCTGCTGCGCCTCTGGCGCATGGGCAGCATGCGGCTTTGTTGAAATAGTCTGACTTTATCAACATTTTTATTACTTTATCAACAAATAAACATATGGCATATAGTGTTTTTATAAGTCATAGCACGAAGGATGCTATATCAGCATCAGCTATTGCGGATTATATCAGGAAGATACCAAATTTAGATGCATTTCTTTCTGAGGAAACTGTGATAGCTGGCAACCTGAGCGAAAGACTCGTTTCACAAATCAAAGGTTGCGATCTCTTCATGGTGTTATACGATACAAATTCGCATAGCTCTCAATATGTTCAGAATGAAATAGGTGCTGCCATAACAGAGAAGAAATCAATACTTGTCTTAGCTTTGGATGCTACCAAACCAGCAGCGATGTTGCAGGGATACGCATATTTCCCGCTATATGACTCTTCTCCTTCTAATAGCATCTCAAAGGTTTACGAGTATGTGGAAAAACAAGCAAAAGGAAAAGCCGATAGTGCAGCGCTCTTGACACTTCTTGCATTCTTGGGAGGGTTAGGATTAGGTTACTTCTTATTTGGCGGAAAGAAATAACGGCTGTATCCCCAATTAAAAATGGAAATAACGCCTATCTTCTTTTTTATATCGGTGCATTAATTAGAATTAAGTCGTGGAGATATCATTATGGTAGAAAATTGTCTATGAAGAGACTAAATAGCATTGAATTAGAACTACCAGTAACCGAAGACAATAAAATAGATACCAAAACCATAGAAGCTATAGTCAAAAGCGTATATGGTTGGGATATAGTTCAAAAACATATAATGGGTTAATCATTCTAATTTATTAGCAGAATTGGATTTATTAGCAAAGCCGAGACAGTAGCTAATCTTATATAGCGAACAGTCTTTCGCATTTTCGTAAACTTATAACTATTTAAGGATATTCTCAGTAAAGATTAGACTATGGAGAAACAGAAAGCTGTGCTTTTTGCTATTATTATCGTAGCAGAACTTGCGTCTGCTGATGTAACCGTAAGTGAGATATTCTCTCATTTTGTTGGTGTTCAAACATTAGCACCGAATATAATAGCTAATACTACAACCCAAAATTATTACCTTGTACAGAGCAGTATGAATTTGGGTTCGACAGTTTTGATAGTTTTTGCTGTCTTAATATTTCTCTTTTATGTAGGTAAGAAGGCTTTTGAGATTCTGATGGAAGGTAGCAAATAATTAATGAATTACTGGGATACTTGAGGGATACCCAAAGTATATGAAAGTAGCGTTAAATGTAATCGAAGTCTTTAGCTGAGTCGAACTTGACAGTAGTGTAAAACAGTTTTTACCTTTGTGTACGGGCAAAACGAGAGTGCCATTCTGCGCTGAATTGTCATAAGTGTCCTCCAATAACGTTCCCTTATAAAATGCGTTCAAGTTTAAGTAACAATCTGAATTACCTGCATACAGACCCATACTTGAATTTGAGGTGTAATTTAGTATCATATAACCTGTCCTGTTCGCTGTGAGATTAAAGTCATATCCGTGTTTGGTTAGATTGATTAGTGGGAGTGGGATATAGCTACCGTTCCAATAATCGTAGTAGAGATCTACCCCAGTAGGTGAAAAATAACCAATGTAGTTAGCATTATATCCAGAATTGATGTAATTAGGGTACAGAATGCTATATGTTATGACCGTCCTGTTTGTGATAACATGAACGGAGACATTCTGTGGTAATTGCCCTAATGGATTTGTGCTATGTCCTATAAAATAGGCTATGATTGCAACGACAATAAGTGTTATAGCTATGCCTATCAGACTATTATTACTCAGTTTTGGCCTTTGTGTCGTAGATACCCTTGCCATATCATACCTTTGAAATAATAGATTTAAAATCGTTCGCTTGGCCTGTTTACAACACGATATTCAGACTACAGACAAGAAACTTTATCAACAAAACACAGACTTAATCAATAGAAAAGGACTACTTCAACAAAGCCGCAGCATGCAGAGCCTATTTAAAACTGAATTCTTCATCTTTGGTAAGCTGGCGATGCGCCATGCTCTGGTGGTATGCAATGTATGTGCTTGGGGTGTGGGACGGGCATGACGCGGGCGCAGCACTGATAGATGGCAATAAGATAGTTTATGCCGCGAACGAGGAGCGCTTCACCCATCGCAAGCTGGAGATGAAGTTCCCGTTCAATTCCATCATGGGCGCGCTGGCCTACGCCAACATAAAGCCCACAGACATAGAGCACGTGGCATTCAGCACCACAGAGCTGACCAAGACCGCTGAGCGCGTGTTCCCGTACATGCGCGAGTATTATTACCTTTTCAGGCGCAGGAAGATTCCGAAGCCCGGGTTCGAGAACTTCAGGCACAACCTCAAGTACACGCTAACGCCTATAGGCATATTGCCACTCTGCAACACCATAAGCGCCTCATATATATCCAGGAACTTAAGGCGCATGGGCTTTGAGGGCTTCAAGCTCCACCGGGTTGAGCACCACATAGCGCATGCGGCAACAGCAGCATTCACCGCTCCGTTCAGGAAAAGCCTTGTTATAACGCTCGACGGCCTTGGCGACGGGCTTTCGGGCAGCATAAGCACGCTGCACAACGGCAAGCTGGAGAGGCACCTGAAGATAGGGGCCAGAGACTCGCTCGGCATATTCTTCGAGCAGGTGACCAACATAGTCGGCATGCGCGAGCTCGAAGATGAGGGCAAGGTCATGGCCATGGCCGACTACTCCTACCCGTTCGACTATGAGAGCAACAAATTCAAGGACTTCTTCCATGTCGAGGGCACGGTGCTGAAGGCGAGCTATTCGCCCGTAAAGCAGTTCGCCATGCTGCGCAGGGCCGCCTGGCAGATGCCAAGGGAGCAGTTCGCCTACATGGCCCAGCAGGTGCTTGAGAGCATGATGGTGAAGCTTATCAGCAACGCCATCGACAGGTACAATATCGGCGATGTGGCGTTTGCAGGCGGCATCTTCGCGAACGTCAAGGCCAACATGAAGGTGCGCAGACTCGAGACAGTAAAGCACTGGTATGTGTTTCCGCACATGGGAGACGGCGGCATAGCGATGGGGTCGGCGCTCTGGGCCGCGCACGAACTTACTGGCGATTCGTCGTTCGAGTTCGACGCGTATCTCGGCCACGACTACAGCGAGGACGAGACCGAAGCAATCGTTAAGGGCGACAAGCAGTTCACGTATGCCAGGGAAGGCAGGAGCGAGCAGGCGAAGCATGCCGCCGAGCTCATCTATGCAGGAAACTACGTGCTGTGGTTCCAGGGGCGCATGGAGTATGGGCCGAGGGCGCTGGGCAACAGGAGCATACTGGCGCCGAGCTCGTCCGACACGGTAAAGGACAGGCTGAATCTTTATGTCAAGAAGCGCGAGTGGTTCCAGCCGTTCGCGCCGTCGCTCCTTGAGAGCGAGGCTGGCACGCTTCTTGATTACGACGGCAAGGGAGCCGACCGGTACATGACCATGACATACATGGTGAAGCCAGAAATGTACGACGCTACAAAATCGGTCGTGAATGTCGACCATTCGGCAAGGCCGCAGATGGTCGGGGAGGAGAACAGGCTCTACATGGAGCTGCTCAGCCATGTAAAGAGGCATACCGGCCATGGAGTGGTGCTGAACACGAGCTTCAACCTGCACGGCTATCCAATAGTGATGAGCCCTGCAGACGCGCTGAAGGTGATGAAAGAGACCGGCACCAAGCACATGTTCATAAACGGCATAACGGTTACGAACAGGAAGGGGGTCTGATGCTTGCATTATCTGACGGCGCGCAGGAATACCTGTATACTATATGCGTTACAGCTGCATTCGTCGGGATGCTTGCGGCGCTTTTCCTTGCCAGGAGAGACATAACAGGCCTCTTCAAACGCTTGAAAATCAAAAAGACGCATGTTGTTTGGGCATTTGTCATTCTTGCCATTTTCATTGCAATAGAGCTGTTCACTGTAGCTGCGACGCAGCAGCTGTTCTTCGACGACGTGATTTACCAAGGGATGGCGGTTGCATTGCTCCATACAGGTCAGGCATGGATGTGCAATTTCGGGACCCCAATCGCGTGCTACTCCGGCGAGATATTCCATGAGCCCATAGGCACGGCATTCAACCTGGCCATAGCGTTCGCTGCGCTCGGCGTCAGCAGGGCCGCAGCATTCGGCACCGAGCTCGCGCTCAGCGCGATTGCGGTATTCCTGATGTTTCCGCTGGCGCTGCTGTTTCTGAAGAACGTGAAGGGCGCCCTCTTCGCGGAGCTCTTCACGGCGCTTTCGCCAATTTTGCTCATATGGGCCAAGCCCACCACGTCGGACATACCGATGCTGGCATATTCTATAGTTGCCATGCTGGCGCTGCTGATATTCATAAACAGGCGCAACGCGCGCACGCTCGCGCTTGCAATCTTCGCGACCGCATTTTTACTGTACACCAAGGTCGATGCCATGATGTACCTGCCAGTCATGCTTGTGATGTACGTGCTGCTGAGCGATGGTGGCCTCATGCAGTCGATAAGGCGCAATGCGAGAAGGGCGTACGAGAGTCTGTTCAGCACCAAGGTGCTTATCTTGGCGCTTGTGTTCGTGCTATTAGTAGCACCAGAAGCAGGCTATGCGCTCAACGAGCTGCAGAACGGCAACTACGGCTACAGCGGCGCGTACATTGGCGAAACCTGCGCAAATCCAATCATCGCTACCATTGCAAACTCTTCCATAAGCTTTACCAATCTGAAGTACAACATATGCAGCAATGTGCTGTTCTGGTTCAATGGCTACGACAGCGCACTTATGCCGCAGCCTATCATATTCACGGTGTTCGCGCTGCTGGGCGCGGCGCTCATGATCGCTTATAGGAAGAGGCGCGAGCTGGCCGCACTAGCCGTGTGGTTCCTAGCATTCTTCCTGCTTTATACCTCGTTCTACGCAGGAAGCGTGACATACGGCGTCGATTGGCGCTTCATGCTGACAGCAGTAGCACCCGTTGCGATAATGGGAGGTGCTGGCGCCTCATACGTGATTGAATGGACAGGAATAATGCGCATGATGAGAAAGCCGAAACATCTTGTCGCAGCGGCCAGAACCGTGGTGACCATTGCCATGCTTGCGCTTATAGTATTAGGGTTCAGTTCTGCAGTACCTGCCATAACTGAAAACCCTGCGATGATAACTCAGGCGGGCAACGCGCGCTTCTACGAGAATTTCGTGTACAGCTCTATTTCCGCAATACCGAGTTCCTGCATAGTGTACAGCTACGACCCGACGCTCTTCATCATAAACGGCAGGGCATCCGCGCAGATGAGCTATCTATACAATACCTCGTTCTATGAGCAGAGCAATGCCGTATATGGGTGCTCTGTGCTCGATTACGGCTATTGGTGCGGGACGCCGGGCAACATCTGCACTTCTATAATGGGCATGTACAACACCACGCTGATAATGAACGCGACCCATGGCGAGCCAGGCAGCGCGTCCACCTACGGCTTCTACAGGATAAATGGCCTTACCAACGGCACACGGTCTGGCTAGCCAATGTTATCGAATATGGTCTTCAGTATCGCATAGCCGTCGCGGAACGCCCTGAGGTTTCCGTTCCCGAAGCTACGCCTCTTCTCGTAGCTCGGCACCTCGAGCACGCGAAGGCCGGCCTTCTTGGCTTTTATGTTTATCTCTGTCTCTATGCCGAAGCCCACTGACGAGAGACGCAGCTTATTTACCGCTTCGCGCGTCATGCTGCGGTAGCCATAGCAGAGATCGCTGTAGTGCGTCCCGAATATCAGGTTGACAAGGGTCACGAACACCCTGTTGCCGAACTTGCGGAAGAGCGGCATGTCGTCGGTGCCGCCTCCGACAAGGAAGCGCGAGCCCATGCAGACGTCGTAGCCCGTCTCTATTCCGGATATGAGGAGCTTGAGCTCGTTCGGCCTGTGGGACATGTCGGCATCCATTGATATTATTATGCGACCGCGCGCCTTTGCGAATCCCATGCGCAACGCGTTTCCCTTGCCCTTGTTCTCGTACATCACCCTTGCGCCCATCGAGCGCGCGGTGGCTGCAGTCCCGTCGCCGGAATGCTTGTCTACCACTATAATCTCATACGAAAGCCCGCGCAGCGCACTTTTCACTCCGGCCATCAAGCGCCGTATGTTCTTGCGCTCGTTGAATGTAGGCACTATTATGCTGACGTAAGGTCTGCGGTTTTGGTAGCCCATGCTATCGATCTATTACATCTATGATTTATGCTGGCGTGTACGGGTTCCGGCGCGTGCTCTGCGCCTGTGCCTGCCGATTGCCACCGATAGAATAATCAGCGCGACTAACACAACGATTACGGCAATGGCAAGATAATCGAACCACTGGAACAGTGAACCGCCTGAAGCTCTCTGCGGCACCAACACGGTCGAATAGCCTGAAACGCTGATGTTGTCAGCTATGTAGGAGGTTGCGAAAGCAACCACATACGTTGCATTGGTGACGCCGGAAGGAGGGTACAGCGTGACATTGAACGTCCTGTTGAACTGCACGCCTGGCTTTAGGGTCTCGTTGAGTACGCGGCCGCTCACGAACACGTCATAGGGCGCTAGCACGTATATGCTGGCATGCAATGGCGTGCTTGCCAAGTTGACGAACGACGCCTTTATCGCGCCTTTCGAATAGTTCAGGCGCGTTATTTCAACATAGTTCTGCTCCTGCTGGCCTATGTCTATCGGGCATGGGTAGACCGTGGCTATCTGGGATGAACCCTGGCCGTACTGCACAGCGAACCCTGCCACGTAGCTGCCCGGGTATGTGTACGATGAGACATTAAAGTTCGCGGTTGCATTGGCTCCGGGCTGCAGGGTGCCCATCTGCGCGCTTTGTGGGCTCAGCGACAGCCCGACCGAATACAATTGCGGCACGGCGGTTACGTTGACTGCGGTGCCGTTGCCGATGTTGCTCATATGGAACGCGACCTGCGTACCCGACGGCAGCTGGCTAATCGAGCAATACGAGTTGAGGATCACCGTAGTCGATGCGCCTGCAAGGCATGGAGCAACGAAAAGGAGCGCGGCAAGGGCCAGAATCACCATCTGCGGTTTCACTGCAAGCACCCCAAAACATGTATAAGGGTGCATTGTAGTCAGGCGTATTTATTTCTTGTGGCGCCAATGCATACTGTGATTTGTTGAAGGATAGGCTTGAGCGCGAGATAGACGGCATAGCCTCGAGGCTTTTGGAAAGGCAGAAGGACTTCGATGCTGTGCTTGAGCTTTCGCGCAAGGTTGTGAGAGAAGCAGGACAGGCCATAACGCTGCTACACAGCGGCAGGGAAGCTGAGGCGAAGCGCGCCATAGGTGCGCTGAATAGGCAGGTCGCTGCCCTGAAGAGCCGCGATTCTGAGTTTAGGCACGTATCGCTCCAGGCATATCAGGAATATGCAGAAGCAGTTCTGTTCTACAACATGGCGGAAAAGGAAGCCATACTAGGCGCAGATGATGTAGGAGTGGGAGAAGAAGCCTATCTTCTCGGCCTTATGGATGTAGTTGGAGAGCTGAGGCGCGAGATGCTGGAGAGGCTGCGAGATGGAAGGAAGGAAGAGGCAGAGCGCAGGTACGAGATGATGCGGCGCATATACGATACGACGCGCGGGCTAAAGTTTGCAGAGAGCGTGCTGCCAGGGTTCAGGCGCAAGCAGGACGTTGCGCGCATGCAGTTGGAGAGCGCTGGCAGCGAGCTGCTCCACGCTTCACGCTGATTGGCTTTCTAAAGGATTACGAATCATGAGAGCAATGCGCATCAGCGCTTCGTCGCCATGCCAACTAGCTTGCCGGATGATGCAGCCTCCTCGATCCTCTTGGATATCTCGACCACACCTTTGCCGCCGATGGCCAACCTGACAATGCGCAAGTGGATGCCACTTCGCTCCACGGCAACGCGCAGGCGCGCCACCTTGGCTGAATACCTTCCGTTCAGGTATTTGCTTACCTCGGCCTGGGCTATGCCGAGCGCATGCGCGACATCGGCCTGCCGAAACCCGTGTTCATTCAACAATGAGAATGCGACGGCAATGCGCACTGCAGGCAGCGTGAACTTTATGGCCTTCTCGCAATCCGCCAGCATGCTATTACTCCACGCCGAATATGTTCTTTATGTTCTTCGTTAAGCCTTTCTTCCTGTCCCAGAGCGGCGTCCGATCGTCTTCGTACTGTTCTGGCTCCGGAGCGCGCTGTGGTGCCTGCTGGCGCTGCTGCTGTTGGCGTTGCTGCGGCCTCTGCTGCACTGGCCTGGGCTGAGGCGCAAGGCGCCTCTGCTGCGAACGCACGCCCACCATCGGCCCCAGCAATTCCAGCGTGTCTCGCTCCAGCACCGCCGGGCTGAAAATAAGGACGTTGGCGCCAGCGCTTAGCGCCTCGCTGACATCTGTGCTGCTCCTGCACTCGATCGCGCGCACGCCTGACATCTTGTTCGACTCTATGACCATGAGCGTCGGCTGCGTTGAGGCCACCACGCACATCTCGAAGTCCTTCACGTTGTCAGCGAGCTCCAGAAGCTGCTGCTTGTAATCGCCGGTCTTGAGCTGCGACATTATGCAGCTGCTGCCGCTGCCGTTTATGAAGTTTGAGACCGTTATGCCAAGGTCGGCATCAGCCGCTATAAGATAAACTTTCACGGTATGCATTTATCCTTTAGAATTTAAATACCGTGCGGCTCGCACTCGCTGCTAGGGAATATGTAGGTTTTTATGCCTTCTTTGAGAATATTGCAACGGTGTTAGATTGAGAGGAAAGGAATCTATTGTGATTTGCGAGTCATGTGGAAGGAAGGTGCCGCGCAGCAAGGCGGTATCGATCGAGAAGGCCATAAGCTTCAGCACCGATACCAAGACCGTCAACGACGTGCGATTCTTCGAGAGGAGGAAGATATACTACTGCATAAGCTGCGCCAAGCACAGGGGTATATTCGAGATGAAGAAGAGGCAGGCGATCGCAAGGTCCAGAAAGATGATGTGAGATGGCGGTAGCGCCGGATGATTTGCTAATCTTCAAGCTCAGGGAGGCCGAGAAGGAAGCATCTGCCAACGCGAAGCCGGCGCAGAGAAGGGTGGTTGCGGTACAGCCCAAGCAATCCGGCACGCCGAACGTCATCAAGATCCAGCCTGAGAGGGAGGTGGTTGCGCCTGCGGGCTCGTACGCGCAGGTCGAGGAGGCGCTCGAGACAACAGGCGCGGAAACGTACGGGCACAGGCCGGCCAAGGAAACAAGGGCGCAGATAGAAAGCAAAGAGGCAGCCATAGGGCTCGTGTGCGCATGGCATCCTTGGAGGCCTGCTTATGCGGTGTGCGACTACTGCCACAGGCCGTTCTGCTTCGAGGACATAGTGGAGCATGCCGGCAGGTATTACTGCCTTGAGGACATAGACGAAGTGACAAAGAGCGCTACGCAGGAATTGCTTGGTTATGGCGTGGCAGCGCTGTCAGGAGGCGGCCTGCTGGCATTGGCGTTCGTCGCTTTCCTGTACATGGCAGGCGACCAGATTGCCTACATAATAAACTATGCGAACAGCGTCGGCTTTTTCACATTCATCGGGCATATGCAGACGAGCTACGCTCTCGGGCTGCTCGGCGTGGCAGTTGCGTTCTTCGAGCTCGTTGCTGGCGCGCTGCTTCTGGCTAGGGCTAAGTCAGGCTTCGGGGCAAGCCTAGGCGCAAGCTTGGTCGGCGTACTGTTCTTCTCTTACCTGTACCTGAACAGCAGCACGCTCTACGCGCTGGTAATAGCGTTAATAAGCTTCGCGTCGTTCGCAACATTGGTGGTGTCGACGCGCACGATGCGGTTCATTGAGACCGAGGAGTTCAAGCCCACGGAGCAGGTGGCTGCGCTAGATTTCCCCAATGCGGGCAGATTCTAGTCATGCACGGATGCAGGCCAGATACAAGGCCGCAGGCATGGCGAACGGCCGTATAGTCGCGCCGGTACGGACTGGCGTAAAATGCGCGCAAAGTTCAATCGCTGCCTTGCGGTTCTTCGGATTCGGCAAGCGACCTAGCCTGGTACCTGCCGCGGCGTTCTATATCTGCGAGTTTGCGCAGAACCTGCGCAGCGCCATTATGCCTTGAGTAGGCTTTGACGAAGGCGTCGTAATCGATTGCACTTACGGCGCGCTTGAGCAGGAGAACGTCGAGTGCCTTGTCCTCTGTCGAAGCGGACTGCGCTGCAAGGCCGAAGTCTATGATCCAAAGCCTGCGGGCTCTGTCAACCAGCATGTTGGCGGGCGTGTAGTCGCCATGTGCTATGCCAAGCCTGTGCATCTCCATTAGGGCAGCGCCTGCCGATGCAAAAATGCGTTGGCGTGCGCCTCTGCCAGCATGCGCGATGTATGACGACAGGGGCTCGCCGTCTACGCGGCCCATGTATATCGCGTCTAGTCCCACCATCAGCACTGGCGGCACGCTTATGCCGCGCTCGCTCGCCACGCCGATTATGCGGGCCTCGTTCTTGGTGCGGCGAAGGCGCAGGTCCTCTTCGAGTTCTGCCGCAATGTATGGCTTCCGGCGCCTGCGCTTCACGATCACGTCCATGCCTATGAATGAGCCTTCGTATACGTCAGCCTCTGCGCCCTCTGCCAGTTTCCGCATCTTACCACCACACCCTCGCAGAGTCCACCCTGAACCTCTGCATTATGTTGAGCTCCCGCGCATGAACAATCGCATGGGCCTTGTGCATCTTCTCGGCCACAAGCGCAATCATGGCGCCGTTGTCTGCATTGTATTCGTTCGGGGCCACGAAGAATTCAGACTTATGCTGCGCCACCATGGCGCGCAGCATCGATGTGAGGCGCACGCTCTGCGCCACTCCGCCGCACGCTATTACGCTGCGCCTGCGGGTCAGGAGCATCGCGCGCTCAGTCGCCTCGACAAGCATGGCGAATGCAGTCTCCTGGAGGGAGAACGCGACATCGCTGTGCTTGTGCCCTGCAAGCATCTTCACGGCGCTGGTCAGCAGTCCGGTGAACGTGAAATCCATGCCCTTGACGGTGTAAGGCATGCGTATGTAATGCCCGCCCTCGGCCAGCTTGGCCACGCTGGATCCCCATGAGGGGTTGAGGTGCGCCGCCCTCGCGAAATTGTCGAGCATGTTGCCGACGCCTATGTCGAACGTCTCTCCGTACACGCTGTAATGCCTGAAGGGGTCGTTGGCCATGCCAAGGATCTGGGAGTTGCCTCCGCTGACGTAAAGCGCAAGCGGATCCTTGAAGCCCGAGAGATGGCGCGTCACCTCTATGTGCGCCAGCGCATGGTTGATAGGATAGAGAGGCACGCCGAGAGCGCTTGAAAGAGTCTTTGCGGCGAGCATGCCTACGCGCAGGCAGTGGCCTATGCCTGGGCCGCGCGTGTAGCCTATGGCATTTATATCGTCGAAGCCCAACCCGGCCTGCCTCATTGCCGAGCGCACAGTCTTGGCCGCGTTCCTGGAATGGAGCTCCGCCGCCCTAGAGGGTATCATTCCTGCGCTCGTTATGTTGTACATGGCCTTGGCATTCGAGAGCACGGCTCCGTTTTCGACTACCCCTGCGCCGAAGGTGTGCGCGCTGCTCTCTATTCCGAGCACTGCCATAATACCGCCGATATGACAATACGATTCGCGTGGAACATATTAAAAGGCGCCGATGCGATTAGTAACCGATGCACTATGGGGAAGGTATACGTGCTCAGGATCGGCCACAGGCCGGAGCGAGACAAGCGCGTAACGACGCACGTCGGGCTGGTGGCGCGGGCATTCGGAGCGAACGGCTTCGTTCTTGAGGGCGACGACAGCCATGTGCTCGCGGCTGTGCGCGGGGTCCTTGAGAGGTGGGGCGGCAGGGGCTTCGCCCTGGAGAGCGCGAAAGACGGCAAAGCGTATGTTAGGAGATGGAAGCGTGCTGGCGGTGCTGTGGCGCATCTTACGATGTACGGAATCAACATAAAAGATGCGCCCA
This sequence comes from Candidatus Marsarchaeota archaeon, assembly GCA_023473665.1. NCBI lineage: Archaea > Thermoproteati > Thermoproteota > Candidatus Martarchaeota archaeon. The sequence continues at coordinate 162,882 of JAMCYM010000003.1, read as the reverse complement.
AGATGCCGCCGAGAAAGCCGCTGCTTGTGGTTGTCGGGGCGGAGAAGGTGGAGCCATGGTATTACCGCAACGCGACTTACAACATAGCAATAGGCAACCAGCCGCACTCCGAGGTCGCGGCTCTCGCGATATTCCTTGACAGGCTTGGCAAAGGCAAAGAGCTGGCCAGGAGCTTCCCCGGCGCGCACATGAAGATAATCCCCCAGAAATCAGGAAAGAAAGTGGTCAGGATATAGTCATGCGATGTCTATGTTGCCCTCCTTGTAGCCGAGGCCTATGAGCACGTTCTTGACCTTGCCCTTATGGTTGCCCTGGAGCTCTATCATGCCGTCCTTTGACGTACCGCCGCACGCGAGAGAGCGCTTGAGGTCTTTCGTGGTGTCTTCCACTTCATCGGGGTTGATCCCCTCAACTATCGTCATGATCTTATCGAACTTGGCCTTCTTCAGGTAGACCTTTATCTTGCCCTCCACCTCCTTGTCAAGGACGTCGCATACGCAAAGCTCCTTGGGAAGTCCGCACTTTGGGCATATGTCGGTCATTACTGAGGCGCACCTCTCTCTTTAAGGATGGTATTTATCCTTGCGATTGTCTTCTTCAGCTCGCGGGTCTTGACCACCTTGCTCGAAACTCCCGTTGAGGCGACCTTCCTCTTCTCGATCGCTAGCTCAAGAGAGAGTTCATCAAGCCTTGATTTCAGAGTGGTGGTGGGCAGAGCCCTTATGTCTTTTATCTTTATAACAAGCACCTGTTCGTTGTACAGCATTGTTTTGTCCATTAAGATATTAAAAGCTTTCTCAAGCCTTCCGCGCATGGCCGCGCTCACGGCTCCATGCTGTCCCTGATCTCCTTCAGCGTGGCCGTGTCGTCAGACGCTATATATGGCACGGTATCGAGGTCCTTCGGGCTGCGCGCTAGCTTCGCCGAGCTCACGAGCGAGAGGTGCCTGTTCACCTCCCGGCTGTATGCGTCCCACGACACGCCAAGAGACTCGACGTAAGCGCGCTCGCTCCTGTTCGCTATCTCGTGCGCGTATTGGTAGTCGTAGGCGCTGTCCACGAACCACTTCTCTGTTAGTTCGTGGTGCCTGCCTATGCTCTCGAGCGCGTCTACTTTTTTCCCATCAACATCTATCGTCTTCGGGAAGTTCGAGTCTATGTATATGGTTGAGCCGTCGCGTGAATAGCCGCCGGTGTACTTTATGCTGTAGCTAGTGTCTATCTTTATGCCGGTGCCTGATTCCAGCTTCTTTATCTCGCCGATGTCCTTGCCATACATGTAGACGCGCTTTTCGCCCACCTGCACGATATCGTTGGCCTTCAGCTCGACCGACACGAGCATTATGGCGTGCGTCGGCACTCTGAAGTTCATTGCATTTGCCACGAACGATTCCTGCGCATGCTCCTGCCCGGGCACCCTGTGCGTCTCGATTATCTCGTAATCGTCCATCAGTTGCGCTTGCGTGCGCATCTATAAATTGTTTACGTTCGCTCTGTAATCATGTCTGGGGGCCAGTTCGACATTGACGAGAAGCTAAATGGGTTGCCGGTGGACCTCAGGCGGAGGGCCATCGACAGGCTTGAGGTAACAAGGCTTAGGCGCAGCCGCGGGACATGGACCAGATTCCTCCTCTTCCTTGCGCTCCTTGGCCCGGGCATACTCGTCATGATAGCTGATAACGATGCCGGCGGCGTCATAACATATGCGCAGAGCGGCTCCATATTCGGCATAGGCTTCTTCGTGCCGCTCCTTGTGCTCATGATACCGGTAGCATACATGGTCCAGGAGATGACGGTCAGGATGGCTGCCGTGACAAGGCGGGGCCACGCGGAGATGATATGGAAGAGGTACGGCTCGTTCTGGGGGGCGTTCTCGCTCGGCGACCTCCTTATCGCTAACTCCCTCACGCTCGTGACCGAGTTCATAGGCATCACGTTCGGCCTGGGCATATTTGGGGTGCAGCCTGCCGTTGCTGTATTGGTCGGGATTGCCTTCGTGACAACCATAACGCTGACGATGCGGTACCATACCTGGGAGAGAGCCAGCCTCATTGTGGCATTCTTTAACCTAATATTCATACCTCTTGTGCTTTTTGCGCATCCTGACTGGTCGCTCGTGGCGAGCACGTTCGTCACATGGAGCATAAACGGCGGCTTCAGGCCTCTGTTCGTATACGTGCTGCTTGCCAACATGGGCACGACCATAGCGCCGTGGATGCTGTTCTTCCAGCAGAGCTCCGAAGTCGACAAAGGCACCGTGCCGAAAGACCTTAAGGGAGGCAGGCGCGACACGCTCATAGGCGCGATAGTGATGAGCGCAGTAGCGGTATCGATAATAGTATTCACGGGCACGTTGGTGTTCAAGCCGGGCATTGCGGCAACAGTCACCACCGCAACATACGACCTTACCAACATACTCAGCACTGTCGCGAGCAAGATCGGCATGCTGGCGGTGAAGCTATTCGCGCTCGGCCTTATCGATGCCGGGCTCATAGCCTCGATTGCGCTCACGGCCAGCACGTCCTGGGCGGTGGGCGAAGCCTTCGGGTGGCCGAAGAGCATAAACCTGCCGTTCAGGCAGGGCAGGAAGTTCTACCTGCCCGGCCTTGCAAGCATGTTCATAGCGGCAGCCATAGTGCTTATACCGCACCTTCCGCTCAGCTTCCTCAACATAACGGTGCAGGTAATCGCATCGATATTCATGCCGGCTGCCCTGCTGTTCCTGCTGCTCCTTGTCAACGACAAGAAAATAATGGGCAAGTACGCGAACAAAAAATGGGAGAACGCTGCGATAATAACCATAATGGTAGTGCTCGTAGTGATGAGCAGCCTCTACGGCATCTCGCTGGTTTTCCCTCATGTTTTTGGTGGTTGAATTGAACAACAACGAGCGCTATAGCTTCATAAAGAACGAGAATGACTGGGATGCCTTCCTGAAAAGGGAGCGAATTAAGGACTACTCAAAGATACACGTGCCAAGGGCCAGGATGAAGACCTGGACGAAGGCGGCATTCCTCTTCCTCAGGGCGTACATAATAGTGATGGTGGCGCTTGTCATACTGGGCTTCCTGCACATGCTGTGAAGCGTGACATCCTCCCACCCGTAAACGGTGTGGGCTTCCTCTGCGTCATGCAATCACTGCATCCTGCAAAGGATGTGTTTTACCGGTTCTCAGTTCCTCGACACTGCTTGCGATGCCCTTTACATCGTAGAGGCAAATATCTCCCTGAGCGTTACTTTCCCTCTGTCCGAGGGTAGCTTTTGTAAGTATGTTTATTGCGGCATTTATGTCCCTGTCCATCTGCATGCCGCATCTGTTGCAGACGTATGTTCTCTGCGACAGCGGCATTTCCATTATGTTGCCGCAGTTGCTGCATTCCTTTGATGTATTCCTTGCATATACCTTTATTACTTTCATACCAGCACTTTCAGCCTTGTATGAAAGCATCTGAATGAACCTATTCCATGAGGCATTTTGTATTGACTGGGCAAGACGATGGTTCTTTACCATGTTGTCTATGTGAAGTGCCTCTACTGCGAATGATGTATATCCCTCATGCACTAATCTGTTGGAAAGTTTGTGCATGAAGTCGTCTGATGCCCTTGTTACCCCATTCCATGCACTTTGAAGTTTCTCCTTTGCATTCTGCCTTCTCTTTGAGCCTTTGCTCCTTCTTGCAACAATCTTCTGCCATTTCGCAATTTTCTTTTCCTTCTGTTTGAAGAACTTTGGCTTTTGTATCATATTGCCATCCGACAGCGCAATGAAGTTGTTGAGTCCCATATCTATGCCGACAGGATTTGTGTCTTCTATCTTTGGAGGATTGATTATCTGTTCTGCGGTGAAGATTGCATAGTATTCATTGCCATCTTTCTTTATTGTCATCGTCTTTATGTTGCCTACGATATTCCTGTGCTGTTCTATCTGGACTCTGCCTATCCTTGAAACCCTGAGCATCTCTTTTTTCCTTTCCTTCTCTATTGAAAAAGAGCCATTGTCCTGGGGATAGACAATGCTGTAATATCTGTCTATCGATTTGAAACGCGGAAATCCAACCTTTACTTTCTTACCTGATTTCTTCTCCTTCACTCTTCTGAAGAAGTTTGCATAGGCCTTTATGACCCTATCCTCTATTTCGCATCTCGTCTGCGAGTATATCTTTAGGAAGTCCTTGTTTTCTGCAATTATCCCTTTCTTTATTCTGTTGAATGTGCTTCTTTTTATTTTGAAGGACTTGTCTTTTTCGTATGCATCTTTTGCCTTTTCGAGGAGTTTGTTGTAGAAGTCTTTTGACAATGCAAGCTGGTTTTCTATCGCATTCTGGCATTTATCGTTAGGGTAGATCCTGAATTTGTACGCCCTTGTGACTTCCATATTATTTATGTCGGCATTCGTTTTTATATACCCTCTCTATTCGCTTTCATCCCACCCCTGAAGGGTGTGGGATTTCCCACTATGCAAAGTTAATGCATTCCAGGAAATGGCTGCATCAAGAAGTATTCGTCAAGCACGTGCCTGCCTCTCTTCTTGTCAGGGAAGTTTTCTGACGTGCGCTTCGCTATCTCCGCGCCTTTTAGCTTACGCGAGCATATAAGTATTCGGTTTCCGGAGAAGCGGGGAGCGCCGAACAGGTACATGCTGAAGTTCTGCTTTAGCGTAGGGATGCGCCTCTGGAAAGCTGTGACGTTTTCCGGGCTCAGTATGTAATTGAACGTCAGTATGCCGTCATCGGAAAGTGCATGCAGCGAATTGCCGATGAACTCGTCGCTGGAGAACTTCTCAGGCAGGCCATAGGTCCGGTATGGGTCGACTATTATTATATCGTAGGTGTTGACTTTCGAGCCCCTGACAATATCTGCGCCGTCCCCTATCATGACGCGCGCCTTCAGCTTCTTCGGCAAGAATGAAGCAGAAAGCTCCGCGACCTTGCCGCTCAGCTCCGCCACGTCGATGCGGGCGTTTCGATAAATGCTTTCCATCTGGAAAGGTATCGTGCCACCGCCGAGCCCTATGACCAGGATGCGTGGGTTGCTGTAAAGAGATGGCAGTGGCAGGAAATAGTCCCAGTAGCTGCCTGTGTAGATCGTATCTAAACGCAATCTGGAGAGTACTACGTCATTGCACAAGAATACCCTCTCTCTGCCGCGCTCCCTAACGGTCAGCGTGTCGCCGCCATCTTTGGCTTGCGCGATCACCCTGCCTAGGAACATGGAGGTTATGTCAGCGAGTATGCCCGCACAATCACCACGGAACGCGCTTCAGCTTGAGCGCGTACGCGCCCATGTTGGTCGCTATGTGGAGGAAACCGGTGAGCGCCACCAAGAAGAGCAATCCGTAGAGACCTGGCAGGTGGCCCAGCCAGAAGGCGAACAGCAGCGCAAACACGAAGAAACCATACTGGTCAAGGACAGGGGCGCCGGCTCCCGACTTGAGGTTGAGCCTGCGCTTGACGAAGCTGCCGAGCAGGTCGCCGGCGTTGGCGCCGAGCGCCAGCAGCACCGATATAGGAAGCATGTAGTGCAGGAACGGGTACTCGATGGCGCCCACAACTATCCCGACAGCGATGCTGGACAGGGTGCCCCTTATGGTTTTGTTGGGGCCGAAGATGCGCTTGCCCATGAATGTACGGCCGAGATCCAAGGGCTTGCCACCGCCGAACAGCACTGGTGCGCCGTTCGCTGCGTATGCCGGGAAAATGTAGATTATAGGGTATAGGAAAACGCTGAAAAGTATCTGGTATGCGCCAGAGTACACTCGATCACGCATGCATTGCGGGCAGCTTCATACCCTCCTTCCGCGCTTGCCGCCCGGCCTCCTTGTCGTGTCGGTCGGTATGGGCGTGACGTCTTCTATCCTGTTTACGCGGAGGCCGCTCCTTGCCAGCACCCTGACGACAGCCTGCGCGCCTGGGCCAGGAGTCTTGGAGTTGTGACCGCCAGGTGCCCGTATCTCTATGTTTATGTTGGTAATGCCCTTCTCCTTAGCTGTAGTAGCCACCTTGTATGCCGCCTGCATCGCTGCGTAAGGCGAGCCCTCCTGCGAATCTGCGTTGACTATCATTCCACCGCTCCCTACCGCGAATGTCTCGGCGCCGCTCAGGTCGGTAAGCGTTATTATGGTGTCGTTCTTCGATGAATAAACATGGGCAACGGCCCAGCGCTCCGGCCTTGGCTTCATCTTCGACTCTTCCATCGCCTTGGCCTCGTATGAGACCTCGGCCTTCGGCTTCTTCACCTGCGGAGCTGCGCTCGGCTGCGCGACCTTTTTCGTGGTTGCCTTCTTTGCCATTGCAAAACACCATTTCGTTACTGTGCCTGAGCCACAGCCGGCTCTGCTGCCGACACCGGCGCAGGCTCATTCCCTGCCGACGGCTCGGCTGGCTGCGTAGGAGTCTCTGCCTGGCGCTGCGACGCGACTACAGGCGCGATCTCTATGTGCTTGAAGTAGCCGATGCCCTGCTCCTCGTCTGCGCGAACCATGTATCCAGGCCTGTCTACCTTGTGGCCGTTTATCGCTATGAAGCCGTGCGTTATGAGCTGCCTCGCCTGGCGCACGCTCCTTGCAAGGCCCTTCTTGAACACTATCGTCTGCAGGCGCCTAGAGAGGAACGCCTGCTCGTTGAGGTCGAGCAGCTTCTCCAATGTTGCGCCATCCTGCACTATGCCGAGACGCACCAGCCTGCCAAGGATGCGCTTCTCCACGTCTGCGGTGCCGGTCCCTGCGAGCAGGCCCCTTACGTTGCCCCTGAGCCTGCTCAGCTCGTACTGCGCCTTCCATAGCTCGCTCATGTTCTTGAGGCCGAACTCTTTTATGAGGGCGTTGTCCGCGTTTATCCTGGCAAGGTTCCAAATGTCCTTGGGCTTGTCGAAAGTGCGCCTGTTGCGTTTTGGTGCCCCCATTCAATCATTCCTTCTTCTCTGTTTTTTCCTCCTTCTTGGCTGTTGACGCGCCTGCCGCTTGGGCTTTTGCTGCTGGCGCAGCTGAGGCGCTTTGGGCCGGCTGGGCACCTGCTGCGCCGGGCACACCTGGTGCGCCCGGAGCTCCTGCCGCTCCCGGTTTCTGCAGCACTGCCTTCTTTACCACTCCAACCGTAGCGCCGGTCCTGCCTGTGCTCCTCGTGTGCTGGCCCCTTACCTTCTGGCCGTACTGGTGGCGCATGCCCCTCCATGCCTTTATGGTTATGTCGCGGCTCACGTCCTGCCTGGTAGAAAATATGAGATCGTTGCCTACTGTGTGCATGTCCTCGCCCGTCTCGAAGTCCTTTCGCCTGTTGAGCAGGAACTTTGGCACGCCCGCCTTGGCTGGCTCCTTGATGAGCGCTTCGAGCTTCGCAGTTTGCTCTTCGCTGAGCGAGCCGATTGCGGTCGATGCATTTATGCCGAGCTTCTCCTGGGCCATCGAGCTCATGGCCTGGGCCATGCTGAAGCTTATGCCCTTTATCTCGCGCAGCGCTCTCGTGATGCTCAGCGAACCGTCGACGTCCTTGCCCGCTATCCTGACTATCGACGTGGCGCCGCGCCGCTCATCCTTCCTCTGGGGCTTGGCCTGCACATCAGGCTTGGCCTGCTCCTTCTCGTCTGCCATATTAGCACCAAAACGCCAGGGCTGGGATATTCAGCGTGAGCTTTTGAACCCAGATGGCCCGTGAGAGCCATACGCTTGCGAGTGCACTGATTTCCAGGCGTACGCGTTACCGGTTTCCGCCACCCTGGCACGACATAATATGTGATGCGCACTCTATTAAAACGTTTGTACGTTGGTCCACGCCGAAAATCCGAGTTTCACTCGGGCGTTTCGCCTGCTTAATTCCTCTCAAACATATAAATACATTGCGGCAGCGCGGCAGTGCGCCGCAATGGCCCGGCATTTAACTAAAAGCATTAAAAGGGGCGCATAGAAACTATTTGGTGAGGGGCATCATGACAGACGATTTCAAGCTTGAGAAGCTGAAAAGGCTGCGCACGATGGGCATAGACCCATACCCGTATTCGTTCAAGCGCACCATGATGAATGCAGACATACGGAACGGCTTCGAGTCCCTGAAAGGAAAGGGCGCAACGATAGCTGGCAGGGTAACCGGAATGCGCCACATGGGCAAGCTCTACTTCCTCGACATGCTTGACCAGAGCGGCAAGCTGCAGGTTATCGCGTCTGCAGATTCAACCGAAAAGGGAGCCATGCAGCTTCTGGAGCTCATAGACATTGGAGACATTATAGGGGTAGAGGGCACTGTAGGCAAGAGCAAGCGCGGCGAGATAAGCCTCGAGGCGCTGCGCATAACCATGCTAAGCAAATCGTTGAGGCAGCTTCCGGAGAAATTCCACGGGCTCAACGACACCGAACTGCGCTACAGGAAGCGGTACCTCGATCTTATAGCCAATCCGGAGGTGCGCAACTTCTTCGTGGCACGCGCAAGGATTCTCAAATACATAAGGGACTTCCTCGACAAGCGAGGCTATGTGGAGTTCGAGACTCCTGTTCTGCAGCCGGTATACGGCGGCGGGCAGGCGAAACCATTCAAGACAAGGTACGAGGCGCTGAATACCGATGTGTATCTTAGGATAGCAGACGAGCTGTACCTCAAGCGCCTGGTCATAGGCGGCTTCGAGAAGGTCTATGAGGTGTCGAAGGACTTCAGGAACGAGGACATAGACTCGCTGCATAATCCTGAGTTCACGCAAGTCGAGCTCTATGAGGCTTACAAGGACTACAACGACTTCATGGTTATGACGGAAGAGCTCATGTCAGGGCTCGTCAAGGAGCTGTTCGACTCCTACAAGATAGCGTATCAGGGCAAGAGCATCGACTTCACACCGCCCTTCAGGAAGATCCATTGGGTTGACGAGATAAAAAGAAAAGCAGGCATAGACGTCTCGACTCTTACCGACAAGGAGGCGCCGGCAGTGGCCAAGAAGGAGGGGCTTGAGATATCGATAAAGAACGCGTACCACGTCGCTGATGCGCTATTCGACAAATACGTCAAGCCAAGCATATCTGACCCGGCCTTCGTGCTCGATTTCCCGGCCTACATGTGCCCGCTCACGAAGGACAAGCGCGGCAATCCGAAGCTCAGCGAAAGGTTTGAGCTCTACATTACAGGAAAGGAGGTGGCAAACTGCTACTCCGAGCTCACCGATCCGATAGAGCAGCGCAAGAAGTTTGAGGAGCAGGAAGCGGAGCGCAAAAAGGGCGACGACGAGGCTCCACCAAGCGACGAGGATTTCATAGAGGCGGTCGAGTACGGCATGCCGCCCATGGCAGGCATAGGCATATCGATCGACAGGCCGGCCATGATACTGACTGACAACACATCGATAAAGGAGATAATCGCGTTTCCCGCGATGAAGCCCAAGGAAAGCGGCAGGGGCAAAAAGAAATCCGAAAAGTGAAAAGCGCCGCTCTTCCCGCAAGTATAAGCGGGCCTGGAGGGATTTGGACCCTCGACCGAGAGGTTAAAAGCCTCCCACTCTAGCCAAGCTGAGTTACAGGCCCGTAGAATATGTTACTATCGCCGAAAAGGTATTAAATTGTGAGTCTTGCGGCACGCTGCAAACATATTGTGCGCTGTACCTGCCTGCAAACTGAAAGCCCTATGGGTCGAGGCATTAGGGTGTACAGCAATATCAAATTTGTGCATATAGCAAGTTTATACATTGCTTCGGATATGCAAAAGGGATTCCTGGCGATTGCGTGATAAGATACGTATTATCAAAGAACGCAAAGATACTGTTCGTTGGCATAAACCCGCATTACGGATCCTATAGCCGCGGCGTACCTTTCTCGAATAACAAGATGTTCTGGTACCTGCTGAATCGTTCCGGCATAATACATGAGGATATCGCACAGCTGAGAGATGACAGAAGCCTGAAGCAGATATATACAGGCAAGTTTCTGCCAGTATACAATCTAAATTTCACGAACATAGTGACCAGGCCTTCGCGCAACGTATCGCAATTGAGGCGTGGCGAAGAAGAGGCAGGTAGGAAAAGGGTTCTGCACTTTATCTCAGTGAATAATCCAAAGGTCGTCTGCTTTATAGGAAAGATTACTTATTCGAAATTCAAAGGTAGTGACGGCTTCAAGTTCGGTTGGCAGGAGAACATTCACAATTCAAGAGCATATGTGATGCATTTCCCGATAAGGGGCAGGGCGGTCGTCAGGATAAAAGAGCTGAGAGGGATAGATAGGGTGGCAAGGCATGGCTAAAAATAAGCCGGTCGTTTTTACAGTAGGGCATTCGACACGCAAGCTTAGTGAATTAATGAGACTGCTGGATGCATACGGGATAAAGGAACTTGTCGATATACGTACCATACCAAAGTCCAGAGCCAATCCACAGTTCAATGAGAGAAGACTCGCTGCTAGCCTGAAAAGGCACCACATGCACTACATTCACATGAAAGGCCTTGGAGGTCTTAGACACCCATCGAAGGACTCAATCAATACGTACTGGCACAATGCATCGTTCAGGGGCTTCGCGGACTATATGCAGACCAGCGAGTTCAGAAAAAACCTAATCAAGCTCATAGGCCTAGCGAAGAAGAGACAGACAGTCATAATGTGCGCAGAGGCGGTGCCGTGGAGATGCCACAGGTCGCTTATAGCGGACGCGCTCCTAGTTAAGGGTGTGGATGTTCGGCACATCTTCAGTCCTACAAACTCAAAGCCCCATAAGCTTACAAAAAGTGCGAGGGTTAACAGGTTGCGCATAGTCTATAGATGACGCGAAAATCACGCCATCCTTGATAATGCATCCTTCCTTGCCTTATCATCGACATTATTGTCCATCCATAAATACAAGTCTTCTTCCTCTGTCTTGTCATGCGCTGCCAGCAGTTGCTCCAAATCATCCTCAAGACCAGTATCTCTGAGTTTTAAGCTAGTTGCCAATCCTTTCAGATCATCTTTTATCCTGTTATGCTGCAGTATCAGCTCATCTGTTATCAGCGAACCATTTCCCATTTTCTTCTCGGAAAGCGGAAACAATATGCCTTCCTCCCATTTTATGTGGCGCTCTATGCCTGCCCTCAACTCGAGGAAGAGCTGCTCGGCTTCTGCTGCCTTTTTTGACTTCCTGAACTCCTGAAAAATATAGTCAAGCCTTAAATGGTCCCTGGACATGAAACTGTATATGCTATCCTGCCCCATCTTAGAATAAATGCTCTTCGCGTGCTTCCAGACGTCCCACGCAAGCGCAAACTTTATTATCTGTGGTTCTGTGCCTTTTGTCGCTTCGCCTAGCGTGAGCTTATACTTGATCTTCATGTATTCCAGAAACTCTTTATCGTACTGCTCCATACTGGCTATATTGCTTTCAAGCAATTTAAATGTAGTGGATGTGACGTCTGGGTGTGTGTGGTGCTTCCTTTTGGGTTTTGTTATACCTTAAACCTTCCGAGTAACAAGGAGTTTGAAACTACTGTAACAGAGCTGAAAGCCATAGCAAACGCCGCCAGAATAGGCAGGAAGCTGTAGACGCTTATTGTAAAGAACGGTATAAGCGCTCCGGCAGCCACCGGTATTAGTATTGCATTGTAACCGAAAGCCCAGAAGAGATTCTGCCTAATCTTTGACATCGTCTTCTTGCCAAGCTCCAATGCAATGTAGGCATCATAAATGCTGTTCCTTATTAGGATTATGCCGCCCGCCTGTACTGCAACTTCAGTCCCTGCGCCTATGGCTATGCCTAGGTCGGCCTTTGTAAGCGCTGGCGCATCGTTTATGCCGTCGCCGACCATGGCCACGACCTTGCCTAATTTCTGCAACGCAGCAATCTTTTCCATCTTCTGCTCAGGTTTGGACTGCGCTATAACATCCGTTATGCCCAGCTGCCTTGCAACTGCATTTGCGACACGCTCATTGTCCCCGGTGACAAGCCATACTTCTTTTCCCGAACCTTGCAGTGCCTCGATCGCCTTCTTACTGTCTTCTTTCAGGACGTCAGCAAGAGCTATAAGCCCTATTATCTTGTCATCAACAGCTATTATCAGCGTCGTTTTCCCGTCGGATTCCAGTTTCTGGAGCTGCATTCCAGATTCTTTCGGAATGACATTGCCGAACAGCTCCCTGTTGCCTATCATTATCTTCCTGCCATTCTTGTCAAATGCAGTTATTCCAAATCCTTGTTTGTAGTTGAATTTCTTCGGGAACTCTGCCTTTATCTTTTCATTGCTGGCCCTGGCAACTATCGCCTTGCCTAGCACGTGCTCCGAATTTATCTCGGCTACTGCAGCGAAACCGAGCACCTGCTTTTCGCTGTAATTGGAAAGTGGCACTATGTCAGTAACTTCTGGCTTCCCCTTTGTCAGCGTGCCAGTCTTGTCAAGCACTATGGCATTGACTTTGCTCGCCATCTGCAGGCTCTCTCCGCTCTTGACCAGTATGCCCTCCTTTGCTGCCTTTCCTGAAGAAACAAGAAGTGCCGCCGGAGTCGCGATGCCAAGCGCGCACGGGCATGCTATTATCAGCACGCTGACGAATATGAGTATGGAAACATTAAGCCCCACTCCCCAAACAAAATACCATGCAAGCGCAGCTACCAGACCGATAAGCACCACTACTGGAACGAAATATGATGATACTTTGTCAGCAAGCTTCTGTATGGGCACCTTGCTCGAAGCTGCATCCCTGACTATCTTTATTATCTGCGCCAGGGCGGTATCTTCGCCTACCTTGGCCGCCTTTATCCTAAGCGAGCTGGTGGCATTCATGGTCCCTCCAGTCACCTTGTCTCCCTTCCTCTTCGTGACTGGTATGCTTTCACCGGTTATCATGGATTCATCAACAGAGCTTTCGCCTTCCTGAACTACGGAATCAGTTGGTATCTTCTCTCCAGGCTTGACAAGGAGCATGTCATCCTCCTTAATCTGCTCTATCGGAACATCTGTTACACCATTTCCTTTCACCAAGTGCGCGACCTTAGGCTGCAGCGTCACGAGTGCTGAAACCGCGGTTGATGCCCTTGACTCTGCAAGCCTCTGCATGTACGTTCCGGTCAGTATCAGGGCTATTATGATTGTTGATGTGTCGTAATAGACCCCACCCGTTGGGAATACTGCAGGGAAGAGCACTACAACCGTGCTGTACACCCAAGCCGCTGAGGTGCCTATCGCGATTAGAGTATCCATGTTTGCCGATTTGTTCTTTATTGCATCGATTATTCCGGCGTAGAACCTTCGCCCCGAGTAGAACTGGACTATGCTAGCCAGAACAAGCATCGCATAGTTGCCATAGCCCAGGTGCAAAACATATGTGAGTATTGACACTGTTACGGTCAACGGCCATGCCACGATGAGTGCCCGTTTCAGCACCCTCATCTCAAGTTCGGGCTTGTCGAACTGGAGCTTGCACGTGGCGCTGCAAAAGTAGTATTTCTTGCCTCCCTGCTCGCTGACCAGGCTAGTGCTGCCTTCTTCAACGTTCATCCCGCATACCGGATCTGTTGCCATCACTTCAACCTCTTTCTGCTTTCTAAAGCTTCTATTGACTGGCTGGCGACTTTCAGGTTGCAGCTGTCGTGTTTAGAGCACCACTTGTAGCACCCCTCCGAAAGCCCCCTGTTCCTGTAGTGTAGTTTGCATATGCTGCACTGGAATTCTGCCATTTCATCCCTTGGCGTACTTGCCTGGTTCCTTGTCGAAGCTTTGCTTGCATGACGCAGAACAGAAGCAGTACTTCTTGCCGTTATAGTCGCTCTCGAACTTAGAGTCCTTTCCGATTTCCATGCCACATACAGGATCTTTCATATTCTCATCGTTTTTTAGCATTCATTTCCCTATAGCTCTTGGCGCAGTTCTCACAGCAGAAGTTGAGGTATTTGCCGCCTACCTTCCCCTTGTAGCCCCCTTTGTATATCTCGCAGCCACAATGCGCACATGTTGTGAGCTTGGGCTTTATCGCGATTTCAAACAGGCTGTCGAACTTGTCTGAAAGCCGCGCCACGAACTGCCGGCCCTCAGATGTCAGATAGTATGTCTGCTTGTCCCTCTCTGCCCTGCCCCTGGTTTCAACATAACTGTACTCCTTTAGCTGTTTCAGGAATGGGTATATCTGCCCTGGGCTTACCTTCTTCCCTGTCTTCTTCCCCACCTCCTTCATTATTTCGTAGCCGTACTGCTCCTTCTCGCTTAGCAGAAGGACAGTGAAGAGCTTCACCATATTCTTTATCTCGATGTCTGGCATAATATATATCATATTATGATATATATAGAAATGTTATGCCACTGTGTACCTTGTAGCACGGGGGGTTGACCAGAGGGGTCATCGCCCGAAGGCTTGATATGCCAATGGCATTCATTTAATCGCTGACGTATCGCCATGAAGCATTTTTATATGCGAATGCTTGGAAATACAATGAGTGAGCACATGGTGGACAAGCAATGCATACTGCTGGCTGCAGGCAGGGCTACGCGGCTCATGCCAGCGACCATAGAACTTCCAAAGGCCATGCTTTCTGTGCCTTACAACGGGAAGGTTGAGCCGATAATACAGGTTGTTTTTGAGGGTCTCAAGGAAAGATACGGCATCAATCATTTCATTATACCGATCGACAAGGGCACAAGCGGGCAGATAATAGAGAGGCATTTCACGCCGAACAACGGTTTGGTGGAGTACCTGCTGGCGAAGGGCAAAGACGCAGAGGCCGGCGAGCTAAAAGCCTTTTATTCGAAACTGAATTCCACAAAAATAGATTTTATCAAGGTAGATGAACCGCTGGGAACCGGCTACATGCTGCTTCTTGCCGAAAGCAAGATTAAAAACGAGTTCATGGTGGCTGCATCTGACACGATAATCAATGACCTGCCGGAACTTAGCGGCAACTCCGTAGCCCTGGCGCAGATGCAGATTAGCGAAGAGGAATTCGGCAAGAAGAACTATAGCACCGTCGAACTAGGAAAAGACGGCACGATTACCAGCCTTGCAGTAAAGCCGCAGTCGTTCCAGAATCCTATACGGATAGTGCCGCTCTTCACCACAGACGCCAGAATTTTCGATTTCATCAGGAAATCAGACAGGGTCAATGGGGAGATTGACGTCAAGGAGGCGCTCAGGCTGCAGATAGAGAGCGGCATAAAGTACAAGGGCGCCATAATCCCATACGATTCGGTCTACGATTTTGGCAATGTAAGGGCGTTCACGGAATCGATGCAACGGCTCGCTTCGAAGCAGAGGACAAAATCGAAGACGACTGCGTAATGCATCGCCCGAAGCAGGGATCGAACCTGCAACCTAGCGGTTAACAGCCGCTCGCTCTACCATTGAGCTATTCGGGCATGTTGTGCCATTTCATTTGCTTCAGATGCTTTTTATGCGTTGCCTGTCAGAGCTTCGTGCCCTCCGGCCTGAAGCCAGGCGGCGGCTCAGCCAGGTTTATTATGCGCACGTAAGTGTACTGGCTCTCGAACGGCTCGTTCGTGCCTTCGAGCTTGTCGGTCGCATAGCTGTAGCGGAAGAAGCCGCATGGTTCCTTCATTTCGATCTTTGAGAAGAGGAAAACCCTGGTGTCGTCTGCGCCAAGGAGGTCGAAAGTGCCTACGAAGGTCTCGCCATTGTGGCTGAACAGGTAGACCTTGTTCATCATCTCCTCGCTCATCCCCCTGCTCATCAGCGCGGTGACGAGCGGCTCAGGCTCCTTTATGCGCACGTATGCTATAGTACCGGCCTTGACATCCTTTTCCTTGTACGGCCTGCTGAGGAATTCGACGATGTTGAACTTGTATACCTTGTAGTCGTCCTTTTCGTACCTGTCAAGCACGTGGAAGCTCTCCTTGGCAGACTGGTTTACCGGCGCGTATATCCCATATCGGCCGGTAGAGTCGCTCTCGGTGTAGTATATGAGGCGCGTGTCATCAATCTTCTCGCCTTCCGAGAAGAACCTGTACTTGCCGTTTTCCTTGAACGAGTATATCGGCGGCAGCGTTGGCGTAAAGTCGCACACGTACCTTGCCAGATCGATAAGGCTGGCGAGCTTCACGAAATGGACGTTGAACTCGTTCTTTTCCTTCTTGCCCTTTTTCTCCGACATATGAAAGACGCCCTTGCCATCGATTATTTTGCATTGCCGAAAATTAGGCTTATCAAGTACATGACAGCGTATGCAGGCTCGTACACAATGGGGAACGTCACGGAGCCCATCCCTATGGCTTTGTAGTCGCTGGACAGGCTTGCCCTGACGGTAAGCGTCACGTTCTCGCTCTTGTACACCAATGGGCTTTCCAGGGACGAGACATGCACATCTGCCTTGTATACGCCTGGCGTATACTGGTATATCGGGTAGATGAACGTGCCTGTGGTGTGGTGCAGGGCTATTACGGCTTGTGGCGCCACGCTCCATGCGGGCAGGCCGCTCACGTTTATGACGAACGGACTGTCAGACACGCCCGTGTTGTTTATCGTTATGTAGATGTTGGTAGGAGAGCCGACGCCGCTCGCGACGCTCTTGGGGCTGACCTGAAGGTGGAACACGTCAGGCGTCACGTTGACGTATGCCTTGAAGCTGACCGAGCCCACCTTCGAGTAGTTGCCTATGTTTATGGCAGTGAGCATGAAGCTGTACGTGCCGTTCCTGGCATTCGACGATGGAGTGACCTCGACCGAGAGCGTCTGCCTGTAGAGGCCTGAGTTCTTGGCAATCCAACCCTGCGGCAGATCGCTGACGTTGAACTCGTTCCATGCGTAATTCAGCAATGTCCCCGAGCTGTTCGTTGTCGTTGACGATATCGTCACGGTGAACGTCTGGCCGGGCCCTACCTTGCCAAGGTATATGCTGCCGTTCGCGCCCGATATCGTGGCGTTGTAAGGCTCAAGTATCGAAACATATGAGGCGCCGGCCATGCTCAAGAGCATGAATGCAGCAATTGCAAACACCAGATAGGAGCGCATTTTTACCACGCAAAGCCCGATTGCCAGAATGCTTAACGCTCTAAAGGTTTATATTTATATTGCGACTGCTAGGAGTATTTGGTATTGAACTGCGCCACCATGCTGACTATGTGTGTCTGCGGCAGCGCGGAGCTCGTGTAGTTTATCCATAGGTAGCCGTTGAACTCGTTGCCGACGCCTGACGAGGCAATGCCGAGGATGCCGTAGCAGTATGTGGAGAGGCGCGCGGAGCTACCGCTGTAGATGGTAACCCCGCCATTGAGATCGTTGTTTGGGTAGTACGAGGGCGCGGCCGAGTAGCTTAGCAAATGCACGTTGCCGTATGCGGGCCTGCTGCTGTTCGTGGCGTTCACGGCGCTCGAGCATGCCATTGCCGTGACTGTGATGGTGCCGCCTGACGCCTGCACCAGCCTTATGAGCACCGCGCCAGTCGTATTTATCGCATACGAAATGCAGAGGAACGGGGGAGTCGGCGTGCACGATTGCGGCCCCGACGAGAAGCCTGACGTGCCGAGCTGCATCACCACGTAAAGCGCTATCGCGATTATAAGCAGCGCTATGCCGTATGACACCATGAAGTCGAGCGCCTGCTGAGCCTTTGCATTGTGCCGCGGAGCTGCGCTATTCGGCCTCTTCATTCTCAGGACCCTTGCCAATGCGTATGTGGACCCCGTTGTTGTCCCTGGTTATGCTTATGTCCAGGTTGTCCCTGCTCAGGAGCTTCTGCAGCTCTTCGTAGGTGTAGGTGCCGATGTTGCCCCTTTCTGGACCTCGGCTCTCGAGGACCTCGCTCCTGCGCGACTTAAGGCTATCCTTGTCTGTCTCCGAGTAGACGAGCGATATCTTAGGCACCTCCTTCGACTCGAAAAGGCTGTCTACGTTCAGGTCTATCTGCCTGTAGCCCTCGTCCTGCAGTATGAACGGCAGCACAGCACCGAACTCCTGCTGCATCTCTGCAACTGCGGCAGAGACGCCATCCTTCATCCCGGCTATGACGAACTCGTCGCTGTTAAGGAAGCCCACGAAGACGTTCGGCGATTTGCTCTTCACCGTGTCCTGGAGCAGCTGTGATGTTAGCCTGAGTATGACCATGGCGGAATGCTCGCCGAACCTCTTCGCATATGCACCGAGATTATCGATGCGCAGGGTGCCTATCGCGTAGGTTTCTCCTTCCTTGAGGGCGCGCTCAACCTCTGCCGATATGCGCTCCTCGTCTGGCAGGTCTATGAGCGCATCGAACTTCTTACCCTTCTTCCTCAGGAACAATGTTACAAGAGTGCGCAGCTCCACCGGATCGAATGGCTTCTTTATGTAGTAGTCCGCGCCGTACTTAAGCCCCTTGAACCTGTTGCTCGTGGAGTCCATGGCGCTGACGAGTATTACTATCGTGTTGCTCAGCGAAGGATCGCTCTTTATCGTCTGGCATATGTCGAGGCCGTCCCTGCCTGGCAGCATGAGGTCGAGTATCACGAGGTCGGGTCTGTTGGATTGCACGGCCCTCACCGCCTCGTCGCCGTCATAGACCTGGCTTATCTCGAAGCCCTTTCCGAGCGAGAGAGCCATGAGCTTATTGATGTTGCGGTCGTCCTCGACAACAAGCACCTTCCTTAGCGCGTTGTCGGCCTGGAGCACGTAATACGTCAGTATGCCTCCGCTGCTCCTTGACGCTATCGCCTTGCTGGCCTCAAGCAGCGCAAGGGCCGACATCAGCCTGTCCTTGGGCACCCCCCTGCTGAACATCAGGTCGGTAAGCTCATTGTAGGCTATCTGCTGGCGCTCGTTTATGACGTCCAGCACCTCCTTACCGTAATCGGTCGCGTTCTCCATGCCAGTCACCAGTATAGATTCAGCGCAAGGAATAATATATCTTGCCCGCGGGGCGCATATCAGTCCCGGGACTTGCGGGTGCTCACTTAGGCTGGGGCGCCTGCTGCTTCGACTTCCTGCGCTCGGTCTTCGCCACAGGCAGCAGCACGGTGAACGTGGTGCCCCTCCCAAGCTGCGACTCGAATGTTATCTTGCCCCCATGCAGGCTCACTATGTCCCTCGTTATCGAGAGCCCGAGGCCTGTCCCGGTGCCGTCCGGCCTCACCAGGTTCTTCTTCTGGGCCTGGTAGAACTTCCTGAATATCTTCTTCTTGTCCTCGTCGCTTATGCCTATGCCGGTATCTGCGACCTTGCACTGTATGGTCTTCCTGCTCTTCCGCGAGATCTGCACCGTTATGCCGCCCTTCTCAGTGAACTTTATCGAGTTGCCTATCAGGTTGACGAATACCTGTATGAGCCTGTTCGGGTCGGCCATTATGTTGGGCACGTCATAGCCGACGTTCCAGCTGAACGAGAGGCCCTTGTTGTGCGCCGTTTCCTCCAGCGCCTTTATGCTCGGGTTCTCGTATATGTCGCGCATGTTCATCTCGCGCACCTCGAGCTTGACCTTCTGCGCGTCGAGCTTCGCTGCGTCGAGCACCTGCGTTATTATGAGCATGAGCCTGTCCGATTCGTCCAGTATGGTCTTCACGTATTCCTTCTGCTCGGCATTGAGTTCGCCGAAGTCGCCCTCGTACATCAGCTTGGCGAAGCCCTTTATGTTGGTCAACGGCGTCTTCAGCTCGTGTGATATGTTGTAGATGAACTGCGACTTCAGGTCGCTTGCCTGCTTCAGGTTCTTTATCTGGGTGTCGCGTTCCCTGATGCCCTTTGCCTGGTCGGCCATAAGGTTCTTCGTCCACAGTTCTTTTACCAGGAACATGTATGATGGTTCAGGGCCGCTGCGCAGCTGCCTGATCGAATGAGTTGCAGGTATGACTTCGCCGTTCTCCTTCAGCACGTTCACGTACGTGTTGTCTATGTTGCCTCCCGAGCGCACATACGCGAGGTCCTTGTCCAGCTCTGCCGTATCGGTATACAAATCCCTTATGTTCTTGCCGACAAGCTCCTCCTTCGCATAGCCGAGCGCGTGCTCCACGGGCATGTTGCAGTCGGTTATATAGCCCTGTTCGTCTGTAACGATCACCACGTCGGAGGTCGTGTTAACGAAATCGTCAAGGCCGTGCTTCAGGCCGGCCACGTATTTCTCAAGGTCTGCGTTGGCCACCACAATGAGCGATGAGAGAGGCGTGCTGTGCAGCGCGTAGTGGACCATTATCCTGTTGCCGTTAGGGAGCGCCATATCTGCCGAACCGGCCTTCTGCAGTGCGGGGCGCTGGCTGCCGTGGTTCGTATCTGCAATACTTATGCCGAGCAGGTCGCTTATACTCTTGCCGAGCAGCGCATTCTTGGAATCTGCGAACTGCGCGCCCAGGCTGCCGAATATCTCCCTCACGGCCAGATTGTCATCGAGGAATAACACAGCTACGTCGCTTCCCTGCCCTATGGCGTCTGCTAGCTCCATAAACCTGCTGGCGTATGTTATGTCCTCTGCTACGACGTGAATGATTGAATCGCTGACCTTCGACGCCGAGACGCGCACCACCATGCCCTGGCTGACTTCCGTGGTCACCGACCTGCCCCCGGAGAGCTGGGCGAGCCTGGCGAAGTCCATGCCTATGGCTCCAGCTATTGAGGGATTTGACGCGAGAGACGGGAACGCCTTCATGGCCGCCTTGTTTGCCTTCACTATAGAGTTCGATGACGATACCAGGAACTGGGGTATTCCGGAGCCGAAGGCCGAGTCGAAGTAGCCCGCGAGCCTTACATTCCGGTCTGCCTCGACCTTGTATGCGAGGGAGAAGCCCAGGAACGCAGCGCCGAATGCTATGCTGTCGACGAGGTCGCCCGAGAACTTGCTCTCCTGGTTAGACAGCATCTCAAGCACCGCTATCACCTTGCCGTGCGCCATTATGGGCAGGAAGGCGCCGCTGAGGAATCCCTGATTGCGGTATGCCACCAGCTCGGGAAACTCGGAATACTTGCTGAGCTGGTTGTCTATGTACGCCTTTCTGGTGTTGGTGAGATACTCCACGATGGCGCTGCCCTTGCTCTCGGAGCCGTATACTGTATCGACGCGGGCGCTGTCTATCCCGAAAAACTCCTTGACCGTGCCGGTGAAGTTTTTTATCAAATCCGCCTCGCCGCTGGCGCTGGATGCCGTCGGAATTATGTCTGTGAGGAATTTGCCTATGAGGAAGTTCTCTACCATAACTACCAGAGTTTATATCGCGTTAATCAAATTTGTGTGTCAAAGTATTTAAGTGTGATTTGGAAATGACAATTGGTGTGGATGGTGCAGGTAAGGAAGCTGTTCAGCGCAGCCGTGAAGGACTTCGAAACTGCGAAGAAGCACGCGCGAAGCAGGAACTACGCGACCGCCTCAATCCTGTACGCGAGGGCCGCAAAGAATCTCCTCAGGGCCCTGTTCATATCGACAGAACGGCGCACTCCGCCGAAGAACGCCAGCATGACGTACCTGAACCGCAGGCTCGGGATGGCGACGGAGACCGACGAGATAGACAGCGCGCTGGCTGATGACGAGCGCGAGGAGCTTGAGGAGGAAGCGGTCAGCACGAGAGAGAAGAGCGGGGATCTGTCCAGAAAGGAGGAGCTGGTAAGGAATCTGATAGGATACACATGGACGCGTCTAAACGGCCGCTGAACAGACAGGAATGACCTCTCAATACTTATTTATAGCTGGAGCCGTCTAATCTTTTCCGGTGTTGGTGAATGGAGCGGCCGCGCAGGCTTTTCGACGGCGTGTATATGCTCGGCGAGAGGCTCGCCACTGTCAATCTTGTCGGCGGCGCAAAGGTTTATAACGAGGAGCTGTTCCGGGAAGGCGAAGTTGAATACAGGTCGTGGAACCCCTACAGGAGCAAGCTCTCTGCTGCGATACTCAACGGCATGAAGCACATGGAGATAAAGCCCGGGTCGAGCGTGCTGTACCTCGGCGCTGCCACAGGCACCACAGCAAGCCACGTGAGCGACATAGTAGGCAAAAAGGGCCTCGTGTACTGCATAGAGCTCTCGGAACGCAACATGCGCGAGCTGCTGCGCGTCTGCGAGCGCAGGCCTAACATGCTGCCGATACTTGCAGATGCAAATAACGTGAGCGGCTATGCAGATGATGTTGGCACGTGCGACGCACTATACCAGGACGTTTCGGCTAAGGAGCAATCGCAAATACTGCTCAGGAACAGCAGGTTCCTGAAGAAAGGCGGCTACGCCTATTTCGCAATAAAGTCGCAGAGCATAGACGTCGGAAAGCGGCCGGAGAAGGTCTTCAGCGAGGCGCTTGAAAGCCTCAAGGGCGCTTTTGAGGTGATTGAAACGGTGGACATAGAGCCGTACGACAAGCTGCACCTGTTCGCAGTGCTTAAAAAACTTTGATGCTTGAATAGGCAGTGTGCATTACCGGGTAACTACATGGATGTCAACAGATATGTCAAGATCCTCGATTCCATGGGAGCCTCGGCCAGCAACCTGATGTGCCGGAGCTGCGGCCTGATCACTCCTTCCATAGGGCAGCTCGGCATATGCCACAACTGCGAATCCGCAATCTCGATGGGAAGAGACATGCTGGTCAAGCGGTCGCCGGACCTTGTAGCTGCACTCGACGACATAAACGCAAAGCTGTATGCCAACATGTACGACGAGGCGCTGGCTGCATACGATGAACTAATAAAGAAGGATGCAGAGCCTTCGCTGGTCTATGCTGAGGCGCTGGCGTACAGCAGGCGTTCCAATTACGAGGTCGCGCAGATAAGCTACGACAGGCCGGGATTTATGGAGGAAAACGCGGAGCACAGGGGCAACGCGGCGAGGTACGCCGCCACGGCCAGGATGCTCTTCAACAAGGCGGCAAGCCAGTGCAGGGCTGCGCTCGCAGGCGGCGAATCTCCAAGCAGCAGATACACGGCCTTCATGTCGTACGTGAAGTTAGGGGACTACAAGGCCGCTAGGGCGATGCTCGGCGAAATGGCCGATTCTGGCAACGATTACGTGCACGAATATGCGGCAATGGTGTTCTGTTCTGCGACGGGGCGCTTCGATGAGATGCTCGGGCATGCCGAAGAGCTCACCAAGCCAGGCTCATTCTCTATAAACGCTTTCTTCTACATTGCGCTGGCGCTCCTGAAGAATCATGACAAGAAACAAGCATTAAGGCTCCTAGGCGCGCTTAAGAAGCACGTCGACAGCGACGCAATCAGGGCGCTTGATGGAGAGGCAAGCAAGCTCTGACTCACTTTGAGATGAAGATGAACTCCAACGGCTCCTTTCTGTCAAGTATGCAGAAGCCGAATCGCTCGAACTGCACTGTCTCGTGCTCTGCCAGCTTGTCCGCATAGCTTTCCACATAGCCGTCAACGACCTTCAGGCTGCCCTTGTTGATGCGGCCCTCATTATCAAGAAGGTCCAGGGGCATGGTGACCCTGCACGGCATATGGTCGGGCTCTGGCACCCACTGCACAACCTGCACTCCATCGCCCGCATCGCATGGCTCTGCGATGATGCTATTCGCTTCCTCTTTGGCCGCGCGTATCGTAATTAGATTTTTCAGGTGCAGCATGTCGCCGTGCCTCAGACGGACCGCGTCGGGCCCGCTTATGTAGATCGTATCGCTGAGATCGTATTCTCTGGAGCCCAGGCTTTCGTTTGATGGATGCAGAGGTAGTCTGGCGCGCTTGGGCATGCCGTCCCGCACAGTGATCCTGACGGGCTCCTGCACGAAGAAGAGGCGCTTAGATACTTGATCAATGATGCGCTTGTTGTCAGCCAGCAGCACCGACATGTCAACCGTGGTGTCAAGCTTGCTCATGCCTGCCTTGAGGACAAACTCGCGTATCGCCTGCGGAGTTATACCGCGCCGCCTCAACGCTGCTATAGTTATCAGGCGCGGATCGTCGAAACCCCTGAGCGTGCCTTCGTCTATGAGCTTCCGGATCTCGCTCTTCTGAGTTATGTTGTTCGCTATGCGCAGCCTCGAGAACGTATGTAAGTTTGGCACGCGCATATTGAGCGCATTGAGTATGAACCTGTACAGCTCCTCCGACTGCTCGTAGTTCTTGTCGCGCAGCACGTCGGTAACGCCGTGCAGCGAGTCCATGATGGGCGTGTTCATGTAGTATGCCGGCCATACCTTGTATTTATCGCCCTGGCGGTAGTGCGGCGACTTTACCACCCTCATTATTGCGGGGTCGCGCATCGTGGTGTTCTGCGAGCCCATGTCCGCCTTCAGCCTTATCACTATCTTGCCTTCGTCGTATTTGCCGGCGAGCATCTCGTCGAACAGGACCATGTTCCGCTCCGGCGACGTGTCCCTGTGCTCGCACGCCGTACCGCTGAACCTGTCCTTGTTTATCTTGTCGGGAGGGCAGCTGCATGCATAGGCCTTGCTCTCCGCTATCAGCCGCCTGCACAGCTCATATACCTTTTCTATGCTGTCGCTAGCGTAGTATTCGTCGTCGAACTTAACGCCGAGCCAGGCAAGGTCCGCCTTCAGCGCATCGACAAACTCCTGCTTCTCTTTCTTGGGGTTCGTATCGTCGAAATACAGGAACAGCTTGCCCTTGTAGATTTTGGAGAACTCCTGGCTCAGGAATATCTGCTTTGTATGACCGAGATGCATGTAACCGCTAGGCTCCGGAGGGTAGCGAGCCGCGAACGCTCCCTCAACAGCTCCATCCAGCGCCATCTTCGGCTTGGCTGTGCGTTCGGTCTTGGCCTTGGCCTCCTCAGCAAACTCCGCAGCATAGTTGGCATAAGGTCCCCTAAGCTCCTCTGGGCTCATGCTGTTTATCTCCTGCACGACGCGCGACGCGAGCTGCCTGAGCTCCTGCATGTTCTGCTTGGCGTCCTGGGCCTGCGACAAAACCTTGTTGACGACGCTCGCCTCGTTCGCCTTGCCGTAATCCGACGCGTTCTTTACGGCATACTTCCTGACAAGCTCTTTCGTCCTTTCGCTCAGCATGCAAAACTGCCCTACTTGTATATTACACGGATGCTGTTATTATATACCTGGCCGCTTGTCGTGACAAGGGCCTGCACCCCAACCAGCACGAAAGACTCTTCTGGTTCGAGTCTGGGAAGAGTTATTGGATACTGCGTCGAATTGCCAATTGCTACCCTGATTGGCTGGCCGCCTATATACATCGGCACAATTGCGGGAAGGCTGACGTATGCCACGGCGCTTGCGTTCTTGATTGAAGCCGGGCCTATAGCATTGGAGAGCTCCTGCTCGAGAGAATATGGAGTCAGGTTGCTGAACAGCAGCACGGAGAACGTGTTCCCGCGCGGCGTGTAGCTGATAGCGCCTTCGCTGGTCAGGTTGCTCAGTATGCCAGTGACTGAATTTATATCGGTAGTGTTGTTTGCGATAGTAAGGGAAAGCGTACTGCCATAGCCGCGCAGCGTGGCCGGCACGCTGTCGTTCGTGGCGAAGTAGGACTTGACGTTCGATGGTATGGTTGTCTTGGTGGTCGTAGCGCTGCCTTGGCTGTTGTTCGATACCAGGTAGGAGCTGACGAACATGACAGCAACTATGATCGTGCCGATAAGCATAAGGTAGCCGCGTCGCCTGCCAGCCTTGGCATTGCTTTCCATAATGCACACCAAACAGAATGCAGTAGCAGGTTTTTATTTAATGTTTTTATATGTATCAGTGAAAATGTATTCTGCAGTCGGGAGTTTTGGCTTCTTCCTGCAGGTTCCAGTTGGAAAAGGTTGTATTATGGCTTTTGCGGACGGCGATTTTGTAGAGATAGATTACACGGCAAGCGACGCGGCTGATGGCAGCGTGATAGCTACTACAAGCGAGCAGGCGGCGAAGAGCGCCGGCATATACGGCAAGGACATGCATTACGGGCCTACGCTGGTTGTCATAGGGGCCAACGCGATAGTGAAGGGCCTTGAGCGGGAGCTCAGGGGCATGGATGTCGGCCAGAAGAAGAGCTTCGTGCTAGGGCCGGAAGACGCATTCGGCAACAGGGACGAGCAGCTCGTCAGGGTCATGCCGCTGTCTGAGTTCAGGACCCAGAAGATAGACCCGTATCCGGGCATGCGCATCAATCTGGACAACATAGCTGCGACTGTGAAGAGCGTCGGGTCAGGGCGCGTTGTGGTCGATGCCAACCATCCAGATGCCGGCAAGAGCATAAAATACGATGTCGCCGTGATCAGACGCCTGCAGACCGACAAGGAGAAGGCCGAGGCGCTGTGCAAGACCTACGATGTGACGCCGACTTCCGTCGAGGTGAAAGGTGGCGAGCTTGACATGTATTTTGACAACAAGGTAAAGAAGGATGCTGATTACTTCGTGAACAGGGCGAGCATGATGGCCTCGGCGTTCGCCTACCTGAAAGGGATAGAGAAGATAGAGGTCAGGGAGGAGTACCTGAGGAGCAAGCCCGACGAAAAGCAGAATGCTACTGAAACCGAGAAAAGCCAGGAATGAAGGCTATTCCTTCACGTTCAGCGCGAAGACGCTGTTGACCTTCAGGCCGAGCTTCTTGGCTATGTCTGATTTGTCGGCATTGAGCATTATCACGTAGCCGTTCCACCTCGATGTGAGGTCGGTAGAGCCGCACAGCGGGCACTTGTCGCCATGGCTTATTATGATCCTGCAGTTTTTGCATGCTAGTTCTTCCATAGCATCACCTCTGCGATCTCCTGTTACTGCCGCCCTGCCTGCCTTTCGCCTTGCGGGCCCGCGATTCCGACATTGCAGCCCAGTCCAGTTTGCCAAGACCCTCCGGCCTCATGGTAAGCGCTATCTTGGAGTCCTTTACCGAGTTCTTTATGCTCACTGTTGATATCTTTGCATAGACGAGGTCGCCCTTCTTCAGGCTCTTGCCGCTGCGCTTCGAAACGAATGCGGGGACGCGCTTGTCGTATGTCAGGAACTCGTCCGTTATCTGCGATACGTGCACCAAGCCGTCCATGGGGCCTATGCGCACGAACGCGCCGAACTCCACCAGTTCCGTCACTTCGCCCGCCACGATCTCATCGATCTTTGGCATGAAGGCCAGCACGTCGAACTCTGCCGAGTGGTGCGTGGCAGGATCGCCAGGGTATATCATGCCGTCGCTTATGTCCCTGACGTTGAACACTGCAATTATCACGCCCATGTTCTTGTCTATCACGCCCTCGTACTTGCCCTCGAGCACCTCTGTCGCGACCCTTTCTATGTCCTTGTCGAAATACTCCGGAGGTAACTTGAACGTGTCCTTGACCGAATACATCGTGTACATTTTATCCCACCGCTAGGTTGAGCAATAAATGGCATGCGTTGTCGCATTGCCCGTCATTTCAGCTTCCCGCTCTTGGAAAGTTTCATCGTCCTCACCCCGACGAGCCTGAGTTTCGTGAGGAGAGCAGTATCGTTAGTCACTACGAGCGTGCCGGCCTCGGATGCTGCTTTCCTCAGTATCCAGGAGTCGACGTTGCTGCTTGTATTATCAACTCTAATCTTTTTAAGTTTTAGTATGGAGAGGGCGGCCCTGGCTGCGGCTCCATTGGTGCCCTTGTTCAGCGAATGGTGCCCCAGCTCGCGCATTATGCCCTTGGATATGAGCGGTGCATAGCCCGGGAGCGAGCGCTCCACTATCTCGAAGACGTCCTTCCTGTGCGCAAGGCCGAAAAGTATGGAGCTCGTGTCCACTATGGCGTAACCCATCGGTTTGTATTGCCGGCCAAGATATTAATAATGCACGGGCACCGAATGGTATGATGGCAAGCGCAGACGTTGTGGCGGAGCGCATACTAAGGGCTTTCCACACTATAGCAGTAGTGGGCTGCTCCAGGAATGAGGGCAAGCCCAGCCACGACGTGCCCGAGTATCTGCAGCAGCATGGTTACAGGATAATACCTGTCAACCCGAATGCCAGCACAATACTCGGTGAGAGGGCCTATGCCAGCCTGGCGGACGTAAAAGAGCAGGTCGACGTGGTGGATGTGTTCAGGCCTGCAACAGAAGTGCCGAAAATTGCCGAGGAGGCGCTGAAGATAGGGGCCAAGGCGCTGTGGCTGCAGGAGGGCATAGTGAGCGAATGGGCGCAAAGGTTCGCTGACGAGCATGGCATGCTCTTCGTGATGGACAGGTGCATGATGAAGATGCACTACAGGCTCATCGAAGGCATTAAGTGATTAGCGCTCGTGGAGCCTAATGTTTTCCAGGCGCTGCTTGAGCATCGACATGAGCACCACTGCATTGTTGCGCTTCGTGTCGCGCGCCGCGTAGAGCAGCGTAAGCGGATCCGTGGTGCGCGCAATCTCGACGAGCTTTAGGAAGGCCCTGCTGTCGCGCAGCTCCGCCCTGTAGCGCTTCTTGAACTCCTGCCATTTCGCCGGGTCGTGAAGGAACCACTTCCTGAGCTCCTTGCTCGGCGCAACGTTCTTCATCCACAGGTCTACGGTCGCAGTGCTCCGCCTTATCCCCCTCGGCCAGAGTCTGTCGACGAGTATGCGCGTGCCGTCCCTTATCTCGGCCTTTTCGTATACGCGCTTGAGCTGCAGCATTTACTCAGTAAGCATATGCAAATAGACTTTTAAACCTTATCAGAGAGCATGCTTCCTGAAGGGCCAGGAATGCACCGGAATTTGCCGTCGACGGACACTTCCGTTATGCGCCGCTTACAGAAAGGTTTAAAAAATATAACATGGAATATAGCGTGACACGACCTACATGGTGACCACATGGGTATTTTTGATAGAATGGGAAAAGGGCTCGGACTCTCGAAGGAGCTTAACGTCGAAGAGTACATGAATTCGGAGGAGATGGAGAACGTTGACGTGCTCAACGAGCCGGCTGATTTCTACGTAAAGCCGGTTGTGCTCAAAGGCGAGGAGGACATCGCCCTGATAGAGGGGGAGCTGAACAAGCGCAATCTCATACTCATGAACATAGCCGAGATGTCCAAGAGGCAGAACACGCTGAAGGGAATGATAGACACGCTCAAGGATTATATATCCAAGATGAACGGCGACATAGCCATGCTGGACAACGAGAAGATACTGCTCACTCCGGCAAAGGTAAAGATAATAAAGAAGCAGAAGCCACAGGCCTGACTGTTCAGCCCTTTTTTCTTTTCCCTGTTTTGCTTGCGGCTGCGGCTCTCAGCGAGAATGCAGCTGCGAGCGTGCGCAGTTCCTGCTTCGTAGGCGCGGATCTCCTTATCATGTGATAGAACGCGTTCGATACGGAGCGCTTGTCGCGTATGTAGCCCTTGCCTGCTATGAACGAGTCGAATAGCTTCTTCACCACAGCGATATCGCGCGGACCGGCGTAGAGATTGCCTATTTCGCTGTGCGCTTTGCTGTGTTCCGCATATAGCAGCCCGTAGAGCATGATGGCCAGGGCATGCGTTATGTTAAGCGTAGGATAGTCGTCTGAAGCCGGTATGAATACGGTGGCATCGCAGCCGGCCAGCTCTTCCCTGGTAAGGCCCGTGCCATCGCGGCCGATGAGCAATGTGACGTCGCGGGAGCGGCGCATGAGGCGCCTTGCGCCCTCAAGCGTGTATACGTTGTGCATGCCTGCCTCTGTCTTCCGCCACAATGCTGTTGTGCCGACGAGCAGGCTGCCCTTAGATGCCTGTCCTATGCTGCTGCACACGACAGCATGCTCGAGAATGTCGCTGGCGTGCTTTGCGTACTTCAAGGCCTGCCTGCCCTTGTAATCGCACTTGGGGTTTATCAGGTAGATGCGCTTTAGGCCGAAATTCTTGAGCACCCTTGCAGCGTATCCGAGGTTGATCTGGTATTCCGGTTCTACCATCGCAACCCTGAGCATAGCATCACTACAACGCCATTGAGGCGATCAGCGCCAATATGCCTAGAGCGTTGACCAGCATGTGCGCCGCTATGCTGGGATAGAGAGAGCCCGTGCGCCTGAAGACGTAGCCGGCTAGCAGGCCGAAGGCCAGCGCGGCTATAAACTCCGATATGGAGAGGTAGCTGAGCAGGTGCAGCAGGCCGAAGAGCAGGGCACTGAGCACTATGCCTATGCGCGGAACCATGAACCCCCTGAACAGAATCTCCTCGTCCAGCGGCGCCACTATCAATGCGAACGCGAGGAAATATGCGGGCAGGCCGGAGAATATCTGCGCCGTGTTGGTAGGCAGGCTTATGCCCGTAACGACAGAAAACGCCCCGATAGCGAGCTCGACGACGAGTATTGCTGCGAACAACGCAACGCCTATGCCTATGTTCCTGGCGGTCAGCGCAGAGCGCGAGAGCCCCAGCGATGATATTATCTGCCTGAGCGTGCGGCCCCTCCAGAGCAGGTATGAGAAAACGACAAGCAGGAAGAACAGCGAGAGCGCCATCGATGAACCGGCCTCGGCCGTTGCAAGGTTCACCAGCCCCGCGGCATACAGCGCGCCGAACACTATGAAACCGAGCAGAATGCATACTGCCAGCGACAAATAGAATATGTACCTTATGTTGGGATGGCTTGCCTCAAAAGAATAACCCGCGCGGCTTGAGTGCGCATGCGCGCCGATGTTCCGCTTGCGCCTCCCGTACGCCAATCAGGCACCTGCTTTCTTCTGCGGCTTGAATTCAGTATAGCCGCACCTTCCGCACGAATATCGGTCCGAATGCTCCGCCATGCGGACGTTGCACTTCGGGCACAGCTTCCCGGGCTTGTAGGCCTTGAAGCTCTTCTTCTGCTCTTTCTTCTCCGCCATCTAATCACGCATCGCTGGCCTGCGGCGCCTGGTGCTCCGCCTGGCCCTCCTTCGCCTCATGCTTCCCTTTGTGCTCCTGCTTAACCGGCTTCGCCTCCTTTTCGGGCTTGGGCTCCTGGCTTGGTGCTTCCTCTGCGGCATTCTTCGCGCCCTTCGATGAGCGCTTGGTCGCTCGCGCCGCGATGTGCCGTCTCTCGTACCTCTCCATGGCGCGCTTGTCGCTGTATGAATGGGCGGTGCATACGGCGCGCCTGAGGCCGAACTGCTGCCTTATCGATGTTACAATCGTGTTGTCAGGGTTGAGGTTGAGCTTCTTGCACAGCTCCTTCGCCACCTCTGAAGTCGGGGGAGTGCTAACCTCTCCGTCTATGACGAACTCTACCTCTCTCCTGCCTATGAGCTTGTTCTCCTTGTCTTCCGTTATCCTGAGTTCCATTCACTCGCCCGCATTGACAGGTCTGGATATCGCGCGCCTGCCCATCGCCTCTATTATCTCGACCTCGTTGCCAGCAGTCACGCTGCCTGCCAATTCCTGCGGTATAGGCAGGTCGTAGACCTCGTATGTTTCGGGATCCATGAGCTGCGCGCTCATACCGTTAACGGAAACCACCTGCGCGCGCTTCTTCTTTATGACAGGCACGTCCGCATCGTCATGGCTTGGCTTGAGCAGCGTCTTCTTCTGGCCGTCAAATATGCCTATGGCAGTTACGCGCATCTTGGCCGACCCGTGCTTGCCGGGAGAGCTTATCTCTATGTCGACTACCTTGCACGGTATCCCGTCTATAACTATATAGCGGTTCACCCTGATTTCCTTCATCGGGGTTCGCAATATCTCTTCGTCAGCCATGGCAAAACCACTAGGGCGTGCATAAAGAAAAACAACACTAATTAAGGTAGAAAGGTCTATAAAAGCGTGCGTGCCGCTTCGCTTGAGGGGCCCTGCATGAGGTACGGCAGGCCCGTTCAGTAGATGCGGTCTATGCCCGACAGGAACTCTGTGTTGCCGATGCTTTCGGTCATGTGCACCGGCCCGCTGAACCTCGGTGTCACGCCTGTTATTATCGACATCACGCGTATCTGGTCGTTCATCTCAGGCGTTAGCCTGGCTCCGAATATCACGTTCGCTTTGGGATTGAGCGATGCCGTGACGCCCTCCCCTATCTTCGTTGCCTCATCTATCGTGAGCGACATGCCGCCTGCCACGTGCACCAGCGCGCTCTTTCCGCCTGACGTGTCTACGTTGAGCAATGGGTGCATCGTAGTTGACTTTACAGCCTTGCTTACCTTGTCCTGACCAGAGCCGAAGCCCATGTTTATCAGAGCTGAGCCGCCATCGCGCAGCACCGCCCGCACGTCCGCGAAATCCAGGTTTATCAGGCTGGGCATCATCACTGTGTCCGCTATGCCCTTCACTGCATTGGCAGCTATGTTGTCAACCAATTCGAACGCCTTCTCTATTGGTAAGTTGGGCGCATAGCTGAGCAAACGGTCGTTCTCTATTATTATGGTGGTATCAGCATTCTTGCTGAGCTGCTCCAGCGACCAGTCTGCCTTGGCGCGCCTGCTCCTCTCAAGGGCGAACGGGTATGTTACGAACGCCACAACGAGCGAGCCCTGCTCCTTAGCTATCTTTGCTATGACCGGCGCTGCGCCGCCGCCCGTGCCTCCGCCCATGCCTGCGCTCACGAACACCATGTCGTAGCCGCTTATTGCCTCAGCTATCTCGCTCTGGCTCGCCTCGGCGCACTTCATGCCGATCTCGGGGAAGCCTCCGGCGCCCAGGCCGCGCGTTATCTCCTTGCCTATCAGCAGCTTCTTGTCCGCCTTGACTATGTTGAGGTGCTTGACGTCAGTATTGACCGCTATAGTCTTGGCGCTCTTTATGCCGCTCGCATAGAGCCTGTTGATCTGGTTGCTGCCTCCGCCTCCAACTCCTACGACTGCCAGCTTCGCTACGAATTCGTCTTGGTCGTCCATCATACCGGTCACCATTAAATGTGATGCGCGTCAGCCTATTATCTCCAGATCGCTGTACGGGTTCTTAGGCTTCTCCTCAAACTTGCCGACTATGCTCGAACCCTTGACGCCCGTCACTATGGCCACGATCTCTATCATGTCGTCGTAGCCAGGTATGAGCCTTGCGCCCCACTTGATGTTCGCCTTCGGGTCCATGCGGTCTGTTATTATCTCGCCGGCCTTTATCGCGTCGCCTATTGTCAGCGAACCGCCGCCGCTTATGTGTATGAGAGCACCTTTCGCGTTCTCGAAGTCGACGTCGAGCAGCTTGTTCTTCAGCACGCTCTCGCTCGCTATGTTGACCTTGTCCGTGCCCTTGCCCATGCCCACTGCTATGAAGCCCACCTGGCCAGAGCCCATTATCGAGCGAACGTCGGCAAAGTCTATGTTTATCAGGCTTGGCTGCGTTATCGTCCATACCAGTCCGCCGATTGCCTTGGCCAATACCTCGTCGGCCATTGCGAAAGCATCAGACATGGGAAGGTTTGGCACCAGCTTCACGAGCCTGTTGTTGTCCAGGATTATGACGCTGTCCGCGTACTTCCTGAGCTCCTGTATGCCTTCCTCGGCCTTGACCTTCCTGAGCCTCTCGAGGTCGAACGGGTATGTGACCATTGCCACGACTATGGCGCCCTGCTCCTTCGCGATCTGAGCTGCCACTGGTATTATGCCGGTGCCCGTGCCTCCGCCCTCTCCTGCGCACAGGAACACGAGCTGCGCACCCTCAAAGGCTTTCTCGATGAGCGGCCTGTCTACTTCTGCGCACTTCTTGCCTATGAGCGGGTCGCCGCCTGCGCCCAGGCCGCGCGTTATGTTCTTGCCGACCAGGATTTTCTTTATGCGGTCGTCAAGAATCTTGAAATGCTGAAAATCAGTGTTGATCGCAACGAACTCCGTGCCTTTCACGCCCGTCTTGATGAGCCGGTTTACGGTGTTGCCTCCGCCCCCGCCTATCCCCACCGTCACAATCTTTATCTGCGCCGATCCCAGCTCCTCAGAACTGGTGTTGTTTACATTTCCGCCTAGCAGTTCGTTTACAAGGTCGCTCATACTTATCCCCTGGTCAAGCAAAATTGAACTGATAACGTTTAAAAGCCTTTTGTTGCCCGACGTATTTGTTGTAGTATGCGCAAACACGCACAATGATGCGTGTAGTAAAGTAAAATTCTTTTATTGATGGAAAAGTTCATTTATCTGTCTATGTTTTTTGATACTAAAAATATGCCAAAAATCGATGCTGGAAATGCAGGATGCTCCGCCGGGCGGCTACATCTCCTTACTGCGCGGTTCTGTTCTGGGTGTAGGTTCCCAGTATGCTCGTGCCCGACGTATCCATCACCACGTAAAGCGACTGCTTTGCGCCAGATGCGCTGTAGTTTATCAGCCATGAGTCGTTGAACTGCATGCCAAGAGGCGTCGAGTTGGCGCTTATGGAGCCGAAGCGCGCATGCACGATCGTGTAGTTGTAGCCGTAGTCTGTTATGTAGTTCATTATAGAGGCATTGCGCAGCATGTAGGCGCGCGTTATAGCTACGGGAGGCGCGGATATTATGTAGCTAGGAGCGTTCGAGAGGCCGTATACCTGGCAGGCGCTTGTGTAAAGGTCCTCTATGCTCGGCACCAGCGTCACGGCAGGGTAATCGAACTGCTCGACCAAAAATGTTGGGCATGGAGATGTGGAATTGTAGATCAGGCTCACGACGACGTCCCAGCTCCCGGCCTTGAGCGCCGATTCGGATACGTTTATCACTGTTATGTTGGCTGTAGGGCTGGCCTGCTTGAGATCCGAGGTAACGAACTGCACCGCCTGCGAAGACGTGATTGGGTGGGACGATGGGCCGTGGAGCAGCTCCAGCGCCGCGACGCCTATGCCGATGATTATTATCACGACGATTGCAAGGATGGCAACGCTCTTGAGCAGTCCCATAATCCAGATAACGCTCACAAAATCTATAAAAGCATGCCAGAAGGCATCAAAGCGACAGGAATATCAGCACGGCCTTGGCTATGAGCAGCTTGTTCTTCGCCTGCTCCCAGACTATGCTGCGTGGACCGTCGAGCACGTCGCTCGTTATCTCCTCGTTGCGGTGCGCCGGCAGGCAGTGCATGGCCAGCGCGTCGGGAGCCGCAAGGGCAAGCGCCTTGGCGTTGAGCTGGTAGGGCGCGAAGAGCTTCCTGCGCGCATCAGCATTCTTCTCCTGGCCCATGCTCACGAAGGTGTCTGCGTAGATGAAGTTCGCGCCGTCCAGGCCCTCTTCCAATGAATCATACACGCGTATGTTGCCGTACTCGCGGGCCTTGTTGAAGTACGCGCTTTCTGGATTGTAGCCCTTGGGGCCGATAAGCTCTATCTCAGCGCCGAGCTTTGCCGCCGTGACCATCAGCGAATTGGCAGTGTTTGCAGCTATGTCGCCCAGGAATGCGATCTTGGCTTCGCGCAGGTCCTTCTTGTGGGCGCGCACAGTGTACATGTCGGCCAGCGCCTGCGTGGGGTGCTCCTTGTCTGTGAGCGCGTTTATCACGGGCACAGAAGAGCCATCTGCGAATGCAGTCATGTCGGAATGGCTGTCGAGCCTGGCAGCTATGAAGTCGCAATAGCTGCTGAGTATGCGCGCTGTGTCAGAAGGCGTTTCGCCGCGGCTGAACTGCGATGTTGCAGCATCTATGTATATGCCCGTGCCGCCGAGCTGGGATATGGCCGCCTCGAACGAGACGCGCGTGCGCGTCGACGGTTTCTGGAAGAACAGCGCGAGCAGTGAGCCCTCTTTGAGCGCAGCCTCCTCATGCCCCTCGCTCAGGTTGTCGGCGATCTCGAAGATCTTCTCTATCTGGTCCCTTGACAGGTCGACAGAGCTTATGAGGTTCATTCATCCACCGAATATGCTGCCGAAGCCCTCATTGGCCTTCGACTGCTCTTCGTTTATCAGGGCGATTACCTTGCTTTCTGCATCTGGAGGCGCGCGCTTGACACTCTTGAATTCGTGCGCCAGCCTGTCGTCAGCGCTCTTCAGGAAGTCGTCGTTCGCCTTTATGTAGAGGTAGTACTTGCCCTTCTCGAGCCCCATGGCCGCGCCCTCCCTCAGGCTGTACTCCTGCCTGGAGAATATTACGTTAGCGTACTTGTCGTCCTTGAGCGCCCTGAGCTTCTCGTCGTCGAGGCTCTTGTCAAGGTAGGGGTCGTACTCAAGCGCCTTTTTCAGGGCCTGGTATTCTGCCTCGTCGCATACGTATACGCGCTCAGGCATTTCATCACTCTATTAGCCTTGCCGTGACAGCGCCGTCCCTGCCGGGCCTGTTTATCACTACCGCCTTGCCGAGCTCGGTGTTGATTATCGTGCCCTTGGTCAGTATGTTCTGCCTGGCGAAGTTGCGGTTGTCCTTCGATTCGAGGACGCCCTTTATCTTGACCTTCTTGTAGCCGTCCTTTGTCAGCAGGTTCGCCTCTCCGGCCTTCTTCAGCCTGACGCTGACCGAGCCTCCGCGGTGCCTCACGGCGATCGACTCGTTGCCCTCGGCCAGTTTCGTTGCGGAGAAGTAGTTGCCGCTCTCGCTCCGCCTCCTGTCCCTGAACTTCGTCTTGTACTTGCCATTGCCCCTGCTCTTGGTGTGCGACGACGCATGCACCTGTCTGCTAGATAAGCTCATTAAACCAACTTGAACTCGCTGCCGTCTTGAAATACAGAAAAGAGAATGCAGCTTTGTCCCAAAGAGTTTTCCATAAAAAAGTATTTAGCACTTGTTGTGCGTCAACAGTCAGGCTCAGGGTTCAGGCCCGAAGATGAGCCTGTAGTTCGCAAGTACGTCGTCGAGACTGCGCCGCTCTTTGCTTTCTTTGATGTCGCGTGTCAGCAGGTATTCGCGCACCTCAGCCAAGATCTCGGCCCTTTTTGGGGACGTTACATTGAGCT
The DNA here is from genome assembly GCA_023473665.1 of Candidatus Marsarchaeota archaeon. Taxonomy (NCBI): domain Archaea; kingdom Thermoproteati; phylum Thermoproteota; species Candidatus Martarchaeota archaeon. Next base: position 126,457 of record JAMCYM010000003.1, on the reverse strand, counting down.
TCCCAATTACCATCGACAGAGGGTTGACCGAATATGCTATGTGCTCCCTAGAAAGACGTATTTCCTCCAGGACGTAATATGGCACTATGCTGAGATAGTACGTGATGGTTTTCTCAACTTTATCCGTCGGGCGCCCGTTATCCCAGCGGCTCATCAAATATGGGCCCTCTGTGGCCTTGAAGTCACCGACCGGCTCGAATCCCTGCAGGCCAGTTTCTTCGAACAGTTCGCGCATTGCGGTCTGGCGCTCTGTTTCGCCGGGGAGCATCTCTCCCTTTGCACCTATGTCAACCGCAGGCACGTATCCGTCAGGCCTGCCGAAGGTTTTGTCGTTCTGGAGCATCTCAGCAACGTACCAAACACCATCGTTTTTTGCCACAAGTATTATGCCGCAGGAATGGCTTTTCTCGTAGCTGCGAAGCCTGATGGCAGGCACCGATGCATTGGCAGGCTTTACCGCATCCATTGAATCACGCAAACAAGCAAGTGCGCATAGGCCGGCTTCATATTTAAACATATCGTTCAATATTTTGGCAGGCAGCGCTGCTTTTTCCAATGGGTATTTAGCAGGCGCTGGCTTGAATTATGTGCAGGTGGTATTTTGGTTTCGATACAGGAATTCTCCAACCTTGACATCAGGGTAGGCAGGATAGTTGACGTGCAGGACCACGAAAAGGCAAGGAAGCCCATATACAAGATGAGGGTCGACCTTGGCGAGCTCGGCACCAGAGACATAGCTGCAGGGATAAAGGATGTTTACACCAAGGAGGAGCTCATCGGCAGGCTCGTAGTAGTGGTGACGAACCTCGACCCGAAGGAAATCGCGGGCTTCGTGTCGCAGGGCATGCTGCTCGCCGCAGAAGACAACGGCAGCATATCCCTGCTCAAGCCCGACAGGGAACTGGCGGTAGGGGCCAAGGTGCACTGACCGTTACGCGCCGGAGAACTTCTCCATCTTCTTGACTTCTTCTGCACTTACCTTCCTGAAGATCGGCCGCACTCCTGCAGAGCCTGTAACCTGCTTTGGCCCGTCGAGCGCCTTCAGGGTTGGGACTGCGCGCTGGCCGAAATAGCCCAGTATGGAAGCGCTAGCTGCAGGAGTGAATGGATAGAGCAACACCCCGAGCACGTGCACTATGTCTATCAGCGTGCCCATCACTGACTTGAACTTCTGCGCCGCCTCTGCGCTTCCCTGCGCCTTCTTCGCGAGCGCCCATGGCTCTTCGGCACTCATCGTCTCGTTGCCAAGCTCTGCTATGCGTATCACGTTATGAAGGGCCTCGCGCATCCTCACGCTCTCGAAGTTTTCCATGTACTCCTTTATCTGCGCGCCGACCTGCTCTGCCCTTCTTGGCGAACATCCCAGCGCAGTATTGTTCGCTTGCAGGGTGAGCGTCCTGTTCACCAGGTTGCCGATCTTGTCGTTCATTATCTTGTTCACTATCTCTACGAAGCCCGCGATCGTGAATTCAGAGTCTGCGTTCTCTGGAAGCATGTGCATGAGCGCGAAGCGCCAATAGTCAGCAGGCATTATGCCGAGCGAGTTCTGCATGTTCAGGCCTATGCCGCGGCTCTTCGAGAACTTCAGGCCCTTGGCGTTCAGGTACTCGTACGCCATTATCGTGTGCGGTAGCACATAGCCGTCGTTCGCGCCTATCAGTATGCCGGGCCACATCATCGTGTGGAACTCTATGTTGTCCTTGCCCATGAACTGTATGAGCTTCGTCCCAGGGCTTTTCCAGTAGGCCTTCCATTTCGAGTCCGACCACTCGCGCGTTATGCCTATGTACCCTATTACCGCGTCGAACCAGACGTATATCTTCTTGCCCTCGAAGCCCTTTATCGGCACCGGGAAGCCGAAGCTCATGTCGCGCGTTATGTCCCTCGGCTTGAGCCCCTGCTCGATGTAGCTCAGCGTCTTGTTCACAGCATTCTTGCTCCAGTTGTTCTTCGAATGCGACCTTACGAATGCAAGTATGTCAGGCTGCAGCTTCGGGAAGTCAAGTGCAAGGTTCTTCGTCTTCCTGAACTCTATTTTTTCAGAGCCGCATATCACGCAGTGCGGCTTTATCAGGTCGCTCGGATCGAGCAGGTGCCCGCAGTTGTCGCACTGGTCGCCCCTCGCATCGCTGGCGCCGCAGTAGGGGCACGTGCCTTCTATGAACCTGTCGGTGAGTATGCGCTTGTCCACCAGGCAGTAAGGCTGGGTGCGTTCCGTCTCGGTCAGGCAGCCGTTCTTGCTGAGCGCGCCAATCAGTTCGTATACTGCTGCCTTGTTCTGCTCCGAGTCGGTCTTTCCGTAGTACGTGAAGTTGCACTCGAAGTCTGAAAGCACCTTCTTTATCTCCTCGTGCACCTCATTGGATAGCTGCATGGGCTCTACGCCCTTCTTAAGCGCCATGATCTCTATCGGCGTGCCGTGCTGGTCCGAGCCGCATATGAATATGTAGTCCTCGCCCTTCATCTCAAGGTACTTGGCGAAGACGTCCGCAGGCAGTATAGAGCCTACGAAGTTGCCGAGGTGCGGCACTGCCTCGGAGTATGGCAGGGCGGACGTGACTATTATTCTGTCTTTGGTTGGTATTTTTTCGGACATGTTTGAGCACCGATGCTGCGCGGCGTGGTGACTTCCGCTATAGGGCTTGCTTTGGCGCCTTTTAAATGATTATGTGCGAAGGCTTTATACCTCTTCGTTGGCAATATTGACATTGCTGCAGAAACGCTGCAGCGTGCCTTTGGAAGTTGGTTGGGGGTTTGCATGGCTGAAGCCGCTGTGGAGATGATAAAGCAGAGGTTCGACGATTTCTTCGAGAGGTATTACCGCGAGGGCATCAACGACCTTATCATAGGCTTCCCGGGAAAGCGCAGCCTGCAGGTCAACGTAAGGGACCTAGAGAAGTTCGATCCTGAGCTGGCTGGCGAGCTAATAGACAAGCCAGAGCTCATACTCGATGCTGCAAACGCATCATTGAAGGGCAAGATGAGCGACGTGGATTTCGGCATCTTCGAGCCGCATGTGCGCTTCTTCAACCAGAACGTCAACATGCCGATGGTGCAGGATGTCGGCTCTGCCTTCATAGGCAAGCTCATAATGCTCGACAGCCTGATAGTCAAGCGCTCGGACATAAGCCCGCGCGTCAGGATAGGCACATACGAGTGCACATTCTGCGGCAACCGCGTGCCTGTGATAATCGACAAGGAGGACCCACCCGAGATATGCCCGCAGTGCAAGAGGCGCTCGATGAAGCTGGTAGAGGAAGAATCGCAGTTCGTGAACCTGCAGAAGATAGCCGTGCAGGACCCGTTGGAGAAGCTGAGGGGCAACACACCGACGTGGCAGCTTGAGGTGTGGCTTGAAGATGACCTTGTCAATACAGTCATACCCGGCGACAGGATAGAGCTGACGGGCATACTGCGCATACGGCCCAGAAAGAACACGAGGGGCAAGGTCGACCCTAACATGTACTCCATGTTCCTCGAGACCAACTCGATAATGCCGAAGCAGAAGGAGTTTGCAGAGCTGGACATAGGCAACGAAGAGGAGCGCCAGATACGCGAGCTCGGCAAGGATCCGCAGATATTCGACAAGATAGCCAAATCGATAGCACCGTCGATATACGGCTATGACGAGATAAAGCAGGCGGTCGCTCTGCAGCTCTTCGGGGGCACGACGGGCAAGACACTGATAGACGGCGGCCCAGTCAGGAGCGACATGCACATACTGCTCATAGGCGACCCTGGAAGCGCTAAGACAAGGATATTGCAGGCAGTTTCAAGGCTCGTTCCTAAGGGCATATACGTCAGCGGCAAGTCAGTGACTGGCGGAGGCTTGACTGCAATAGCCGAGCGCGATGACTTTTCAGAAGGAGGCTGGGTTTTGAAAGCGGGGGCGCTTGTGCTTGGAAGCGGCGGAGTAGTATGCATGGCTGCAGACACTGAGCTGTATGAAGGTCAGCGTCTTATAACAGCTGAAAGGCTTTGGGACGAACAGGCCGGCCCTATCTATGCAACGAAGCATGGCATGGAGGCCAAAAAGGTGGCTGTGCCAGTCACCGTATACGATGTGAATAGGAAGACAGATATGTTACAACAGCAGGCATTCGCAATATTGCGAAGGAGATATTCTGGCGAACTTGTCAGACTGACGTTCGCATCTGGTTTGAGCATTGACGTGACGCCAGACCACAGGTTCAAAAGGCTGACCCACGTAAAGAATCTGTGGGTAAGGGCAGAGGACCTTGCGGAGGGCTACGTGCTTAGGGCCCCGACCAGAGTGACCGGGCCGGTGGCCACCCTTGACACTAGCGAGGATGATGCCTATGTGCTCGGATGCGTTTACGGCGACGGTCACATAAGGAACGACAGCGTGATAATTTCGCAGTCCAAAAAGAACATGGACGTCATCAACAACGTGATGGCGAGATCTGCAGTATTTTCGCTTTACGACAAGAAGGACAGGATGCGCGAGCTAAAGGGCCACGACGGCAAGGTCTACATGCTGGTTTCCAGGATGTACCAGATGTGGACCAGCAACGAGATGTTCGTGGAGCGCGTTAACTTCTTCCTAAAGCATCCGTCAATAGACAACATACTGATGCTGAACGACAGGGCACTTTCGGCATTCATCGCAGGGGTCTTTGACACGGACGGGGATTTCAACCATGTAGGTGGTAAGATAATTGCCATGCGCATGTATCCCACAAAGTCAATGCACGAACTTCGCGTCATTCTATACGCGTTGAGAAGGCTTGGTATATATGCGCGCATACATGACTTAAGAGGGAAAATCCCGATCATACAGGTCACGGGCGGAGACATAACGCTGCTTATCGAGACAATCAGGCCCTACAGCGCAAAGGCGAATAGGGAGACAAACATCGAGATAAAGCCCAAACGGTACGCTGTCGTAAGGGGCACGGAAAGGGTGATGAAGGTGGAGAGGGTGCCTTACGATGGATATGTCTATGACCTGAGCGTAGCCAGATGGCACAACTACGAGGGTTCGCTCGTGTACATGCACAATTGTATCGATGAGTTCGACAAGGTGAGCGATGACGACAGGGCCGCACTCCACGAGGCGCTAGAGTCGCAGACGATAAGCGTGGCCAAGGCGGGCATCATAGCAACGTTCAACGCCAAGGCAGCGGTTCTCGCCGCAGCGAACCCGAAGTTCGGCAGGTTCGACCCCCACAGCTACCCTGCAGACCAGTTCGACATACCGCCCACATTGCTATCAAGGTTCGACCTCATTTTCCCGATAAAGGACATAATGGACGAAGAGCTCGACAGGAACATAGCGAGGCACATACTCGTGCAGCACGAGGCTGCGGGCGCAGCCATCGCGGAAGTGCAGAGCTCCGTGCATGTGGAGCTGCCGCCGCTCGACGGCGAGCTGCTCAGGAAGTACATCGCCTATGCGAGGAGGAACATCAATCCGAGGCTCAGCGAGGAGGCGTCAAAGCGCATAGCCGATTACTACATAGACTTGAGGAAGGCGGGCGTGCGGCAGGGCGCGACGCCAATCACGCCGAGGCAGATAGAGGGATTGGTAAGGATGAGCGAGGCCAGCGCGAAGGCGAGGCTGGCCGACACGGTTGAGGTGTCCGACGCGGACAGGGCCATAACGCTGAGCGAGTTCATGCTGAAGACGCTTGCGGTCGACAGGGGCGGGCGCATAGACATCGACACGATACTGACGGGCATGCCAAGAGAGAAGGTCGACAAGATAAACATAATGCTCGGGATAATAAAGAGCCTCGAGGAGAGCGAGCAGGTGGCGAAGATGCAGCGCGTCATAGAGGAAGCAAGCAAGGTCGGCATAGACTCCGCGACTGCCACTAAGTACATAACCGAGCTGGAGAGGAGCGGCGACGTGTTCAGCCCGAGGCAGGGCATAGTGAAGATAGTCAAGCACGAGGCGGAGTAACGGGGCGCTGGTTTTGGGTGTCAGGGTAATAGAGGGCAGGCAGCTTCTTCAGATACTCGTAATGTTCATGATCGTACAGTTTGCAGGGCTGTTCCTCGCGGCGCTGCTCTTCAACGGCGCAACGTACCAGCAGGTGGCGAGCGTGCAGGTGGTGTCAGGGCCCAGCACAGCGCTCTTCTTCATAGCGTACATAATAGCGATCACGGTGCTCATGATACTGCTCATGAAGTTCTACATAGGAGTGTATAGGCTCTTCGAGGGCTTTGTAATATTCGTGGCCTCGGCAATAGTGTTCTCGGTGCTGCTGTCTGAGCTCACGGGCGCCGCAGTAACAATACTCAGCAGCACAGTGCCCGTCGCATTCATAGCAGGAGGCGCGCTCGGCATAGCATTGGTCATAGCGAAGAACATGAGGCCTTGGCTCAGGAACGCCACCGCCATATTAGCAAGCATAGGCGTTGGCGTGGCGCTTGGCGCTGGCTTCGGCTTCGTGGTGGCGTTGGTGCTCATGGCGCTTCTCGCCGTATATGACTTCGTTGCCGTGTTCATCACGAAGCACATGATAACGCTGGCTGACGCTGTGCAGAAGCAGAACCTCGCCTTCATGGTGGATGTGCACGAGGTCGAGGCCGTGCCGAAGAGCAGCCTGAGCGCTGCCGAGCTAAGCCAGTACAACAGGGAGCTTGTCGAATTCAAGAAGGCCGGCGGGCACATCACTAAGATACACCAGAAGGGGCTGAAGGGCATGGTGCCCATGGTGGCTAGCGTCGGCCTTGGAACAGGCGACCTTGCCGTGCCGCTCATGGTTGCAATAGCAGCCTACAAGGTGTTCCTGAGCTTCACGCTGAGCATGTTCGTGATATTCGGCGCGGTGCTGGGGCTTGCGCTGACCATGTACATACTGCGCAGGTACAGGCGCGCCCTGCCTGCCATACCTCCCCTGCTTTTCGGCATAGGCATAGGGATAGCGCTGTACGCGCTGATATATGGGGCGCTGTAGGGTCGGTACAGTATTTAGCATCTGATTGCCGTCAGTCAAGGCAGCAGCGAGGAACAGGCTGTCGCAGAATGTCGCCCGGTGCTGGACGCTATGACGAACGCCGTCAGAAGGTATTTGTTTTGGTCCAGCAGAATCGCACTAGACGAATATCCTTCCAGTATCTTGCTCGCAGTGTCTTCATCTATCTCCTTCTTACTCAGTTTTTTGAGCAGCGCATTCCCAAGCTCTGGCAGAGCAAGAGGCACCGTTGATGAAATGCTTATATACCACTCGACTGCTTGCCAGCCTGGTTCTTTAGAAAAGTATTTGACAATCGCTGACGAGCCAATGAGCGGCATACCCTTTACTTTCTGCTTTATTCTGACACTGATGACGACGCTATCCATGCGCATAATAGGGTATTTTGTAAACATGTATAAACATTTGTATACAAATTAGTAGTCAATCATCCTGCAAAGGCGTTGTGCGGCTGCTTTCTATGGCCTTTTTCCAGAACTCGTCGATACGCGAGATGTAGTTCCTGGTGTCTTCTATAGGTATCGAATTCCTTACTAGGCTGGAATACATGCGCCAGCCGTAGCGCATGTCCATCAGCACTATCACGGCGCGGTCGGTCTCGCTGCGTATCGCCCTGCCCGCTGCCTGCACGGCCCTTATCACGGCAGGTATGGTGTACATGTATTCGCTGCCCCTGCCTGTGAACTTCTTGTTGATGTAACTTATCTTGGCGCTCAGCTCCAGATCGGGCTTCGTTAGGGGTATGCCCACTATCACTATGCCCTTTATTGAGTTGTTCGGATAGTCTATGCCCTCGCTTAGGCTGCCTCCCATGACCGCGAAGAGCATGCTGTCTTGGCTTTCCCTGAAATTGGTGATCAGCTGCTCAACGGCGACGTTCTTCATGTCGCGGCGCTGCCTGAATATCGATACGTCTGCCATGTGCCTGTGCACGCTGTCCAGCACGTCGAAGCTGGGGAAGAAAACGGCCAGGTTGCCAGGCACCCTTGCCTTTATCGACATTATGTTCAAGGCTATCTTTTTGTATTCCAGCTGCGACCTGTGCTCGTACTTCGTAGTCACGCTTGCGTCTATGAAGACGCGCCTGTTCGCCTGCGGGAACGGGGAGCCGTAGCTCTTCAGCATCGCATCACCCACGCCGAGGAGATTCGCATGCATATCCAGCGGCACCAGCGTGGCGCTCATGAATATGTTCGAGTACGCTTCGCCGAACACCGGCACCGAGCGATCGGGGTAGAGGCAGCTGAGCGTCAGGCGCAGCCTGTCGTTCCTGCGGATCATTATGCGAGCTATGGAGTCCGATTCAGCCTTCCATTCCTCAAGGAACTTCGCCAGGTGCATCAGCGACGAGCGCTTGGCCCTGCTCTGCTCTATGAACTCGAGCCCTGCGCGCTCCAGCGAGGCCGTGAGCTGCTCCGAGCCTGCGGTTATCTCTTCCGGCATGTCGTCAATGCCGATGAACGCCTCGGCCTTTGTTCTGAGGTGCCTCTCGGACATGCCCTTCAGCGCGAACGAGAGGTAGCTGAGGTCTATCGGGCTGCCGATAGACTTGAGCTCGGCAGACGCCCTCTCTATCGTGTAGTTTGATATCGCGTTGCTGAAGTAAGAGTTCGCGGCTTCAAGGATGTTGTGCGCCTCGTCCCATATGATTACGCTGCGCTCCACGCTGTGCGCTATCTTCTTCAGGAAGGTGCTCCTTGTGTACGGGTTCAGTATGTGAGGGTAGCCGGCAACCACAACGCGTGCGTCGCGCGCGAGCTTTGCTGCAATCTCATAGGCGCAGAGGCCGTGGTCGAACGAGAACCCGAAGAGTGTGTTGTGGCTTGCGTCAACCACGTCCTTCAGCTCGTTCGCGTTGGTCGTGAGCTTTGCCCTTGAGAAGAACGGGCAACGTTCCTTCTTTACCAGATTCTCGCACGCTGCATAGAACGCCTCGTTCTCTATGGCGTTGATCTTGTCGTTCACGCACATGGTTCGCTTGCCCACCATGTCCACGAAGCTGAAGTCGAGGCCGAACTTGGAGCGTATGCCTGATAGCACATCCACCGCAATCCTGTGCTGCGATATCTTAGGCGTAAGGAAGAACACGTCGAGGTCATTGTTCAATGCATAGGTGAGCGCAGCGCTGAGCGCTGCATCGGTCTTGCCCACGCCAGTAGGGGCATTGACCAGTATGTCGCGCTTTGAGGAGAGCGCAGCCGTTATGTCATCCATCATATCCTTCTGGAACGGCCGCGTGCGCTCGAACCTGAACAAGTAGTCCATGGTAGTATTGCTGCACGAAATGATAAATATGGTTGCAGCCTGGTGCTAGAACCCAGTATATGGCTTTAGCAAATGCGCCTCAAAAGCAATAAATATCTGATTCGGCGATAGGTGAATGATGGTGCTATGGCGCAGACTGTTGCTATAGGGGAAACTGGTGGAACAAAGCAGGCAGGCAAACAGGTCAATGTATTTCAGCTCTACAAGGATGAGAGAGCCCTTACCCATCTCCTCAGGAAGGAGTGCGTCGACGTGCTGGGCAGAAAGAGCAAGATCGAAGAGCTTGCGGCCAAGCTTGATGCGGAGACGGACGACTTAATAAGGGATGATAAAGCGATCGATTACTTCTTCAACATGCTGGTGAGGGATTTTACTTGGCATCCGAATCGTATAGACGAGACGCTTTACAAAGATATAAATTACGGAAAGCTTAAGCAGGGCAACTTCGGGATAGAGACGGTAGTTCTTCTTATTGATGAGAACAGGGCTGCAGCGGCGAAGCTTCTGCAGGAGATGAAGCTGAGCAGGGAGAACGCTATCAAGGATAGGATTGGCGAATGCGAATTCAACTTTGACAATGCAGGCGAATAAGCAGCTACAGGTCAAAGGACTTCAAATGAGGTTAATGTGCCTGTAATGCTAGGAGTTTCAGCACGGTCTATTTTGTGCACTTCGGGCCTGTGGTATATCTTTACGTCTATGTCCTTTATGAACTCCGAGAGCTTGCTTCTCTCATCGCCAGCGACCAAGGTTTAAAGATTAGCATTCGCAAATATCACTATGGCAGGCTGGAAGGGCATATCTTACATATCTCTGGCAGGGGGCTTCCTAGCCGTGCTCGCGACGTTCTACTACATGGAGGTGCTCTCATATGCTGCAGGCGTTGATACTGGAGCCGCAGTGATACTCAATACGTACAATATAACTCCCAGCAACACGATCCTGCAGACGCTTGTCAGGGCTTCGTCGCTGCCAATAGGCATGCACATAACCTACATAATGCTGCCGTTCGCCCTGCTAATGTTCGCCATAGGGGTGCTCTGGCTCTTCTCCAAGGCCTACGTGAGGCTGGCAGGCAGCGTCGTTGCGTTCTCCGCCTTCGCATTCATTCTCCTTTCGGTAATACTCGACACCGACTTCAGCTTCGGCGCGCTGCAGGTCTCCGCGCCCTACATAGCCGGGGCGCTTTCCCTTGTGGGCGGGGTGCTTGCGATGCTCGAGAGCGCGGGCAAGCAGCAGCACAGGGCCACGCGTCCAATAGAGATAAACCCCGAGAGGCCCTATTCGAACATGCTCGTCATAGCGAACAGGCTCATAGGTAGGATGGAGGGCGAGGTGAGCATACTGGACATGCACTTCGACCCAAAGGCGATGGACAACCTGACGAGGCTCGCTGACAAGAGCGTGGGAAACGTGAGCAAGGTGCGCCTGCTCACCAGGGCAGACAGGCTCGGCAGGGACTTCGAGAAGAGCTACATGGATTTCGTCGAGGAGATGCACAACCTGAAGATAGAGTTCGAGCTGCGCATCATGAACCAGGATGACGCAGCGCAGCAGCACGAACGCTTGATAATGGACTCGAGGAGCGCCTACAAGATACCGCCGCTCAACATAATAAACAAGAAGAGCGAGCACATAGTCAGCATAGACCACGCGCACGCGAAGAGCCGCTTCGATTTCCTGTGGAACAGGGGCACGAAGTACGAGACCGTGATGAGGCAGGGCGCGCAGTAGCGCGGCGAATTCGCGAAATGTCCAGAATGGTTTATTAAATTTTGCAATGCAATATGTCTCTGCGTGTTCAAATGAAGTCTATTCTACTGGCGGCGATGGCGCTGTTCGTACTGGCAGGCTTGGCAGGCGCCCAGATTGCAGGCACGGCGCAGATACATGCACCTGCAGTGGTGCTCCTGAACAATACAGGCACGATAACGCTCATCGGCCTTACCGTAACGCACGGCAACGGCACTGTCGCAGTAAGCGGGCCGGCAGAGGTAGCGAACAACACGCTTGCATCGGCCAGGACCGCAGCAGAGGTAGGGGCTGCATTCTTGGGCATGAATTTCAGCGCCTACAACTTCTCGTATTACATAATGGATCAGCAGGCGAATGTGTCGGGCCCTAGCGCAGGAGGCGCGATGACGATGCTTGCGGTGTCTGCGCTTAGCGGAAGGCCGCTGCGCACAGACTTCACCATGACGGGCACGATAAGCAACGATGGTGGCATAGGTGCTGTAGGCGGCGTCTATGACAAGGTGGCCGCTGCCGCAGCATCGGGGCTGGACCTCGTGCTCGTGCCGGCTGTGCCGAGCACGTCATTCGAGGACGAGCTGTACCTGCTTATACAGACAACTTTCGGAGTGCCGCTGGTGCAGGTTGCGAACGTGAGCCAGGCCTATGCGTATGCGTTCTCGCAAATCAGCGGCATCGCCAACGAAACTTCGTACAACTTCACAACTACCAACTATCATGTAGCTTCGTTGCCACAGGCAAGCATCATGTGCAGCAACGCATGCAACGAGAGCGCCTTCGATTCGCTCGATGCTTATACAATAAACTTCACCGATTTCGCCATATCAAGCCTTGCCGCTGAGCCTGGCTTCTCCGGCATAGCTTCGCAGATGCGCAGCGACCTGAGCCAGAGCACGGGCCTGGCTTCCAAGGGCTATACTTACACGAGCGCGGACGTGGCGTTCTTGGACTATATCAACGCTTACATGTTTTTGCATCATGATGCGACCAAGCAGAGCGGGCTGCAGACCCTTAACTCGCTTAACGCGCAATGCGGCTCACTGGCAGCACCGCAACTCACCTCTGCAAACTACGAGTATGTAATAGGAGGGGAGCTCAGGCAGGCATGGGCCGAGTACACGCTTAATTCTACTATCGGCACGTACAACGCGACTGCAATAGACACTGACGGAGTGCTTGAAGATCTATATTCGGCAGGCGAGGCCAGCGGATGGTGCGCCGCTGCGAACTACATGTACGGCATCGCAGGCAAGCTCGGCGGCAGTGCCGCGGCAGTGCCGAGCTCGCTCTCGAGCATTGCCAATGCGAGGATGACAAGGGCAGAGCCATACGGCATAAGCCTTTACCTGGCTGCTGCGAACAAGGCCTACGCGCAGGGCAATTATCCCGTCGCGATATTCAGCGCCGACTATGCCTATGCGTTCGGCAGCCCAATCGGCAACATGAGCACGTCAGCCATGCTCTCAACAGCGAAGGCCTTGGCGTCAAACGCAACGTACGGCGTGTGGGCCTCGCAGTTCGCCAACGAGGCCATGGCCTACTATTACAATGCTGAGACAGCGAGCAACGCGAGCGCTGCTGGCGCGTATGCCGTTGATGCATACCAGACCGCGCTTCTTGCGAGCCAGCTGAGCAACGATACGAGCAACATATACGGCGCGTTGTCGCAGCAGCAGACCACAACCGTGGAGCCCGTCGTGACGCCGCCATCGCCGCAGATCCAGCTGAGCGGCATAGTAATTATATACCTTTTGATGGCGCTAACTATAGCTGTATCAACAATACTGTATGCGGCATTCGCGTACAAGCCCAAGCGTGTGGGCAGGCCGAGGAAGCGCGGAAGGCCGGCAGGGCGCAGGCATGCAGGCGCAAGGCGCTGACTTCTGCCCTTAATTGCAAACTATAAAAGAGATCGATTGTATGGCATCAATATTGCCCGGCAAGGAATGCAGGTCGTGCGGGAGGCTCACGCACGAGTACACTGAGTTCAAGTGCCCGAGGTGCGGCAAAGACACCATAGTGAGATGCAAGCACTGCAGGGAGACTTCCAACATCTACAAGTGCAACGAGTGCGGATTCGAGGGACCCTGATGAGCGACGTAGGTGTTATATACAAGGTGTATCCGAAGGAGGGCGAGCTCGAGAAGGCGCTCGAGGGCATAAAGAAGCTCAATCCGAACGGCCTGCAGACAGAAGACGTGGCTTTTGGCATTAAGGTCATAAAGGCCTTCTTCGCGTTCGACGACTCGAAGGTCAGCTCATCGAGCATAGAAGAGAAGCTGAAGAAAATCGAGGGCGTGAACGAGGTAGAGGTAGAGCAGGAGACGCTCATCTGACGTCTAAACGTGGGATGGATGAGAGGCTCAGATTCGTAAAGCTATTGGCAGACTACGTGAGAAGGACGCCAAACGGAAAGTGGTCCAAGCAGCAGAACACACTTATCAATTCGGTGCTCAAATCGGCAAGCCAGGACATTTCATTATATCTGAAGGTAAAAAAAGCTGGCAAGCAAATAGCTAGCCCTGTAGCAGATACGCCACCTTTTTATAGATAAATTCCGTATATCAGCGTAGGTCGGCTGATCCTGTGATAAATTCCATAGAGCTCAAGGATTGGAAGACGCATAGGCACAGCGTCATGGAGTTCCAGAAGGGCGTGAACGTGCTCGTGGGCCTTATGGGCGCGGGCAAGAGCTCCGTGATGGACGCCATATCGTTCGCGCTCTTCGGCACGTTCCCGGCCCTTGAGCACAAGCGCGTGAAGATAGCCGACATACCGACGAGCAGGCCCAGCATGGCGGACGGCGCAGAGGTAAGGCTGACGTTCGACCTCGGCAGTGACATCTATACCGTCACCAGAAGCGTGCAGAGGGGCAAGTCCAGCATAGCGAAGCTGGAGAAGAACGGCAGGTACCTGCAGACGCAGCCTGAGCGCGTCACGGAGGAGATAGAGTCGGCGCTCAAGATAAACTACGATACCTTCTCCAGGGCGGTATATGCTGAGCAGAACAGGCTCGATTACTTCCTCGAACTGGACAAGAAGAGCAGGAAACGCGAGATAGACGAGATGCTCGGCCTTGACCACTTCGCTGCAGTAGAAGACAACGCGACATCGCTGATAAACAGCATCAAGAGCCTCGTCAAGGAGGACGAGCAGGTGCTGGCCCAGATGAGCCTGGCGGAGCTGAAGGGCAAGGCAGAGGCGCTCGATAAAGACCTGGCAAAGGCGAAGGGCGAAGAGGAGAAGCTCAAAAACGAAATCGCGGCATTATCCGTAAAATTTTCTGAAACTAAAGAGCGTCTTGAAAAGCTGAAGCGGCTCAACGCGAGGCGCGTCGAGCTCGGCAGGTCGATGGAAGGGCTGAAGGGCAAGGCAGATACGCTTAAGGCCAGCATCGCCGAGATAGATGCCAAGAAGCTCGACGAAGAGCAATTGCGCAAGGAGTGCAAGGCAGCAGATGAACAGGACAAGAGGCTTGAGCGCGAAGTGGAAGAGGCAAAGGGGAAGGAGCAGGCGGCGCTCAAGGCGCTGACTGCTGCCGAGACTGCAGCGAGGCAGGAGGAAAAGAGGCAGCATGAGAAGGAAGCGCTGCTGAAGGAGGTGCACGGCAAGGACATGAAGGAGCTTTCCGGGCTCCTTGAGGCCGAGAAAAGCGAGCTGCAGAGGCTCATAGAGGAATCCGCGAGCGCGGGAAGCCGGAGAAAGGAGCTCGCGGAGTGGATAAAGGAGCTCAGCAAGCACCTAAGCAAATGCCCCGTATGCGAGCGCGAGCTGGACGACGGGCTCAGGGCGAAGCTCCTAGCGGACAAAAAGGGCCTGGAGAAGAGCCTCGGGGACGAGATGGCCGAAAAATCGAAGGTCGCGGAGCAGAAGAGGAAGCTCGTCGCAGAGCTCGAGAGGCAAACGGCTGCGCTGCAGCTGGCGCTCGGCAGACTGAAGGACTATGAGGGCGCGGAGAAGGCCCTCGAGGAGCACACGGCGGTCGCGAAAAGGGAAAAGGAGAAGCTAGATAGTGCAAGCGCCGAGCTCAAGGCAAGGAGCGAGGAGAGCAACAAAGCCAAGAACACAATCAGGGAGCTGACGAGCAAGGAGGAGGAGCTTGTGCGCAGGAGGGGCTTTGCCGAGGAGCTATCAAGAGCAGAGGCAGAGCTCGGCAGGCAGGCGGCGGAACTGGCGGAGATAAAGGCCGACGACAAGCAGCTAGAGGCTGCGCAAAGCGCCTTCACCGAGCAGTCCGCATCGCTGAGCGCCGCGAGGGAGAAGCTGGAGAGCGAAAGACGCTACATGGAGAGCGTGGAGTCGCAGCTCAAGGAGCGCAGGAAGGAGCTGGACAATGCAGGCGCGCTCGAGAGGCGCATAGCCCGCAGCAGGGAGCGCGTCACGAATCTCAACAAGTTCAAAGAGGCCATAATATCGACCGAGGGCGCGCTAAGGGCGCGCCTCGTATCGTCGATAAACGAACTTATGCTTGACCTGTGGCCGAGGCTCTACCCGTACGGCGACTACTCTGCCGTGGCGCTCAAGGCATATGATGACGACTACGCACTTGAGACAAATGTCGGCGCCAATGGCTCTGGCGCTTGGGTGCCTGTCAATTCAGTGGCGAGCGGCGGGGAGAGGAGCGTGGCCTGCCTGGCGCTTCGCATCGCGATGGCGATGGTCATAGTGCCTA
The DNA here is from genome assembly GCA_023473665.1 of Candidatus Marsarchaeota archaeon. NCBI lineage: Archaea > Thermoproteati > Thermoproteota > Candidatus Martarchaeota archaeon. The sequence continues at coordinate 110,824 of JAMCYM010000003.1, read as the reverse complement.
ACCTGCGCTGGCTCATACTCGACGAGCCCACGCACAACATAGACAGCGCGGGCATAAGCAAGCTTATAGACGTATTTGGAAGCACCCTGCCCGGCATAGTCGAGCAGATATTCATAATAACGCACGACGACAGCCTGAAGCAGATAGGCGGCGCACGTGTCTTCTCGCTCGACAGGGACAAGTCTGCCAACGGTCCCACAGTCATAGAGTGACTATGCCTTAGCGGCCTGCAGCACGTATTCAAGGAAGGCGTCCTCTGGATACGCGCCCTCGAACGAGACGCTGTCGTTTATCACTACCTTCGGCACCCCCATGACGCCGTAATGCTGGGCCAGCTCCATGAATTCCGTGGCTTCTATCATATGGCCTTTTATCATGCTGTTTTCCATGGCGAACTGGTGAGCCGTGCGCACGGCCTTAGGGCAGTATGGGCATGTCGGCGTCACGAACACCTTTATCTCTACAGGAGTCTTGACCTCCTTGAGGCGCTCCTTTGTGGCCGGCGAGAGCCGCGTTACGCCCTTAGAGGCGTCGATCATGTCATCGAGCAGCGACGAGAACTCGTAGCCTGCAGGTATGCCGTAGTACACCACGTTGTAGAGCTTCTTGCCTCCCACAACAAGCGCTGGCGTCTTATCCACTCCGAGAAACTTGGCCTCCTTCTGCGCAGAGTTGATATCGTACTCTGTGACCTTTATCTTGGCGTTCAATGCAGCCACTTCCTTGACCAGGCCGCGCGTCTGCTCGCAGAGCTCGCATTTGGACGGCGAGTCGTAGAACAGCATGAGGTTCACCTCGCCCTCCAGATTCTTGCTGAACAGCTCAGATACGGTTTTCTTGTCAGAATCCTTCAATAGTCCCATTTGATCACTCTCGCAGAACAGCATGAATTGTTATGATTGCATAAATGCGCATGCACGGCCTTTCCGAAAACTCCAGGAATGCGGATTAGAGGTGGGTAAGCCCGAATGGCTGCCCTGGCTGCTCCTCGTGCTCCTTGCTCGAGAATATTGACGGGCTCTTGACGCCGGTGAATATCGCGATTACCTCGACTTTGTCAGTGAATGTAGGATCGACCCTTGCGCCCCATACCACGTTGGCCGTTGGCGCCGTCTGCTCTGTGAGGCGCCTGCCTATCTCGTTCGCGTCCCCCAATGTCAGTTCAGGGCCGCCGGTTATGTGTATTAGCGCGCTCGTCGCACCCTCGTAGTTGACATCAAGGAGCTTGTTCCTGAGCGTGTCCTCGACGACGTCCTCTACCTTGTTGGAGCCTTTGCCCTCGCCCACGCTTATCATGGCGAGCCCGCCGCCGGACATTATGTTCTTAACGTCGGCAAAATCGAGATTTATGAAGCTTGGCACGTTCACGGTCTCGGTTATGCCGCGCACCGCCCTCGCGGTGACCTCGTCTGCTACCTTGAACGCCTGCTCAAGCGCAAGATTCGGGTACAGCTCCACGAGGCGCTGGTTGTCTATCACTATGAGTGTGTCGACGTTCTTCCTGAGCTCCTCTATGCCCTTGAGAGCGACGTTGAGCCTGACGCGCTCCAGCCTGAACGGGAATGTCACGATGCCTATGACTATGGAGCCGTTGCGCTTTGCAGATTCAGCAGCAACGGGCGCCGCTCCTGTGCCTGTGCCTCCGCCCATGCCTGCTGTTACGAACACCAGATTGTAGTCGTTGAGCACAGCATCTATGTCGCTCTTCGAGTACTGCGCGGCCTTCTCGCCTATTTCGGCAAAACCGCCAGCGCCTAGGCCTCTGGTAAGTGCGCCGCCTATGAGCACGCGCCTTATCGACGGGTCAAGGCTGTTGATGTGCTTCGAGTCTGTGTTTATGGCTATCAGCGAGGCGCCCTTTATGCCGAGCCTGCTAATCCGCTGCACAGTGTTGCTGCCGCCGCCGCCGACTCCGCAGACCGCTATCTTGGCCCTGAACATGCCCTCTTCGTCGTTGGAACCAAGTGCATCTTCGATAAGCTCCATCCTACCGCCCTTAATATTTCTAGGCGCAAGTATAAATTAGTATGGCGCCGCGCCGAAAATACGTTTTTATAGGTTCTTGTGCATAATGATAGCGTTAGCTCTTTGTAGCCGGGCACATGGCCGGCTTACAGGATTACTAATGATGGCGATACAATGGGAAGGCTAAGGCCGGCGCGCACGTTCAGGTACATCTCATCGCAGTCGTGGTCACGCTATTCGCAGAAGAAGCCGAAGAAAAACTACATACGCTCGCTTCCGCACACCAGCTTGCTCATATTCAACATGGGCGTCGACAACAAGAGCTATGATGCCGCTATAACCCTCAACACCAGGGGTGCAGTGCAGCTGCGCTCCAACGCGATAGAGGCAGCAAGGCAGCAGGCCAACAAGTACCTGGAAGGAGCAATACCGGGCGGCTACTACTTCAAGGTGCTTGTGTATCCGCACAGCATCATAAGGGAGCACAAGATGGCAACCGGAGCTGGCGCCGACAGAATATCGCAGGGAATGAGCCACGCCTTCGGCAAGTCGACGAGCGTCGCGGCCAGGCTCAGGGAGGGGCAGCCGCTATTCATGATAAAGACAACGAGGCAGAACATAGGCCACGCGAAAGAGGCATTCCGGAAGGCAGCCAACAAGCTTTCCGGGCTATACAAGGTCAGCGTAGCATAGAGCATATGCCTGCCCTCATTATAAAGGTAAACAGGTCCTGCGCATGCGCATACTATTGCAGTTTCCCGAAGGGCTCAAGCAAGAGGCGCTGAAGCACGCCAAGCGCCTCGAGAGCGAGGGCAACGAGGTGTTCGTGTCGGCCTCGCCCACTTTCGGCGCCTGCGACCTCGCGCTTGACGAGGCGCACGCCATAAAGGCCGACAAGCTCGTGCACTTCGGGCACGCCGAATTCCAGCACGTGGACTTCAACGTGGAGTATGTCGAGTATAGCATCGATGCCCCGCTGGCGCTCCTTGGCAAGTCGCTGGGCATGCTCGAGGGCTTCGAAACTATAGGTATAGTCACTACAATACAGCACGTGCACCAGCTCGATGCCATAAAGGAATTCTACGAGCGCAACGGCAAAGTTGTTGTGATAGGCAAGCCGTACGGTTTCGCGAAGAGACCGGGCCAGATCCTAGGGTGCGACGTGGGCAGCTCTGCAAGCATCGACAAAGCTGTAGACGCGCACGTGTATTTCGGGGGAGGCATATTCCATCCGCTCGGCGCGCTGCTCGCCACGACCAAGCCTTTTCTGGCCATCGAGCCTTTCGAGAACAGGATAGAGTTCATTGACGGGATGCGAGATACCTATGCGAAGAGAAGCAAGGGCAAGGTGCTGGCTTCGTTGGAAGCCAGGAACTTCGGCATAATGCTTACCACGAAGAACGGCCAGCACAACGCGCAGCTGGCCGGGCTTCTCAAGAAAATGATAGAGAGCAAGGGCCTCAGCGCAGCGATACTCACGGCCAACACCTTCGATTTCGAGTCGCTGAACAACATGCTGGAGTTCGACGCCTTCGTCAACACCGCATGCCCGAGGCTCGCCATAGACGACACCGACAGGCTCAGGAAGCCCATGCTCAGCGCCAACGAGCTTATGGAGGTGCTGAGGATGAAGGCGGAGCTAAAGAAGATGAGAGCTGGCGCTGAGGGCTGACTAAGAAAAAGAAGAAAGGAAGGCGAGCCGATCAGACTGCCTTCAGTGACACAGTGCCTATCTCTGCTATTAGGCCGCTTGTAGATGCAGTGCTGTAATCTGCCCACAGCGCGCCTGCAACTGAACTTCCGACAGTGCTCGGGAGCGCGGTGCATGTGGTTGCGCCGCTGCCAGTCATGCCGTCAGACACTGAGAATGTAACTGTGCTGCCGCTCGATATCCCGTTGCTGGCGGCATATGCGCATCCGGCAGTGAAGGAAGTCGAAGTTGGCGTGCCTGCACCTGACTCAACGAATATTATGTTGGCAGAGCTCCAGCTTGTGCCTGTGCCCTGACCCACCAGCGCATTGAACGTGCCAGCATGCAGAACTGGGCCCGAGCATATGTATCCCGTGCTAGAAGAGCATTCGGTCCCGAGGAACGAAGTGCTGAAGACGTTCAGTGAAAACAGTGCTGCCAGCACTACTGCTATTATTAGGATGGCCCAGCCGTAGGTCATCAGGTATTCCATAGCGCTTTGCGCTTTTCTGCCTGCGCGGTTCATAGCATCAACTTTCTGGTCTAGCTACAATGAGAAAGGCATATATAAAAAGCTTTTTCATTTTCATATTTAAGTCTCATCTTTGGCTTCGTGCTGTACTCTCTGCAATACGTCGTAACTTTCAAATTAGATTGGAGGCCACACCGTCTGTTTCAAAAGGGCAAACGCTTAATAATCTGATATGCTCCAATACGATTTGTTGAAGGGAGGGCATCATGGCAGGTAATGATGGTTTGGGCTTCAAGGACGCGCTCAGGCTCATAAGCGAAAAGGATACTAAGCTCGTATGGCTGGGCGCAGAGCCAAAGGAGCGCATGAGCAAGCTGCTCAACGTCGGCAAGGACAGGATAATCAGCATGGACCCGGAGCAGCTCCTTTACAGCGACGAGAAGGAGCTAAGCAAGCTCGAGAACCACGTGTTCTTGTGCTACCACGGCAACACTTCCAGCTTCATGTCAAAGCACCTTAGGAAGGCCCACAAGCTGCACAGCTACCACGTCAAGGGCGGCGCTGCAAGCGTGATAGGGGACATACTGTAATCTGCGACCTTGCTAGGCTCAATGTTTTAGAACGCCGACTTTGTCGACGTTAAACTGCGAATGGGCCCGCGGAGAGTCGAACTCCGACCTCTAGCGTGTAAGGCTGGCGTCGTAACCGTTAGACTACGGGCCCGTTTCATTGCTTCCTGGCGTTTCGCGCGCAGAAATCATCTATCTTGTCCATCGCATACTCTAATATCTTTTTCTGCGGGAGCGCGACGATCCGTATGTGCGATGGCGCGCCGAAACCCGAACCCCTGCTCAGCTGCACGCCGGTGCTCTTAAGCAATTTGTCTACGAACTCGTGGTCGCCCTTCAGCCTGAGGGCCTTGAAGTCAACTCTCGGCAGTATGTAGAAGGCGCCGTTCGGCCTCACTGCGCTCAGGTATTGGTTCGCATTTATGCGCTTCATTGCGTAGTTCACGCTGCGCTCTATAGAGCTCACCATTTTGCTGATAGACCTTGCGTGCTCCTTCACGTTGTTCATTGCTTCTGCCACCGCGTACTGCGCGGGCGTGTTGACCGAGAGCCTGACGCGCGCCATGTCGGCCAGCTTCTCCTTGAGCTGCATGGATACCTTGTCACGCTCCGGCACGAGCGCATAGCCTATCCTGAATCCGGTCGCATCGTAGTCCTTCGACGCGCCGTTGAATATTACATGCGGCATGCCCTTCGCTATCTTGCTCATTGTGGTGAAGCTCGCCCCGTTGTATATTATTTCATCGTATATCTCGTCGCTTACCAGGAGCACGCCGTAGTCGTTCGCTATGTCAGCTATATCCTCCAGAACAGAGCGCTTCAGCACCGTGCCAGTGGGGTTGTTCGGATTCGTTATTATCATGTATTTTACTTTGTGCAGCTTCTTCTGCGCCTTCAGGCGCAGCAGCGAGCGCTTGACGCCATCCGTATCGATGTTCCACGAGTTTGACTCGTCGTAGCGCTCCAGTATAGGCACGCCGCCGTCCATCCTGAGCTGGGACATGTACTGGTTGTAATACGGGCTGAAGATTATCGCCTGGTCGCCGCCGTTTATCAGCGATGCGTTCAGGAAGTGCAGGCCTTCGGTTATGCCGGCCGTTACTATAATGTCATGCTCGTCGGCGCTCACGCCGTACATCCTGGAATATCTCTTCAGTATTGCGTCGATGAGCTCGAATATTCCTTCTGCTCTGGAATAGCCGGTATGATTGGCACGCAGCGCCCTCACGTACGCATCAATTATGTACTTTGGCGTGGGAAAATACGCTGGAGGGTCGCCCCTGTTGAGCGCTATAACCTTCCTGCCCTCCTTTTCCAGGCTCTCCACCACGCGCTCCTCTTCGAGTATCGAATTCTTCGCGAATGCGCTTCTCCTAGAAAGTATGCTTTTCACCACATCGCCGGGATTAGAACGCATGGCAACTATTTATTCCTGCGCACGCTGCTGCTTTTCGGCCAGTATTGCATCGTCTATCACATAAGTTCCAACGCTGCCTTGAATCTCGTTGTGCGCCTTCCGTACTACGATGCGCTTACTGAACATCGGAGCATCGAGCACGAACGACTCAGCCTCTCCGCCTTCGAATATCAGGCTTATTCCGTAACGCCTGTTCAGCTGTGCAAGCCTTTCGGCCATTGCAGTGTCAATACGCGCGCCAAGGAAGCTCGCATCCAGGCCTTCGGCGGCAACGTGCGTTATTATGGCTTCGTAATTCTGCGCAAGCTCCCTGAGCTCTTCCGCTGGATCGATGCCCCATAACGGCGCCACGTGCTTTATGCCGAGCCTGTCGCACATGTCCTGTATGCGCTTGCGTTGGTAGTTGCTTGCTATTGCACCAGTTATCAGCGTACTGATATTGTTGGCATAGAGCGCACTCTCCAGATCATCAAGCTCCTTCTCTTTCTCGCCCTCAGTCTCGACAAATACCTGCCTGATTCCCAGCGATTCAGCCTGCAGTCTGGTCTGCATTATGTTCGGCTTGTGAAACATGTAGCTTTCGGGGCTCTCTGGCACCATTGTGAGCAGCAGCTCTGCCTTTGAGCCCTGTTGCGCGGCTTTGTGCAGTGCCAGCGTAGAGTCCTTGCCGCCGCTGAACAGGCACGCTATCATCTTTTCACCGTGCTTGATGGGCATAAGCCATTTAGCACGCATCTCTCGCAGCGCTTTTCCTTGGCGGTGCAGACGTCCCTGCCCAGGGCTATGAAGAGGTGCGTCAGGTTGCCCCAATCCTTCCTCGGGACTATCGTCATGAGGCGCTTTTCTATCTTTTCAGGATTTCTAGTATGGTACAGGAAAAGCCTGTTCGAGACTGTTATGCAGTGGGTGTCGATCGCTATGCCCGCGTTGGAATTAAATGCATTTGACAGAACCACGTTCGCGGTCTTCCTACCTACGCCGGGCAGTTCCAGCATGCCCTCAATTGTCCTTGGCATTCGGCCGCCCAAGCGATTTTGTATGTGCTTTGCAGCCGCGACTATGTTCCTTGACTTGCTCCTGTAGAGGCCCAGCGTTTTTACGTATGGGTACAGGCTGGAAGGTTTAGCGCGTGCAAAGTCCGCAATCGTCTTGTAAGCTCTGAATAGCTTCGGGGTGACTTTGTTCACCTGTGCGTCCTGCGACTGGGCTGAGAGGATTGTGGCAACGAGCAGCTCCCACGGACTTGAATGGGAAAGCGTAGTGTGCATCTCGCCGCCGTACCGCCTTTTCAGCCTGCGGATTATGATGCCTATTTCCTTTTCGTGCTTGTTTGCCATGCCGGTTCAACTTTGAAAAGCTGCGAAGCTGCTGCCCACAAGGCCCGCAGCAACGGTATATAGCTCTAATGCTATTAATTCTTTATGGCAGGGGTGAAGCTTCTGGACAGGGGCACCGCCCAGAAGGCAATCGCGATTCTCAAGAAAGAGTATCCTGATGCGAGGGAGATACTCAACTTCTCCAATCCGCTCGAGATGATGGTCGCTATAATCCTTGCGGCGCGGTCGAAGGATGAAACGGTAAACGCGTGCACCAGTGAGATATTCAAGCATTACAGGACTGCCAAGGACTATGCATCGGTAAAGCCGGAGGACCTGCTCAAGTACATACACGGAATACTCTTCGCAGGCAACAAAGCCAAGAACATAATAAATGCGTGCCAAGTTCTCGAACAGAGGTATGATGGGAAGGTTCCGGACTCGATGGAGAAGCTCATCGAACTTCCAGGCATAGGCAGGAAATCCGCCAACACTATACTGATAAACGCCTTCGGAATTGCAGAGGGTATACCGGTCGATACGCACGTGATGAGAGTGTCGTACAGGTTAGGCCTTACAGGTAGTCAGGACGCTGATCGGATAGAAAGGGACTTGATGCTGCTTGTTGATAAGAAGGACTGGGAAAAGATATCTTACGTGATAAAGTTTCATGGCCGGGCCGTATGCAAGGCGCCTGCACCAGAATGCAGCAGGTGCGTGCTGAACAGCATCTGCCCGAGGAACGGGGTCGCAAGGAACATATGATATTCGTGATTTGATGGTAAAGAAATGCATAATAGCAAGCGGCTTGGTAATCAGGAATGGTAAGATACTGTTCGTGAGGCACAGGAAGCTTGGCGTATGGCTGTATCCCGGAGGGCATGTCAAGAAGGACGAATTTCCCAGCGAGGCTGTGATAAGGGAGACGAAGGAGGAGACTGGCTTCGATGTGGAGATAGTCTCAGACAAGAGCATGAAGGTAGGAGATGGCATGGCGCACAATATAGCGCAGCCGTTTGTCATAATGCTTGAGAACGTTCCGTACAAGGACGGGCCACACACCCATTTTGACATGCTTTATGTAACCAGGATTATTGGCGGAAGGCAGCAGCTGGACGAAAAGGAGAGCGATGACATCAGATGGTTCAGCATTGACGATCTCAGAACGCTGGACACATACGCCAACGTAGTGGACGTTGCGATTGCGGCGCTTGAAAAGTATGGTGGTTAGACGAGGGTCATAGCCGACCTGCATACTCATTCACGCTTTGCCAGAGCATGCAGCTCAGCGATAAACATCAGGTCGATGGAAGGCACGGCTGTCGAGAAAGGACTTACAGTTGTTGGCACTGGCGACTTCCTGCACCCGGAATGGCTCGCGGAGCTGAAAGCAGAGCTTGCCATGGACGGCGATTCCGGCCTGTTCATGCGCAGAGGTTCGCCGAGCCCAGTCAGGTTCGTGCTGAGCGATGAGATATGCACCGTGGAGAGCGTAAACGGCGCATCCAAGCGCATACACCACTGTGTGCTGCTGCCAAGCTTCGAAGCAGTTGATGCGCTAGCTGACGCACTTAAAAATTATGGCAGCCTTGGCAGCGACGGGCGCCCTATACTGTCTATGAGCGCAGCGCACCTTGTAGAGGAGGTTTTCAAGGTTGATGAAAATGCCTTCGTGTTCCCGGCGCATGCCTGGACACCGTACTTCGGCGTGCTTGGGGCCATGTCGGGATTTGATTCTATAAAAGAGGCATACAGCGACCAAGAGAAGCACATACATGCGCTGGAAACGGGATTGAGCTCAGACCCTGCCATGAACTGGCGCATATCCGAGCTCGACAAGTACGCCCTAGTCTCAAACAGCGACATGCACTCCCTCGGCAATATGGGGCGCGAATCCAACGTCTTTGAGATTGATGGCGCGCTTGAATACGGAAAAATCATCAAGGCCATAGTTGATAAGGACGTCAACGCTTTCAAGATGACAGTGGAGTTCTATCCTGAGGAGGGCAAGTACCACTATGACGGCCACAGGGACTGCAGCTACTCCGTGAACCCCGAGCTGGACGGCTCTAAGGTATGCAGGGTATGCGGCAAGCCGCTTGTCGTAGGAGTGCTGCATAGGGTCAACGACCTGGCTGACAGGCCTGCAGGTTACATACCAAAAGGCGCAGTGCCTTACACGCACCTCGTGCCTCTTGCTGAGGTGATATCGTACGCGCTTAGGAAAACGAAGTATTCTATGGCTGTCCGCGAGGTATACAGCAAGCTCGTGGGGCGCTTCCATGACGAGTTCGCAGTGCTGGCGGAGGCGAAGCCAGAAGACATAGCAGAAGTTTCGAACGACGACATAGCGCGCTGCATAGACAACGTCAGGCACGAGCGCATAAGCATAAAACCGGGCTATGCAGGCGTATACGGCGAGCTCGACCTTCTAGGAAGGAAGAAAGACGTAGCCGCAAAGCCAATCAGCCAGAAGAGCCTGCACGAGTTCCCTACTTGACAGTCTCCTGCACAAATGAGGGATAGACGCGCCTCACCCCTTCTATCTTCGAGAGCTCCGCGAGCCTGCGCTCAATCTCTTCTGATTCTGCCACCGCTATTGCTATGGCGACGTGGTCACCGGTGGTGCGGTACACCTCGCGTATGAAGCCCTTCTTCTTTAGGGAGTCTATGGCTGCCAAATAACGCTCCGGTGCTATGTCAAAGCCGATGAGCACTTCTTCCATGCCTAGCTTTCCGAGGCGCACCCTCGCCTTGTAGCCCACTATGGTCTTTGCCTTCGAGAGGTGCATGAGCCTGTTCCTGACAGTGCCCTTGCTCACAGACAGCCTCTTAGCCATGGAGCTTATCGGCGCGCGCCCGTCCTGCATCAGCATGGAAATAATCTTAAAGTCAAGGGAATTGTCCATTTAATCAATTATATTGATTGAAAAGCAAATATTTATATATTATCATGTACAGTATAGTAGTGCTGCAGCCCAGCGCTGCGGCTGTGATTCTATGAATATGGTAACTATAGGGGAAAAGGCCCCAGTGATAGAGGCAGACACATACTTCCCGAAGGAGGACAAGATAAAAAAGGTGAAGATACCAGCAGGCAAGGGATGGCAGATCCTAACCTTCTACCCTGGCGACTTCACGTTCGTGTGCGCCACAGACATAGAGGCATTCATGGCGATGTACGACAAGTTCAAGAAGAACGACGCAGAGGTATACGCCATAAGCACCGATAGCGTATTCTCGCACAAGGCTTGGGCACAGAGCTCGCCGAGGGTCAAGACAAGCTCAATACCTATGATAGAGGACTTTAACAAGAAGGCTACGCAGGCATACGGCCTACTCAACGAGCAGAGCGGCGCTGCCAGGCGCGGCGTAGTGATAATAGACCCGAATGGCAACGTGCAGTATTTGGCAGTATTCAACGACGGCCTGGGCAAGGACGCCGAGCATATCTTCACTGCGTTCATGGGCCTGAAGTACATGCATGACCATCCGCAAGAGGCGGGCCACATGTGCGCGATACCGGCCAACTGGCGCGTGGGCAAGGAAGCTCTAGAGATAGACGTCGTCAAGGACATAGGCAAGCTATGAGCGTGACAAGGGCACAGCAGCCGACAATACAAAAAGCATATATATCTTTTACGGCGCTAAAATCAACGCTGGCAGAGAACGTCGCATACCTCTGGATTTCGAGAAGGCACTGAATAGGGCCAAAGAGCATCTAAAATAATTTTAGCAGGCGGTGCAGGACCACGAATAAGCTTAAAAGCTTTTGATTCTATACTGTGCTGGATATAAGGACTAGTCTTAGCTGTTTGCAGCTTTCGAGTGTATTTACATGAGTGACAATTCGCTAAACAACAAGCTGGTCGCTATCGTAAGGATACGCGGCCGGGTAAACGTCAGGGGCAGCATTGCCGAGACGCTGGAGAGGCTGAACCTCAAGCGCGTCAACAACTGCGCCCTGGTCAGGGTGAATGACTCCTATTACGGAATGATAAAGAAGTGCAACGATTATGTGTCGTACGGCGAGATAGACGCTGCAATACTGGCAAAGATGCTGAAGAAGAACGGCATAAGCGCCGACGCCAAGGCATTGGTCGATGGCGGCGACCTCGCCGCGATCAAGGACGCGATGCCGTTCAGGCTGCACCCGCCGAGGCACGGCTTTAGGAGCACGAAGCTCGGTTTCAGGCAGGGCGGGAATCTGGGCTACATGGGCGATGCTATAAACGGCTTGATAAACAGGATGATCTGATGGTAATAAGGAAGGAGAAGCGCAACAGGAAGTACCACGGCACAAGGCGCTGGGGAGCCGGCAACATAAAGAATGCGAGGGGCGCTGGCGACCGCGGCGGAGTTGGCGTGGGCAGGCGCAAGCATAGGTTCACCTACTTCACGGCGAAGGAGCCGTGGATGATAGGCAGGAAGGGCTTCACGAAGTGGAAGCCGAGGAAGCTGGAGAGCATAACGCTTGACGAAGTGAACAGGATGGCTGCCAGGGCAGGGAGCAAAAGCCTTGAGCTGCCAGGCAGGAAGGTTCTGAGCAATGGCAGGCTCGAGAACGGCATAAGCGTTAAGGCCAGCGCCTTTTCGAAGAAGGCGCTCGACAAGATAAAGGAAGCGCACGGCGAGGCCGTGACGATAGGCTGAACATTTATTATCATACAGGCAGAAGCATGAAAAAGAAGCTCAGGATTTATTTCTACACCGACACGTTCCTGCCGGCAGTTGACGGCGTGGTCACATCGATGCTCGGCTTCAAGAAGGAGCTCGAGCGCCGAGGCCACGAGGTGTACATTGTCACGCCCGGCGATTCGGAAACCAAGAAACTGGCGATGATGCACGACCACATCATACTTGTGCCAGGGCTGAAGTTCAGGAGATACCCGCAGTACAGGTTCGCGCTGATGCCTTTCATCGCCGCGATGAAGAACGACCTCAATAATGCAGACATAATACACCTGCAGACGCCGTTCTTCATGGGTATATACGGCCTGCTGCTGTCAAAGATGAGCCGCATACCTGCGGTGGGGTCGTTCCATACGCTCTTCACCAGCTCCAATGTAATAAGGGAGTACGCATCGGCGAGCAGGCTCGCCAACAACGTGCTGGTGCGGTACGCATGGCCATATGCAAGGTTCTTCTACAACAAGTGCACTTCGGTGATAGCTCCGAGCGCCTCGATAGACGGGCTGCTCAAGCGACAGCAGATACACAACGTCTCAGTTGTGCCCAACGGCATAGACACCGAGCGCTTCAATCCGAAAGTGAGCGGCAGGCGCGTGCGCGCCAGGCTTCTAGGCAGGAGCAGGGACAAGCTCGTGCTTTACGTAGGCAGGCTGAGCACTGAGAAGAACGTCGAGACGCTTATAAGGGCCGCGCACATACTGCGTGGCAAGCCAATAAGGTTCGCGATCGTGGGCACCGGGCCTGCGATGAAGAAGTACGTGCGCATGGCGGCGCGCTACGGACTTGACAGCAAGGTAAGGTTCATCGGCTTCGTGCCGGACAAGGAGCTGCCGCAGTACTATGCGGCTGCCGACCTCTTCTGCATGCCATCAACGTTCGAGACGCAGGGCATCGTTGCGCTGGAGGCAATGGCATGCGGCAAGCCAGTCGTGGGCGCTGATTATATGGCGCTGAAAGAGCTGATAAGGAACGGCAGGAACGGCGAGAAGTTCATGCCCAGGAACAGCCGCGACTGCGCCAGGAAGATAGAGAAGGTTATAAATAACATGAGCTCTTACAAGATGATGGTAAGCACGGCAGACCAGTACTCTGTTAAGAAAACCACTGACAGGCTGCTTGATGTTTATGAGAGGGCCATAGAGAAGGGAGTGGTCAAAAATAGTAACTCTTATTATAGCAGTTTAGTAGGGAGATTGAGTGACAGATGAAGGCCAGGCGGCCGGAAAGCAGGAAGAGGCAGGGCGTACGGTGCAGAACGCCGAAGGTGCGACGCATGTGCAGGCACGCGCAGCAGACACTGAAGCACCGCAGCACAAATCTCTCAACGACCTGATAAAGGAGTCGGGGAGCCCGCAGGCGCTTGAGGTAAAGAAGGCTATAGACGACATGCACAAGGAGCGCAGCGCGCTGATAGTACAGATAAAGCGGGCCAGATCCAGGCTGGAATACAAGGAGCTCGAGTTGACGGCCATATCGGGGTTCCTCGAGAGCGAGAAGACGAAGGCGGCTCATGATCCAAAGAACGGCGGGAGCCTCAAGCGCATGAAGAACAGGCTGGAGTTCAGGCTCTCTACCGATGCGAAGATGTCTCTGGCTGGAGAGAAGGAGATAGTGAGGCGCATAAACGAGATAAACGCGCAGCTGGACGACTACTACAAGGTGGTCAGGCTCGAGCGGAAGGTCGGGTTCATAAAAGGCGACATAGAGCAGTACAGGACTAGCCTTGCCGGACTGGAGAAGAAGGTGTCCGACATGGATATGGCGCTCGACGATATGTACAGGAACCTCAGGAGGCTCCTAGGCGTATCCAGGCAGAAGACGACGAAGGCTAGGCAGAAGCCGCGGCACATCCAGATACAGCAGCAGGAGATAAACCTAGAGGACATAGCAGTAATAAAAAAGAAGGAACCGAAGGAGAACCATGCAGTACAGGCGTGAGCGCCGGCGCATGGTTAAAGACAGTTTGAAGAAATTAAAGGTGTTTTATTGGAAATAGCTTTTTTTGGAGCTGCAGGCGAAGTAGGCCGCAGCTGCATAATGGTAAAAGGAAACGGAACTAAGATACTCCTCGATGCAGGAGTAAAACTCGGAGAGCAGACGGAGTACCCGCAGCTGCCGCAGGAAGAGATAAAGGACATTGACGGCATAGTGATAAGCCATGCCCATCTGGACCACTGCGGCTACCTGCCGCACATCTACAGCCATGGCTACAAGGGCAAGACGTACGCCATGAAGCCGACGCTTGAGCTCATGAACGTGCTGATAAGCGACTACATGCGGCTCTCCAGCCCCAAGGACGTCACAAAGGAGGGCCTTGCTGGGATGAACAAGGGCTCTGTGGCGGTTGAGTACAAGAAGGAGTTCAAGATAAAGGGGCTCACCATAACGCTGATACCCGCAGGGCACATACTCGGCAGCGCGCTGATAAAGGTGAGCGACGGGCACGATGCATTGGTTTACACGGGCGACATCAACCTCTCGAAGACGAGGCTGCTCAATGGAGCGGACCTTAGGGGTCTGACGGCTAAGACGCTGATAATGGAGAGCACATACGGAGGTGAGAATGACCATTTCAAGCCTGAGCACGATAACATACACGACTTCATCGGCAGCGTGAGGGAGTCGATAAAGGCTGGCGGCAAGGTCGTTGTGCCGAGCTTTGCGGTCGGGAGGAGCCAGGAGGTACTTTTCATCCTCGACGACTATATGAACTCCGGAGCAATACCGAAGGTGCCGATATACGTGGACGGCATGATAACCAAGGCCATGCGCATACACAGGCACAACGTGATCTACTGCAGGAAGGAGCTTCAGAGCATGATACTGATGAGCGACTACGATCCGTTCAAGAGCGAGAACTTCGTTCATGTGGAGAAGAAGAGCATGAGGAGCACCATAACCAGCAAGGACGAGAGCTCCATAATAGTCACGACAAGCGGCATGATAACCGGCGGCCCGATAATGTTCTACCTGAAAAAGATGGCAGGCAACCCGCTCAACAAGCTCATACTGGTAGGCTACCAGGCGGAGGGCACGCTGGGGAGGGCGCTGCAGGATGGCGCGAAGAAGGTGAAAGTCGACGGCAAGGAGCTGAACGTCCAGATGGACGTCGAGCGCTACCACATGTCCGCGCACGCCGACAGGAAGCAGCTGGAAAGCCTGCCGGGAAAGATAAACGGCATCAGCAACATATTCATAGTGCACGGGGAGCAGACGAAGAGCGAGTCGCTCAAGAAGTTCTTCGAACATAAGTACAACGCGATAGTGCCGCGTCTTGGCGAAAAGTTCACTATTTAATCTTTCGCCCGGCATTAGCGGAATAACGAATGGCAGAACGCTGCCCGATACCAGACGGCAAGGCATAAATAGGGATGTGGGCCTATTTACGAGAAATTACCGCGTGAGCCGATGAAGCGAAGAAACAGCAAGGCAGACAGCAGGGAGATAGAGCAGATAAGGCGCATGAAAGACCTAGAGGGCATCATAAAGAAGAGCGATATAGAGAACGCCTTCGTCTCCACCATATCGAAGGATTCTGAAGCTGTGAGCAGCAACATAGCCGACAACATAATAGGCAAGCTCGCCGCAGAAAAGATAAACGAGAAGGAGCTGTCGCTCATCGAGCGCATGACCACAGGGCAGAAGCCCGCTCAGGCAACCCATTCGAAAGGGAGCCGAGACAGGCGCATCCATCTTGTAAAGAGGGCGGGCAAGCCAAAAGGAAAAGCGAAGCACAAGCCTGCCAAAAAGAAAAGCATAAAAAAGAGGCACAGGTAATCTATTTCTACCGGGCTCTTGGCTCAATGGTAGAGCGCCCGCTTTGCAAGCGGGAGGTTGCGGGTTCGATTCCCGCAGAGTCCATTGCGTGCATCTGAATAATTACCATCGGGTTTATTAGGTATAATTATCCTACGCCGGTTCTTGTCGTGTTGCCGCATTCTGTGCACTTCGTTATTATGAGGGGCGGCTCGTCGCCTATGCGTATCCCGTAATATATAACCCATGCGCTGTTGTTGCCGCAGACGTTGCACAGCTGCTCGATCTTCTCAGGCTTGAGCTTGAGGCGCGGGTCAGCCATGAAGTCCTTAAGCGGCATTGCCGAATGCAGCAGCATATCTGAAAACTCCCTGTAAGCATTGACCTCTGTTGCATCTGTTGTTTTGCGGCCCTGCACGCTGTCCGTCCGCTTGGCACGGTCGACATCATGCTTGATGAGCAGCACAGCGTCGTCGGCCAGGACGAAATCGTTGATTTCGATGCCTTCAGGTGTATGCATCTCGAAAAATTTCTGCTTCTCTATCATGTACACCTTGCCGCCGCGCTCCTCTATGTGGGCATCGTGCGCGATCTCAAGCTCCATGTAGTTGGTTAAGGGCAGCGACACGACATGCAGCAATGAGAATGCGGCGCCTCTTGAGGCCATAGGGCCTAGCTGCGAGTAGTCGGCGAATGCCTCATCAAATATGATATCAAGTTCTTTGGGCGACAGACCGCGCTCCAGCTCGGCCAGGATCTTCAGCTCGTCCACCACGTCATACCAGTCAAGCATACGGAACTCGAATGCATTGCGCTTTGCCGCGGCTAGCATGCGCCTCTTCTCCATGAAGCATTCTGCATTGGATAGTATTTCGGCCAAGGTCGCACCCGCACCAGGAAGTTGGGCTTGTAACCTTTTTATTTTGAACGGATAGATATTTAACCGCGGCAGAGTTGCACGCTGACGTAAAACGACAAACGGTGAATATTACTTATGATGCCTAACATAGACCCACGCGCGCTGAAGAGCATGATGGCCAAGATGGGGATAAAATCAACAGAGATAGACGCGAGAAGCGTGGTAATAGACTGCCAGGACAGGCAGATAGTCATAACCAATCCGCAGGTCACGCAGATCGAGGCGCAAGGTACGGTGAGCTTCCAGGTCGCCGGCGAGGTGGAGGAGCGGGCGAAGGAACAAGAGCACGCGGCTGCAGAGATCACGGATGACGACGTCAAGCTCGTAATGGAAAGGACCGGGGAGAGCGATGCCGCGAAAGTGAAGGAAGTGCTCGAGAAGAACAACGGCGACCTCGCGGCAGCCATACTCGAACTAAGCGGTCACGACTGACCTGGCTTGCCGAACCAGTAGGCGTGCGCGTAAGGCACGCCTTTTATTTTCTTGACGTTCTCCTCTTTTATCAGCTCCCTGCCTATGGCCAGGCCGACCGATTCCTCGCCCACTATGTTTGCGGAGCTTATTCCGGCAGTTTCAAGTTCGGAGAACTCCTTGGCTCCTACCAATGAGCCCTTGTAGAAATCTGCATAGCCCTTTATGTCGACATAGGCGTCGCCCTCTTCGAGCACGCGGTCTATCAGCGATTCGTCGCACATAGCCAGTATGCGGCCCTCGTTAGTCTCGTGGAGCTTTAGGTATATCATACGATCAGCCGTACTTGTACAGGAACGCCGTAGTGAGCAGGTACATTACGCCATAGCCGAACAGCCACAGGCTGCCGGTAAGGTTCTGCATCACAGCGGCGACGGTGCTGGACGACAGCACTACCGAGGCGAAGAGGAGCTCAAGCTTGGTGTTGCGCAGCGACATGGCGAACCTGCTCCCCATCGTGGAATTATCGCGGTTCCACTTCAACAATGGATTCGAGTGCAGCAGGGCCGCGAGGGCGGCCTTCGCCCTCACAAATGCAAGCGCGTAGTTCAGCGCGAAGAGCATCATGCCTTTCTTGATCGAGCCGAAATACAGCTTGGTGAGCGCGATGGGTGCAAGTATAGACAGCAGGAGCGCCACGCTGCCCACGAACTCAAGGTCAAGGCTGACCATAGGCGTGGAGAGTATCTGGTGCAGCGTAAGGTGCGCTATGGGCACTGACGAGAAGACTATGAATATCGAGATTATCGTGAAGAATATCAGCACCACCGATATGTAATTGAGGCCGAGGCCGTGGGTTATGTAGTCCATGCTAGAGATAGGCGAGCTGCGGGCCTTGTTCCTGCGCTTCAGGAAGTAGCCTATGAACTGCGTGTCGCCATAGTTGTACCTCCACTGCTGCTTGGCCAGCTCGGTGAACGTCTTTATAGGGCCGCCGACGGCATATACCTTGGGCACGTAGATGCTCTTGTAGTTGTTCCTGTCGGATTCGAAGCTGAAGAATGTGTCCTCTATCACGTATTCTGGGAAGCCGTGGAGCTTATTCAGGATGGAAGTGCGTATAAGGCCGCAGGAGCCCGCGAATATCGCGGTGTTGTTCAGGGCCCTTGCCGGCTCTATGAACTTGAAGAAGAACGCATCGAACACGTTGACGGTCTCGGAGAACAGGCTGCCCTTGGAGCGCGTCTTCTCTGTCTGCACGTATGACATGCGCGGGTCGTTGAAATAGGGCAGCAGCTCGTTGAGGAATTCCGGATTCGTTATCTTCTCGTCGTAGTCGAAGATCGCGACGAACTCCTCCTTCGAGTACTTGAGCATGTTGTTCAGGGCACCGGCCTTGAAGCCCTTCCGGTCGTCCCTGTGCAGGTAAGTTACGTTGTGGAGCGCACTGTACGACTCCAGCGCAGCGCGCGTCTCTGGCACTGTTGAATCATCCAGCAGGTACATCTTAAGCTTGTCCTTTGGATAATTGAGCTTCGACATGCTTTCCAGCGTAGCTTCCACCACCTCGACATTCTCGTTGTAGACGGGAACCGCTATTGCGACGTGAGGCTTGCGGCGCATCGGCTTCAGGCCGGTCTCTATGCCACGGAGGTGCTTCAGGTAGAAGTACGATCTGTAGTAGAGCACAGACGCCGAGATGTTGAAAAAGCTGGAAAATGCGGACATGCTGAAAAAAGCAGTGGCAAGCAGGTACATGTACAGGCTTGACGCAACAAGGAACAGGTATACCGAGAAGGCCATGCCCGCAACGGTAAGCGCCGAGAACAGCACTATCGTTAGTATGCGAAGCGTGAAACCATCGCCAAAGAACTTTCGGTTCGTGCGAAGCATCAGAAATCCCCAGTGCTCTGTATCTAAGTCTCAGCAAAAAGCCTATTTATTGGTTTGCGTTTAATTTGGTATTGCATTTTAATGCATGCGGCCCTTATGATGCTTTATGCCGGGGTGGCAGAATCCGGTAATGCGCCGGTCTCGAGTTTACAAAACGTCGAGAGCTGACTTGTGATGCGACGGGCAAACCGGTGCCCCTTTGGGGCGTTAGGGTTCAAATCCCTACCCCGGCGATTTTACATAAAACCAGAATGCGCCATTAATTTTACGCATCGGCTTCCGACCGCCCGAGCTTTGAATCGATGAGCTCGTCGAGCAATGCAGTTGCATAGGAGCCCGCAGGCAGCGAGAACCTCAGTCTCGCCTTATTTTCGCCGAAACTGCGCTCCATGCCGGTGTATGGCGCGAAAAGCACCCTTGACGAGCCCTTTGCATTGAGCTCGGGCATGCCATTGACTTTGAACATGTCCTTAGTTATGCCGAGACGCTCAAGCTCAGATGCTTCTGCCGCGCTTGTTTCGCTGTCATAGCCCACCACAGACCCTACTATGAACATGCCGCTTTCATTGGCATTGAAGGCATGCGCCTTGCTGTAGTCAGGGAAGCCCAGCGCGTCGGCAGGGCATACGGTGTCGCCATTGATCGGCGAGACAAGCCCTGCGCGTATGCGCTCCTCCAGAACAGAGTTGAACACCTGTGCCTCGACAGCATGCACGAACATCAGCAGTATGGAGCGCGGAAGGCGCCTGAGCGCATTCGCATAGTTGCCTGGAAACCTGTGCAGATACTCTATGACCGTGCGTTCGTACTTCAGGTAGCTGGGAAAATACTGTAGCGCGTTTCCGAAATCCCATTCCTCTGCCAACTTTTTCCTTGCGGCCACAGCGTCTACGTTATTCTCGTTGGTGGTGCTCGTCAGGAAGGCGCGCGCTGCGCCTTCGAAGTCGCCATGCAGGATCAGCATGCCTATGTCTGCATTGCTGCCTCGCGTACCGAAGCGCTGCTGACCGAAGTAGTTGGGAAACCTTCCGTCAAGTGCGGCAAGCGCGTTGTCGAGAAGGCCTTGGCCATCGAGCTTCCTTATCGTAACCGTAAACCTGTTGCCGGCCAGCCCCCCCATCTCCACTGCATTATACGACCTCCACGCCCCGTTTATCGATATGTCCTTTACGTGAACGCGCATCAGCGCGTCCGGCTTGGCGCCGAAAATGCTGCATAGCTGGACGCTCACCGCGTTCCTGTCCTTCGTTCCGGCGAAGCCCATGGACCTTATGCCCCTGCCTGCCCTCTTTGCGATGGCGGCGAGGGCCTGCGAAGTGTTCCACGAACGTTTCTGCATGACGAATGCGGAGAACTTGGCTTCTTCGCCTGCTTCGTCCATGCCAAGCATCTGCGCCGTGTAGGTCTGCCCGGCTTCGAGCACCGTGGCCGTCTTGGTGATCTCCTCTACTATGAAGTCCTCTGGCACCGACTTCAGCTCGCCCGACGGGCGCGCGCCCTTGTACAGATGCTCCATTGTACCATTAGGGTTTTGTGGCTGCCTAACAAAAGCCTTGCGGCGCGGCGCCGGACAGGCTTTTAAATGTTTTCCCTACAATAATATCTGCACGGGGCAAACTTTTGCCTTTTCCTTAAGGGATTCTGATGACAACAGTGTATGACGTTGAGGCAGGGGACCTGATACGCGTCGCCTCCGAGAGGCTGAAGGGCTCGGCAAAGAAACCAGGCTATGTGAACTTCGTCAAGTCCTCGCAGAGCCGTGAGAGGCCACCCGAGGATCCAGACTTCTGGTACAAGAGGTGCGCTTCCATACTGAGGCAGGTGTACGTCAACGGCCCTATCGGCATATCGAAGCTCAGGACGCGCTATGGCTCCAGGCAGGACCACGTAGTGCACAGGCACCATCACCTGCGCGCCGGCAGCTCCATCATAAGGAACGCTTTCGCTGAGTTGGAAAGGCTCAAATATATAAAGAACACGGGCAGAGGCAGAACGATAACGCCAGAGGGCAGGGCTTTCCTTGACAAGATAAGCAGCGAGATAAGGCAGGGCAAGGTACAGGAACATAAGGCTGCGTGATATGGCAGCGCAAGACAATGGCGATGAGAGGAACAGCGCCGACATGAAGAAGGCGATGTCTAAGCTCTACAAGCAGATGGAGCAGGACCAGCAGGTTAGGTCGATGCTGCGCCAGCTGCTCGATGACGGGGCTTACGAGCGCATGATGAACATACGCGTATCCAACAACGAGCTTTACACGCAGCTTGCTAGGCTCATAGTCTCGCTCGCGCAGTCGAACCAGATTGCCGGGCGCATCACGGAGCCGCAGCTCGTGAGCCTGCTTGGCAGGCTTACCAGCAGGCCTGATACGAAGATAGAATTCAAGCATAAGTGAGGCATCGAAATGTCAAAGAAGAGCCAGTACAAGAAGCGCAGGCTTGGGAAGCAGCTCAAGCGCTCAAGGCGCATGCCGCTCCTTGCCACGCTGAGGACGCACAGGCGCGTGCAGTACAACCGCTACACCAGGGACTGGCGCAGGATGAAGCTGCGAAAAAAGATAAAGCTGGATTGATCGAATGGCGAACAGGCTGATAACGATAAGCATACGCAAGTACCTTGTGGCGCAGCCAAGGACCAAGAGGGCGCGCAAGGCGGTGCGCTACATCAGGGAGCGCATCGCGCATTTCACGAAGCTGAGCAGCGACAGCGTGAAGCTGAGCCCAGAGCTCAGCGCGATGATATTGAAGAAGCATGCGAGAAGCATGCTGCCGGTCAAGGCTAGCGTCAGCATAGAGAACGGCATTGCTACAGTATCGCCGCTGAAGGAGGCGCGGCCCGGCGCGACGGGCGCAGACGCCAAGGCCCAGCAGAAGGGCAAGCCCGAAAAGGCCAAGGCAGCAGAGGCAGGCAAGCCCTCGCAGGCAAAGGCCCCTGCACAAAAAGCCTGATTCCCAGGTCATGGCGCTTTGAATGGGAACCGTCAAGTACAGGATAAGGGGGAGCGACTATGTCGGCGCCTACGCAGTAGCTACGGAGCGCTACTGCTTCGTGGGCATCGACGCGAACGGCACGATGGAGAGCATAATCGCAGAGGCGCTTAAGGTTGATGTGGTGCGCGTGTCGGTAGGCAGCTCCGGATTCATAGGCGTGCTGGCCAAAGCCAACTCCAATGGCATGCTATTGTCCAACCTCGCTGAGGAGCGCGAAGTCGAGGCGCTGAAGAAGGCGCATACCGGCATGAACATAAGCGTAATGAGGAGCGCGCTGAACGCCACAGGCAACAACATACTCGCCAACGACAAAATAGCGATAGTAAACCCCGACTACGATGCGGACGACGTCAGGCAGATAAGCGACATCCTGGGAGTCGAGGTGGTCCGCGCAGAGGCGGGCGGCTTCAAGACGGTCGGGGCCAACAACCTCCTCACAAATTCTGGGTTTGCCGTGAACAACAGAAGCACGGATCCGGAAAAGGAGCGTATGGACGCATGCACTGGCTTCGGATCTGTGCGCACGACGGCCAATGGCGGCTCGCTCAGCATAGGGATCAGCGCCCTGGCGAACTCGAAGGGCATCATAGCAGGTGCGGCAACTACGGGCTTCGAACTCGCTAGGATCATGGAGGCGCTGAATTTGAATGATTAATTAGGTGATGCAATGGATTACGTGGTAAAAGGAAGCATAACCGAGAAGGCGAAAGGCAGCTTCGAGATAGTCGTGACAGCGAAGAGCGAAAAGCATGCAAGGGCCCTTGCCACTACGACGATAGGCAGCAGGCAAGGTATTAATAAGAGCAAGATAGAGATAAGCTCTGTTGAGAAGCGGTGAACGCATGGCTGAAAAGGCGCCAGATGGGCGCACCACAATCGGCGAGGAAGCTGCGGAGCTAAGCTACCTTCAGCAGCTCTATCAGGGGCAGTATGAGGAGCTCGGCAGATCTGTAAACGCGGCGATCCAGGAACTCAACGAGCTCAACCGTGTGAAGGAGACGCTGGACAGCACTGAAAGCATAAAGGACAGGAACATGCTCTCACAAATAGGCTCTGGCGCATACATACACTGCAAGGCCGACAGCATGGAGAAGGTAGTCGTCAATGTAGGGGCTAACTACTTCGTAGAGAAGGGTATAGACGACGCAAAGCAGTTCATCACTAAAATGACCGAGAGGCAGACTATGACGATAAACGCCCTGCTCAAGAGCAGGGACGAGCTTGAGGGCGCCCTCATCGACGTGTCGATCAGGCTGGAGCGCCTAGCCAACAGGCAATGAAGGATCATCATGTTTGATGAACTCAAAAAGAGGCTTTCTTCTGCGATACGCGGCCTGGTGAAGCGCGAAGAGACCGAGATCGGCACGGGGGAAGGAGCCGCTGACGCAGAACATACGGGGCGGGCAGAGAGCGCAGGGCAGACCGCCAAGCACGATGAACCGGCCGCTGTAGCAAGGCGTGAGGGCGAGGCCAGGAGCGCCGACAGCATGGTGAAGCTCTCGGCCAAGACAAGGATAAAGGGTGTATTCCTGAAGTCCGTGTCGCTAAGCGACTCGGACATAAACAATTTCTTGGACGGGCTCAAGCTGTCGCTGCTGCAGGCTGACGTTGCGTATTCCACGACGGATGATCTGATTGGCACATTGGGAGGGGCGCTCCGCTCAGCGAAGTTCGATTCACGCAACATACAGGCCCAGATCGTGGGCAATGTAAGAGCCTCGATCCTTGAGGTGCTAGGCAGGGGCAAGCCAGGTTTCGACTTATACGTCCGCATAAAGGAATTGTCGAAAGGGAACAGCGCGCCTGCAAAGGTGCTCTTCCTTGGCCCGAACGGCACAGGCAAGACCACCACGATAGCCAAGGTGGCGCACGGGCTCAAGCTCATTGGCGTGAATGTGGTTCTCTCGGCGAGCGACACGTTCCGCGCAGCAGCGATAGAGCAGACGGAGTTCCATGCGATGAAGGTAGGCGTGCCTGTGGTGAAGAGCAGGTACGGCGCCGATCCGGCGAGCGTTGCCTTCGACGCAATAGCCTATGCAAAGTCCCATGGCATAGGTGCCGTGCTGATAGACACCGCAGGCAGGCAGGAGACAAACAGGAACCTGATAAGCGAGGTGGAGAAGATAGTCAGGGTGGCGAAGCCAGACATAACCGTATACGTGGGAGAGAGCACGTCGGGAAACGCGATAGCAGAGCAGATAATGGAGTTCAGCAAGCACGTCGCTATAGACGGCATAATACTTACTAAGCTCGACTGCGACGCGAAGGGCGGAAGTGCGCTCTCGATAACGAACGTGACCGGCATACCTGTGCTGTTCTTCGGCACCGGCGAGTCGTACGATGCGCTGGTGCCCTACGACCCGAACTTCATAGTCGACGCAATACTGCCTGCTGCTGGCTGACGGGTACGCAACGCTTTTATTATGTGGCAAACAAACCCGTTATAGCTGGCGTGGTGCGATGGACGAGAAGCTTTACAAGGTCGAGGATGCGCTGCTCGATGGCCTTGCCGGGAAGTTTGTTAACATCACGAGCCAGGAGAAGCGCAACAGCCTAATCACGAGCATGGCTAAGGGCATATCGCCGGACATAACCCGCGATGAGATAGACGTCATAATACAGGACCTCAACGACCTGAGGCCCGTTGCTGAGCTGGTAACGGACGAACACATAGAGGACATAATGATCAACAACACCAAAAGCATGTTTGTGTATGACACCACCGAGGGGCAGAAGAAGCTTGGGTCTGGTTTTGGGAACAAGGACGACTTGGACAGGTTCGTAAAGAAGCTGAAACTCTATGCGACCAACGAGGCAGCGAACGGCAACATAATGGACGTGCATCTGCCGAGCGGGAGCAGGGCGAACATAGTCTCGTCGCCCCTTGGCTACGACATAACGATAAGGAACTTCAAGAAGAATCCGCTGAGCATAATAGACCTGATAAACTACGGCACTATGGATTACAGCATAGCTGCCAGGCTCTGGCTTTACATGGACGGCTTCAGGGTGAGGCCTGCCAACCTGCTCATAGGGGGAATGCCGGCATCGGGCAAGACCACGCTGCTCAATGCACTGTTCTCGTTCCTGAGGCCCGAGCAGAGGATTGTCACGATAGAAGAAACATACGAGCTTGACACCAGCACTATGGAGAACTGCGTCAATCTAGAGACCAGCGAGGATCTGCCAATGGAGGAGCTGGTCAAGAACGCGCTCCGGATGCGCCCGGACATGATAATAATAGGCGAGGTGCGCGGCAGCGAGGCCAACGACATGATAACTGCAATGAACATAGGAAAGATAGCCATGGGCACGATCCATGCGGCGTCGTCGCGCGACATAATAAACAGGCTGCAGCATTCGCCAATGAACGTGCCCAAGGACATAATATCCGTCATAGACGCGCTCATCGTCACTTCGATAGTGTACGAGAAGGGCGTGCCGCACAGGAAGATAGTGCAGATATCGGAGCTGGCAGGCATGGAGACCCAGATCCTGCTCTCGGACCTGTATAAATTCGATTACAAGACGCACAAATCTGCGCCGATACTGCCCAGCGTGGCGTACAGGGACGCGCTCTCCGGAGTGATAGGCGTGCCGCCTGCCGACCTGCTGGCGGAGGAGAACGTCAGGGCTACGCTGCTCGCACAGATGAACAAAATGGGCAAGCGCGACATAAGGAGCATAAGCGAGGCGGTGCGCGACTACTACAATGATCCTGATGCCACGCTGAAGGCTCTCGGCCTTGGGCAGTTGCATCCTATAATAAGAGTCTAGGTGACGTGCTCCTGGTTCTCAGGTTTCTCGGCGCCTTGAGGCGGCTGCTCGCTTATCAACGGATACAGCGACGACAGCATGGCAGATATCTGCTCGCCCTTGCCGGTAAGCCTGATGGTCTTCGTCTTGCCATGACGCTCGCCGGTGGTTATGCCGAGCCTTTCGCACTCCTTGACGAAGTTGCATGTGTGGACGTAAGTGGCGCCTGCCGACTTCGCGAGCGTGGCCACATACCAGTCCTTGCTCGTGTCGCGGAGGGCCATCAGTATCCGCGCCTGCTTGCCCTTGATTATTATGCTGCCGGGCATTGTATCGTTAGCATGCCTACATTGCCTGAAAAGGCTTAAATTTTAGTCCCCACAAGCATTACGGGTGCGCTGCTAGATGCTGACATACATAAGCGGGAGAGACGTGCGCCTGTTCGCGCTGGTTATAATAGTGGTGGGTTCGCTCCTGCTCCTCGCAGCAGTGGTTAGGGGCGCAACGCTTGCCATCGCACTAATAAAAGGCATACCGCTGCGCTCGCTCAGCGAAATCAGCTTTTCCATCATCAACATGCTGTTCGATTTCATAATACCTGTAGCAGGAGGAGGCCTGCTAATAATTGCGGGCAACACGTTCCTCCACGCACAGGATGCCGCACAGGAGAGGCTCATGGCGCGCGGACGCGCCGAGGCCGCGAGCACGGAGCGCGCCAGGATAATAAGCAGGGTGCTTGGCCCGGAGGAGCGTGGCATGCTCGACCTTCTGAAGGGCAAGGACTTCATCCTTCAATCCGACCTGATGGCGCTCACCGGTTATTCGAAGGTAAAGGTGCACAGGGTGCTCAAGAAGCTTGAGGCAAAAGGGCTCATCAGGAGGAGCAGGTTCGGCATCACAAACAGGGTTTTCGCCGTGCAGGAGCGGTAGTTCCGCATTTCCGTGCCAAACATATACCTATTAATTAATTCCTGTTGAATATGTTATGAGGAGCCAGTGGTGAAAACATGGTGAAGTTTATAATAGGGCGACAGCTAGTTGGGAAGAAAGTTGTAACGAACGACGGCTACGATGTGGGAAGGTTTGTCGACGCAGAGATAAGCCCCGTTACGGGCAAGATCAACGCGTTTCTCGTTGAGCCCAACCTTGACAGCAGCTTCGCAAGCAAGCTCAAAGTCGACAGCGGGCAGCTCAAGGTGCCTTATGCTTCAGTGCAGGCAGTAAACGACTACATCGTTGTAGATAGGAAGAACATTGTCTGATTGCTGCTTCTGGTGGTTGCATAATCATCTGCGGCGGGGACGAGGCAGGTAGGGGCGCCCTTGTCGGGCCGCTCGTGATAGCGCTTGTAGTCAGTAAAAGGGACGCTGAGAAGCGCTTCACTGCAATAGGCGTGAGAGACTCGAAGCTGCTCAGGCCAAAGCGCCGCGAGGAGCTGTACGGGCAGATAAAGAAGCTGTCGCTTGAGGTTAAGGTCGACTGCATAGAGCCTGGCGAGATAAACGAGGCTATGAGGAGGCGCATCTCGCTCAACGAGCTCGAAGCCATACACTTCGCGAAGCTCTTCGACCAGGTGGAGAACGAGGTCGGCGCCTTCTACCTTGACTCGCCGGACGTCATCGCCGAGAAGTTTGGCGTGAGGGTCAACATGTCCAGCGCAAGGGCCGCCAGGGTCAACGGCATCAAGGCAGACCGGCCAAACGCCGGACGCGCAACAAGGATAGTTTCGGAGCACAAGGCAGATTCCAGGTACCCTATAGTGAGTGCAGCGAGCATAATAGCCAAGGTCACGCGCGACAGGGAGATGCGCAAGATAGAGCACAAGCTTGGAATCAAGATCGGCTCTGGCTACCCCTCTGATTTTTCGACGGTCGATGCGGTGCGCGAGCACATGAACGAAAGCGCGTTCCTTGAGCATCTTAGGGAGTACTGGTCGACGATGGACAACATACGGCAAACCAGGATAACAAGCTTCGTGCGGCCACATTGACACGCACTAATTTTTATATCTGAGACCAGCAAGCCTATTGTCGGATCTGTGGCGCAACTTGGATAGCGCGTCGGGCTTCGGACCCGGCGGTTGCGGGTTCAAAATAAACTTCCTGGAAAAACTCAATCAGGAATCTATGAAAATCCCGCCAGATCCGCTCATGCTTATCCAGAGCAGGCGCACGCGTCAGCTCGGCGCCGTCACGAAGTTTGCCGAGAGCGTTCCGTTGCCGGTCACTGTGGCGGTGGTATTTTGCGAATTCTGAGCAGAGACAATCACGTTGCCTCCGGCAGTCCAGCTGCTGAACGCGTAGCCTGACGGCGGAGAGCCGTATACCGTGTACTTCCCTGAAACGAGTACGGCCTCGGTGCCGGTGTAGTAGTTAAGGCCGTTTATCACTATGTGACCAACATTGGGCGAGGCTGAAAGCGTCACATAGGCCAGCGCAAATTGCGAGGCCATAAGCGACTGCGTCGACGTACCGGTTGATATGTACGGGCCGGTGCATGCGCCGCTGGATGCGCACAGGTCGTAAGATATTGCGAACAATGCGCTGCTCTGCGAACCGACGGCCGGTTCGGTGGTGCCAGGCACCTCTACTTTGCAGATTATATGCGCGCCGTTGGCGGCCTTTGAAGGGTTGCACGAGCCGTAGTAGCTGTTTGTTCCAGAGCTGCCTAGGTTCGTGACTGTCAGGTTTATCGCGTTGGCCGGGAACTCCATAGTGACGCCCAGCTGGTTGACAAATTCCATGATAAACGATATGGGCGCAGATGAGCTGTAGCCTGTCAGTAACGTCTCAGCGCACGGGAGCAGAGGCTGTATGCTGCATGTGCCAGGCAGGTAGCCAGACGGCTTTGTCGAGCCGGA
The DNA here is from genome assembly GCA_023473665.1 of Candidatus Marsarchaeota archaeon. Lineage (NCBI taxonomy): Archaea > Thermoproteati > Thermoproteota > Candidatus Martarchaeota archaeon. The sequence continues at coordinate 82,118 of JAMCYM010000003.1, read as the reverse complement.
TATGACCAATGCCAGCGCCACGAAAATCCCGATGAGTAGTATTGCCCACGAGTAGACGACCAGCATCTCAAGCGCTGACTGCTGTTTCATGGAAGACACGATTAGATGTAATGTCGTCTATTTAATAGTTAACATTAATATTTTGATGTTCGCATGAGGGGCAAGTTTGCAGCCGTGCTCAGGCTGACCAGGATAGAGCATAGCCTAATGCTGGCTATCGCGGTGGTGGCCGCGGAGCTCATAGCAGGTGGTCTGCCCGGGCCTTACAGGTTCCTGCTGGCTCTGGTGCCCCCTATACTGGTAAGCATGGCCGCGTTCGCCATAAACGACTATTACGACGTCGAGACCGACAGGCTTAACAAGAAAAGGCGGCCGCTCGTCGAAGGCGCGCTGAGCATGACAGAAGCGCGCAACATCGCCGTAATTCTTTTCGTTGTGGGAGTTGCAACTGGGACGCTCGTGAACTGGTATGCATTCTCAATAGCGCTTGCATTCGCCGTGCTGGCATGGCTATACAGCTACAGGCTGAAGGAGATGCTGCTGGTAGGCAACGTCTACATAGCATTTACCATGGTCATACCGTTCATATACGGCGACTTCGTCGTGTCGAGGGTTATACCGGCCAACATAGTGCTCGTATCCTTCGTGATATTCCTGAGCGGATTGGCAAGGGAAGTGCATGGGATGATGAGGGATGTTAAGGGCGACATAAAGGCAAGGCACGCAAGGAGCCTTGTTGGCAAGATAGGGGCGATACGCTCGGCTGCAATCGCACTGGTGCTCTATGTAGAGGCGATAGCGATAAGCTTGCTCATGTTCTTCCTGTTCCTTCCGTTCGCATACAACCTCGTCTACATAGCGCCTATAGTCGTGTCGGACTGCGCGCTGCTATACGTTGCAATAGGCCACATGTACAGGCGCGATGCGCGCTTCTATTCGCTTTCGCGAAGCGTGAGCCTCGGTGCAATGAGCCTGGCGCTCATAGCGTACCTAGCAGCTGCCATCCTGTATATAGGGGTATAGGGCAACGGGTTGGCATGAAGCAGAATCAGTCTTGAGGAGCAGAGAGCGACGTCTTCTGCTGGATTTCGCTCTTGAGCTCGAAGTCCCCGACCTGGTGCTTGAACTCGTCGTTGTCTTTTATCTCCCCTCTTTGTTTGAGCACCTCTCTGGCCAGTAGGAAATAGACGAACGCGAGGGAGCGCCTGCCGCGGTTGTTGGCCGGTATGATCAGGTCTATGAACTTTGTGGAGTTGTCAGTGTCAGACAGACCTACTATAGGTATGCCGACCATGCTTGCCTCCTTGACGGCCTGCTTCTCGTTGCGCGAGTCGCTTATGACCAGCAGCTTCGGCTCCGTGAAGTCCTCGCGCAGCGGATTGGTGAAAATGCCGGGCGTTACGCGACCGCGTATGAACTTCACGCGTATTATCTCCGCAAACTTCTCAGCTGCAGCTATAGCATATATCCTCGAGGCAGTGACTATCACGTCCTTGGGGTCGTATCTAGCTATCATCGTCGCCGCTATCTTTATCCTCGAGTCTATCGTCGCGAGGTCTAGCAGGTAGAGGCCGTCTTCTCTTACCTTGTAGATGAAGCGCTCCATGCCGGGGCTCTTCACCTTCGTCGCAATGTGTATGCCAGCCTCCAGATAGTCGTTCTGGTTCGCTATGAATTCTTCTTCAGCCATATCAGCACCTTATGGGGCCGCCGAGATTTTCAGGCACGCCTTTTGAACTCGGGTCGCTGCCACCCCAAGGCAGAAGCCTAGCCAAGCTAGCAGACGGCCCCGTGTTAATTGATTCCTTAGCGCCATCATTTCCTTCCCGTTTCCATGAACTCGTCGATGAGCTCGACGTTGCTTATGAACATGCGCCTGCAGCAGTACCGCTTTATGCCCATGTCATCGAGCACCTTTGCTGAATCCTCGTGCTCGACGTTGACGCGCTTGGCGTATTCCTCCCAGCGGTCAGCCAAGACCGCGCCGCACGTGAAGCACCTCACCGGCATCATCATTCAATCACCAACATCATCTGTAAGAGGTTTGTGTCCTAGCCCTTGCCTTCGGGCCCCTGAACTTCTTCGGCTCTACGCGCCTCGGGTCGTCTATTACCAGGCTCCTGTCGAAGCGCAGGTATTCCTTCTTGACGGTATCGCCATTGGAGAATCCCATTATGACCCTGGCTATTGCGCCACTGACGGCCTGCGCCCGCGAGCTCACTCCACCGCCGCTCACATTGACGCTTATGTCTATTTTGTGCGCAAGCTCTTTAGTCATGTCAGACACGTAGACCGGCCGGAGCATGATCGCGCGCAGCTCCTTTGGCTCGTAGACGCTTATAAGCTTTGAGTTGATGCGTATCGAGCCGGAACCCTTGCGGCCTGACGCCCGCGCCACGCTCTCCTTCCGTTTGCTCTTTGCGAATACAACCTGCGGCTTCGCGGCGCGCTTGCTCGGCTTCTTCTGCGCCGGCTTCGGCTCGTCGGCCTGCGGCGCTGCCGCTGGCGGCTGCACCCCGACTTGCGCGTCCTTCATTGCATCAACTGCGCTTTCAACCATCAACATCACTTGACCCTGTATCCTAGAAGCTTGGAGAGCTCGCCTACAGTCACGTACCCTGTGTATATGTGCGCTGGGTTCTTCATTTCCAGCTCGACAGGCTTCGTTCCCTTAAGCCCCTCGGGCACGTTGGTAAACACGCGAAGCCTGCTGTATGCCTCCTTGCCCTTCGGGCGCCTGTATGGCAGCATGCCCCTGATTATGCGCTTCACAAGCATGTCTGGCCTTCTTGACCAGTAGGGCGAGTGCTCAGGGTTCTCGCTCTCCTTCAGATTGAGCCTTGTGCGGTACCTGCTGGCTAGCACGCCGGCCTTTCCGCTTATCACGGCCCTGCCGGCGTTGACCACCGCGACGTTCTTGCCGAGCACGAGCTGCTTCGCGACGATGCTGGCAAGCCTGCCGAGCACCATTCCGCTGGCGTCATACACTTCAACCTTCCGCTCCGGCTTTGTTTCCATGTAAGCACTCATATTATTATTTTCAGCCTGCTGCGCTTCATCATTTCAGGAAGCGCAACTATCTCGCACTTGGAGCCCTTAAGGCTCTCAGTGGCGCTGCCTGAAAACGCTATCGCGGTTATCGAGACCGGATGGCTAAGCGCCCCGGCAGAGAGTACCTTGCCAGGCACTATTATGTTATCGCCAGAGCTACTATTTTTGTCTATCTTGTAGAGGTCAACCTCGACGCGCCTGCGCGTGGGCCTGGCCGTTAGCTTATAGAGCCGCTTCCAGAGCTTGGCTCTCTTGGCGTCGCCCTGCGCATCCGCCAGGGTGGCCAGCCAGCTCTTCACGTCGCTCCTCTCTACATTCAGCTTCATACGTTTCACTTCGTTATGCGGGGGATGGGATTTGAACCCATGCAGTCTCTAAAGACACAGGAGTTCTAAACATAATTTCGCTAAAAATTACGATCCTCAGTCCTGCGCATTTGGCCATGCTCTGCCACCCCCGCGTCAAATCTTCTTAGCGAATTTCTCGACATCCTTTATCTGTTCCTTAATTGCCTCGCAAGCCTTATTAACTATTTCTCTGGGCGGCATCTGCCCGAAGGCCTCGACGGTGAATTCATAAACGCCATTGTTTTCTTCGTAGGTCACAAGCCCTGGCTGGAACTTGGCATGTCTCAAGGCAGTGCCCATGCGGGCCTTGCCCTCCAGCCTGACTCTCTGGCCTTTGGCCAGCTTTATTATAGGTATGCCGGGGATGGCAACCTTTACCTCCTTGTCGCGGCTCTCGAGATCCTTCGAATAGACTGTGCACGGGCCCTCGGCCTCAATGGAGAACAGTATCTCGTCCTTGTCGGTATAGCCCTTGGACGGGGTAACTATCGGCACCAGCCCTATCCTGTGCGCTATGTATTCGTCGAAAAGTGCGCTGGTGTTCTCGTATAACGTCACCGTGTCTATGGCGAATGTGCTTACGCTGTTTATTGCGGCTCGGCGCAATGCGTTCGCATAGTATGGGCTTGCGCCCTTCAGCCTGAATCTGAACGTTTTCGCGTTCTCTTCCATGGGTTCTATCTTTATCTCCATTAGGTCATCTTTGCATAGGCGATCCGCCGAATAAATACTTAATAACTATACGGCACAATAGGAACTGATTAAGGAGCAATCAGCAAGTATAGATTGTGGTAAAAATATTTATAAAGGTGTCAGGTGGCAGGGTGGGCTTCGAAAAAGAGCTGGCTGAGGCGCTGGAAGCGCAAGGCGGCTCGGGCAAGGCGCTCCGCATGTGCTCAAAGGAGCGGCCGCACGCGTCGCGCTCCAAGATCGAGGCGTTCGATAATGCGCTTTACATAGGCACTGACGGAATGGAATCTACTGGATACGAGGGCGAAGGCTCGGGGCTGAGGCGCTACCTCGCATGCAAGGACCTAACGTACGACCTGATGCTCAGCATATACGACGTAAATACCTGCTCGCTGGCGTGCGCCAGGACTTTCTCTGACTACAGCAAAGCAGAGAGCCGGCTCAGGAGCTTCGTGGCAGGGCTCAGAAAGCCAAACCTCGAGGCGAGGCTCATAGGCCTCCAGGACGGCCAGGACACAGGGGCGCTCTCGAAAGCCATCGCTTTCCTGGCATCGCTGCATGCACCGGTCGTCGAAGCGGACCTTTTCGGCACAGATACAAGACACGTGGCAATCGATGCCAAGCAGGGCATGAGCTTCAACGTGCTCATCGAGGACAAGTTATACAGGCCGGGCGAACTCATGAACAGGCTCACGATGGACCAGTTCAGGCGCTCGCTCATGGCGAAGGGGCCTTGAGGAATAAGCGTGTGTAAGTCGCGCCGTTTTGGTTAAGCTCGCTGCGTATCAGGCTTACGCCGGGCATTCGCATGGAGCCCAGCTCATGCACAGATGCGATTGCGGCGAAAAGCCTTTCTGCGGAGGACTTGCCCAGCCTGCGGTGCAGTCTTGCTACCGTTATGTGCGGAGAGTAGGCACGCTCCTCGACATGCATGCCAATGTCTTTCAGCACAGGGAGCATGCTGTCGTATATCTCAATCAGCTCTCTGCTTCCTTCTCCGATGCCAGCGTACACGACGCGGGGATTCTTTGCATCGAACGTGCCGAACCCGCGCACCGTTATTAGGAATGGGGTTATTTCAAGATCCGACAGCAACGACGTTATGCGCTCGCGCACCTGCGCGCTCGTGTCGCCGAGAAAGGCGAGCGTTATGTGGAGGTTCTCTTCCTGGACTATGCTCACGCCCGGCATGGAAAGTGCCAAAGCAGCAGAATGTACGGATCTGCTGAGTTCCCGCGTGAGCTCAACGCCAATGAACACACGTGCCTTGCCGTTGGCCAACGCATCATCTGCCATGCAATTGGTTTGGCGCAACAAGCTAAAATAATGTTGGCGCAGCGCAAGGTTTTTTTAATCTATTGCACAATACGCTTATGCCAACCGAATACATAGTAGTGATGGGCTCGCTGCTGAGCGGGATAGGGAAAGGGATAGTGACTGCTTCTTTGGGCAAGATGCTTGCAATGCACGGCCTGAGGGCCATGCCGATGAAGTTCGACGGCTACCTGAACTACGACTGCGGGACCATGAACCCGTTCAGGCATGGCGAGGTATATGTGCTCGACGACAAAAGCGAAGTCGACATGGACTTCGGCACCTACGAGCGCTTCCTTAACGTGAGCATGACGAAGGATTTCTCCATGACGGGCGGCAAGCTCTTCAGCGAGATAATAAAGAAAGAAAGAAACGGGGACTTCTTAGGGAGGGACGTGCAGATAATACCCCATCTCACTGACCTTATACTCGAGAAGATAGAAGATGTATCGAAGAGGAACCGGCTGGACGTGATGCTCATAGAGGTCGGCGGCACAGTGGGCGACATAGAGAACAGCTACTTCGTGGAGGCGATGAGGCAGCTGGCGCTGAGGCACACTACGGTGTTCGTGAACGTCGTGTACGTGCCCGAGCTAGGCACTGTCGGCGAGCAAAAGACCAAGCCGACGCAGATAGCGCTTAGGAGCCTCATGCAGAGCGGCGTGCAGCCGCATTTCATAGTCTGCAGGTCAGAGAGGCAGCTTGGCGACTCTGCCAGGGACAAGATAGCGCTATTCTCCAACCTGACAAAGGAGCGCATAATAGACGACCACGACGCGAAGAGCATTTACTCCACGCCGCAACATTTCATGGCGCAGAGGCTGGACAAGGAGATCCTGCATGAGCTAGGGTTCGAGGGCCTGAAGCTCGACAACGAGGCGTTAAAGCGTTGGAACGGCTATGCTCGGAGCGCTGAGGAGAATGGGGGGAAGCCTGTCAATGTCGCCATAGTGGGCAAGTACGTCGGCCTGCACGATTCGTACGCGAGCGTCAAAGAAGCTCTCGTGCATGCAGGAGTGGCGAACCGCGCCTCGCTCAGGTTGGATTGGATAGAATCGGAGGAGCTCGAGGGCATTGGCGACGATGCTATAGCAAAGAGGCTTGGCGCCAGCGACTGCGTGCTGGTGCCCGGAGGCTTCGGCAACCGCGGCATAGAGGGCATGATCAATGCGATACGCTATGCAAGGGCGCACAGTGTGCCGTTCCTAGGCCTGTGTTTGGGCATGCAGCTCATGACGATTGAGTACGCAAGGAACGTATGCATGCTGAAAGACGCCAACTCTTCAGAATTCAATCCAAAGGCCAAGCACAAAGTCATAGACATAATGGAGGACCAGCTTACAGTAAGGCAGAAGGGAGGCACAATGCGCCTTGGCGCATGGCCTTCGAAGATAACCAAGGGCACGATGGCAAGGAAGGCCTATGGCAAGGCTCTGGTTTACGAGCGCCACAGGCACAGGTACGAATTCAACAACGCATATCGAAAGAGGTTAGAGAATGCAGGACTTGTGATAAGCGCCACCACCCCCGACAACAGGCTCGTTGAGATTATCGAATGGAAGGGCCATTTCGGCATTGGAACGCAGGCGCATCCGGAGCTAAAGTCCAGGCCTGAGGCACCGGCCCCGCTGTTCGTCGAGTTCATAAGTAATGCAATGCAGGCTCATCCTACAAAGAAGCCGTAAGCCAGCAGCGCGTTTATTATCCTGCCGACGACGGGTACGTTCGATGATACCGCACGTATTCTCCCGAGGTCGCTCTCGGATATGCCGCCTACGAGCACCAATACCGGCGTGTACAGCAGCAGCATCGCCGCAGCGGATGTCGCTAGCAGCGGGATGTAGTTGCCGCCCCATAGGATGCTGAGCGGGAGGGCCGGGGCTATGCTGATGACGTTGGCCAGGAAGACCCGCGAAAGCTTGCCGAGAGAGAAACGCACCTTCAATACGCGCACTATGCCGCTTATGTATAGGATGTCGCCCGCGAGCGGCGTTATTATGAAGAGCAGCGTGATCAGGCCGATGCCCTTGAACTCCGGCACCAGCACGAACAGGAGGGCCAGCTGCACAATGGCGATCAGGCCGCCGTATCTCATGACCCTGCGCACCTCGCTGGCGCTTATCAGGAGGGTGCTGGCATACGAGCCCGCTATGCTTATCAGCAGACCTATCGCCACCAGCCTTATGTAGACCGGCGCGAGCGTGTACTGCCCGCTGAATGCAACGTAAGATACTGGCTTTGCGAGGGCCGCGACGAATATTATGAGAGGGGTAACCATTAGGAAGGCCATGTAGAGCGAGTAGTTGAAGAACTCGCCTATGCGCGAGCGCAGCTTCGAATTGACCAGCGTAGAAGAGAACGTAGGCAGCAGCGTGATGGTTATAGAGCCAAGAATTATGTCGAAGAACGCGTTAGTATTTGACGCTATTCCGAAGTTGCCGAGCACGACAGTCGTGGCGAAAATGCCTAGGACGAGTGGCGAGACGCTGCTCACCGCGGATCCAAAAACATTGTAGAGCGCAACCGGCATGGAGAACGAGAGCAGCTTGCGCATGCCTGCAAGTGTTGGCATGCCAAGAGATATGCCGTCTCTGAGTATAAGGAGCACCATGGCAACGAAGTAGCCTCCGACCTGGCTTACCACAAGCCCTAGCACTGGAGCCAACGCGCCGAAGCCCAGCACTGCCAGCGATATGCCGACGCTGGCCTGCAGCACCGACGCCGTCATCGAGACTGCCGCGGCATGAGAGGCCCTGCCTATGCCTATGAGCATCGAATAGCCGGCGCCCATAAGCATAGATGCCAGTATGCTGAGCGATATCACCTGCAGCAGGTACGCGTCATGAGGATTGTGCAATGAGTACGATGCGATTGGCACGCTCGCAGCCATGGTTATGAGCACCAGGACTATGCCTGCGGCAAGCAGCACAGCGTGACCGTTCGAGGCCAGCTCGCTGACCTTATTCAGCTCGCGCCTCGCCCTGTATTCGGCACCGAACTTGCTGAAAGCCGTGGCTATGCCCATGCTGCCAACCGAGCCGAACAGGCCGGCGACAGCAGCCGCAAGTATGTATATGCCGTAGATGCTCGGGCCCAGTATGCGCGCTATTACTATGACGGTCAGAGCCCCAAGCGCGAATGAGACTATCTTGCCGGCAAGCACGAAGCTGGCAGTGCTAGCAGTGCGCACGCCGACGTCAAGAGCGCTTTCCTCCTCCATGCTCGATGCATTGACCAAATACCCACTTCCTGTAGCTGCTTCGACTTTCTGCATATAAATTTAAATTAACCTGCCAGCTGCATCATCAATAAAAACCTTTATAGGTGTAAATTAATGAGTTCTTGCTTTTATTATAATGCGGTTCTTGCAGCAATGAGATGTATAGATGGCAGGCGAAGCTGAAATAAGGAGCGATGGTGCGACGGGGAGCCCGGCCGGAGCAGTGCATGGCGCAGCAGACGGCACGGCAAGGCAGAGGAAGGGCAGCGGAAATGCGGCAAAAGGCTTCCTGCGTGGCGTTTCGCGCCATGTAAGGATGGAAGACGTGTATGCGGCGTTCGCTTACTTCCTTATTACGCTTGTGGTGTTCACGCCGGTAATGGCGCACTTCACAACCTATGCGCCAGGCTTTGGCGGAGACACTTATCAGAATCTCTGGGACATATGGTGGGTCGTGCACGCTGTCGCGCAGGGCCATAGCATCTGGAGCACAAACCTGCTATTCTATCCGCTTGGCGCAAACCTGATCTACCAGACCATGTCGCCGATAGGCGCTATAGTGACCGCGCCATTCCAGGCGATAAGCTTGCCTGCTGCGTACAACGCCATGCTTGTGCTCGGACTCGTAATATCGGGGCTGTGCATGTACGTTCTTGCCAAGTACGTGACAAACAACGCATACGCAGCGTTCATCGCGGGGCTCGTATTCGCGTTCAGTGCCTTCCACGTAGCGCAGGCATATGCGCACATCGATTGGATAGTCATAGGGTGGGCACCGCTTGCGCTCTATTTCTTCATGCGCATGCTCAAAGGCGACGGCAGGTATCTCAGCGCTGTCGGGTTGGGCATAGCGTTCGTGCTTACGGTTTTCATGGGCGACATAGAGCAGGGGCTCATGGTCTTGCTGCTGCTCGCGGCCGTGCTAATCGCATATGTCATAAGCAAGAGCACCAGAAAGCTGCTCGTGCGCAGGAATCTGTGGATCGGAATCGTAGTGGCAATCGTAGTGGCATTCATATTCGGGGCATGGGGCTTCGTGCCGATACTGCACGGCGTGTCTGCAGAAGGAGGGCTGCAGCAGGCGAGCTACCTGAACACTGCATCAAACAATGAGCTGTGGAGCATACCAATAGCGTCCTTCTTTGTGCCCGGCTACTTCAACGGCATATTCAACGTGAACGGCAGCACGAGCTACTTTTCTGGCATATTCTCGTACGACCCGACGGAACGCATCGGCTATATAGGTTATACGGTGATAGCGCTTGCGGCATATGGGATGTACAGGGAGCGCAGGCTGTACAAGCTCTGGCTCGGGATAGCAATCGTATTCGGATGGCTGAGTTTGGGCCCGTACGTGCAGATAGGCGGAGCCGTGACGCACATACCAGGCATTTACCTGCTCTACAAAGGCCTGCCCATATTCAACATAATAAGGGAGCCGGGCAGGTTCTTCATGATATTCAGCATCGCTACGGCGATGCTCGCATCGCTGGGCTTCGTCAAGCTCATTGAAACCCATGCACGCTCATCTAAGGGCAGGGCCTTGCTTGCCACCTGCATAGTCACCGTGCTCTTCATAGTGGAAGCACCGGGCATAGGCCTAACGCACTCATTCGCGCAACTCGTATCCTCGAATGCCGCAGTCCCGCAGCTGTATCATCAGTTAGCGGCGCTCAAGGGCAACTTCAGCGTGCTTGCACTGCCTGCGCTTGCCGACCAAGCAAGCCAAATGCCTGACCTTTACCCAGGCTTGAACACATATTACTCTGCCATATCCGGCAAACCGCTCGTAGGCGGTGATTTAACCCGCTCGAACAGCACACAGCAATTACTGATTGACAATGTGCCGCTGGCTGTACAGGCGCAGAACCTGGAAACATCGGGCAACTTCACGTATCCGACGCCTGCCAACGAGAACCTGACGGCAGAGAGCTTACTCAGCCTCTACAATTACAACACCGCGTTTGTTGTGGTGAACAAGAACGCATATACCAGCGCCGAGCTTCTCGGCCTGGAGAGCTACCTGTTTGGGGTTTTCGGCAATCCTGTGTATAACGACAACACGACGATAGCTTTCAGCACGGCGAGCGCGATAAACTCTTCCGTATACCGCACGTATGCCGTCTATCCTTACCTGCCAGACCTATATCCGAATTATTACGCCGTGAACGGCACGGAGCAGCTGCTATGGCTTGCAAGCACTTACGGCTGCAGCTCGCTGGGCTGCTACATCCCATTTCTCGTATATGCGCCGTATGCGAACACGACGCAGATAGGGAATAAGATATCGACAGGCAGCGTCTACAGCATCAACACCACAGTAAGGTTCGAGGCAATGTCTATCGTGCAGGGCACATCAAAGCTTACGATAGGCATACCAACGTCAAATTCCACTTACAAGACACTGGCTGATTTCAACGTCACTACAGGGCTCTCATACTATGCCTTCAATACCAGCCTGATATCTGGGCCGTTCGGCAACTCGCTGCTGTTCGTACAGGGAGTATCGGTTTCAGGAGGAGAGACCGTAGCCATAAGAAACGTGACGTTCACCAAGGCGTAGCAAATGGAGCGCGAGCTAAGGCTCATAGTCGATCAACGCGAGAAGAACGCTGAGCTTTTGGAGGCGCTGGCAAGCAGCAGCATGAGCGTTGAGATTAAAACACTCCCGGTCGGCGACTATGTGGTATCTGACCGCGTATGCATAGAGCGCAAGTCCGTGTCTGACTTCGAGGGCTCTATGGTGAGCGGAAGGCTTTTTGAGCAGGTCGGCAGGCTCAAGGAAGCGTACCAGTCCCCGCTTCTGCTTGTCGAGGGCGACATAGACTCGTTTAGGATGAATCGCACGTCGATATACGGGGCGATAGTCTCGATATACGTAAAGTACGGCATGCCTGTTTTGCTTTCCAGGAACGCGCTGGAAAGCGCGCAGATTATAAAGGCCATAGCCAACCAGGAGCAGTACGCCGACGAGCGGCTGCCTTCGTTGAAAGGAGGGCTTAGGGCATACACCGACAATCAGTTCCAGGAATATGTGATAGGCAATCTTCCGGGCATAGGCCCCAAGCTGGCACGCGCGCTGCTTGCGCATTTTGGCAGCGTAAGGAAAATTTCGAATGCCAGGCCCGAGCAGCTGGCCAAGGTTGACAAGATAGGGAAAAAGAAGGCCGCACGCATATACGGCATATTCAACAGCGCATACAAAGAGAGTTAGAGCCTTGAGAGCGCCATCTTCTGCAGCACCGCGACGTCGTCATTCTCTACATCTAAGGCCCTAGATGCCAGACCTGAACTGGATTTGCCAGGCCTGAATTCCTTGCTCGATGATATAAGGTCTGACACCTCCTTGAGCATATTCCTGTCGCTGCAGAAAAGTATGAAATCGGAGCTTTTCTTAGCCCCTACCAGCTCTATCGCATCTGATATCTTGCGGGTCATTGCGGCGAAAAGCAGCATTTCCGTAGCTGCATTCTTAGCTATGTTGCGCCTTTCGCTCAGAGCATAGAGCGCATTCAGGTAGGCACCGGCTATATGTGTGCGGCTTATCACGCGGCCTGGATCGAAGATCTGCGCGACTCCGTGCTTTGCTGCATTGGCGGATAGCGCTGTGTGCAATTCAGCAATGCCGAGCTTGGATGACGCCTCGATGATTACTGCCTTGCCTGCGGCCTCTGAAAGCTGCTTGTCGTCAGGGTGCATCAGACTCCCTCCCTATACCATACCGTGCCGAATTCGGTGTCCTCAAGTAATATACCATAATCAGACTTGAGCTTGTCGCGTATCCTGTCTGACTCTTCGAAGCTTTTGCTCTTCCTCAGCTGTTCGCGCTCCTTTATCAGGCGGTCTGCCGCCATCGGTATGGAATTCTTGTAGGAATCATGGCTCAGTATGCCGAATATCGATGCTGATTCGAGAATTGCAGCTACCATCTTTGACTTCGCTGCGCGCCCCACCTCGTTGTGCTCCTCGGCGAAGGCCCTGAGCTGGTTTATTGCGACAATGAGCCTGGATAGCGCAAGCGGCGTGTTGAAGTCGTCGTCCATCGCTGCTGAGAATTCAGCAGAAAGCCTGTCGGCCATAGAGCTTATCTCTGCATCTCCTGCAGATTCCTGGACCTCGCGCATATTGTAGAATATGCTGAACGCTGCATACATGTAGTTGAGCCTCTGGCGGGCTTCTTTCATGAGCGCAGCCCGGTAGTTGAGTTCCTTCCGGTAGTGCGTCGATGCTGTGAACAGCTTCAGCACCTCAGCGTCGAACTCCTTCATCACCTCGCGTATCGTCACGAAGTTCTTCAGGCTCTTGCTCATCTTCGCATCATCAACTCTGAGCACCCCGGAATGCAGCCAATACTTGACGAATGGTGATACCCCGTATGCTGCCTCGGCCTGCGCTATCTCATTCGTATGGTGCGGGAATATGAGCTCATTGGCCCCCCCGTGCAGGTCGTACCTTGGCCCGAATATCTCATGCGTCATCGCCGTGTCCTCGATGTGCCAGCCAGGCCTCCCTATGAGCTTTATTTCCTTGCCTTCTGCCTTCAACTTTATCTCCCATGTGGGCTCTCCAGGCTTCGAGGCCTTCCACAGGGCGAAGTCATAGACGTTTAATTTGCCCTCCTTGGGCTCTATCCTGTGCTTTTCCAGCTCGTCGAGCTTCATGCCTGAAAGTTTAGTGTAGTCCTTGAACTTAGCGACGTTGTAATAGACATCGCCGTCAAGAAGATAGGCATAGCCCCTGTCAAGAAGCAGCTGTATCTGGCCGCGTATCGCGTCTATGTAATCGTGCGACCTCGGATATATGTCGACGTCATCCTTTATACCCAATGCGGCCATGTCTTCGAAGAACCGCTGCTCGTAATAGCGCTCCAGCTCGAACGGGTCAATGCCGCGCTCGTGGGCCCTTGCTATTATCTTGTCCTCTATGTCCGTTATGTTCTGCGCGTATTTCACCTTGAAGCCCCTGCGCCTGAGCCAGCGCACCACGAAAGCGAAGCTTATGAACGTCTTGGCGTGGCCGAGGTGTGCGTCGTCGTATGGCGTAAGCCCGCACACGAACATGCTGACGTTCATGCCATCGATAGGGACGAACTCCTCCTTCGACCTCGAAAGCGTGTTGTACACAAAGAGCGCCATCATGATCACATTGCTTGGCAATTATAGCTTAAAATGGCTTTTGTGTGGCGGTTGGAGAAGCCATTGCTTGCATGGCGTCGTGCCTCACGAAGAGTAGTTGACAGCAACGCCCGGCGTTGAGCTGGGCTGCGGCTGCAGCGAGAAGTCGCCTATGGCTATGTAATTATGCTGCTTGAGCGTATCAGCCACTATGCGCACCTGGACTACCTTGCCAGCCACGCTGATCATTGGTATGGTTGCGTTCCTGAACGTATATGACGAAGTGGCGCCGAAAGCTGTGGCATTGTATGTGTTGTAATGCGCTACTATCACTGGCGTGCCGTTAAGCAGTATCTCTACATAAAGGCTATCGTCTTGGGGGCTTACCAGCCTGAAATCCAGGAACGGTTCATCAACTATGAACGGGCTCGAGGTTAGGTTGCCTGGAGCATTGCTCAGCCCGCAGTTGAACGTTGTGGCGAAGAAAGTGCCGTTGTAGCCTGTCCACGGGGCACCTATGTAGCAGCGCTCGGCATTGGCCTTCGTTATGTTCATAGGGCCGTCGGCGAAGCCCTTGCCCGTCATGTTCCAGCCTGTGAAATCGCCTGTGACGAAGTCGCCATTGTAGACCTGCGTATATTCCTGGAGAGGCGGCGGAGCAACGCTGGTATTCAGCTTTATCGATGAATACGAATTGCATGTGCCGCCGGATGGGCCCGACTCTAGGATTATGTTGTAGTTCTGGGCCTTCGCATCGAAACTCTTGAAGAACGTTGTGCAGCTGTAGACGTCATGGCTTACGGTCGAGTTGACGTACGTGACATTGTTGGCGCCGCGTATCTCGAAGTGGATCAACGAGCTCATGCCGCTCGCAACCCATATGCCCAATGCGCCGCCTGTCCACCTGCACGATACCTGCGCGATTGAGTTCGGCGCGCTGAGAGATAGATAGGTGCCGTTGCAGCTGTTCAGATACTGTATTGTTGTCGTGGAGGTGGAAGACACGTTGTGATTTTGGGGTATGGTGCTCGTCGTGACTGAGCTTAGCGGATTGATGGAGAAGCCGCGGAAGCCATCGGTGCTGATATAGCCTATGATCACGACTATCGCCAAGACTATTATGTATGCTATGATCCCTTTGTGCATCGCTTCACCGACCATCAGGGTATTTAATGATTGGTAGACAATACGTTTTCAGATTTAAATACCTGAGCGTGCGTCAACGCAGCATTTAGGTGAAATGTTTGGGAAGCATACCTAGAAAATGGAAGAAAAAGGGAAGGATGCGCTGGAAATGGAAGAAGAAGCGCAGGAAACGCCTAAAGAGGGCGCAAAAGCGCAGAGTGGGACAGCTCTGAGCCCTAGTTGTACGGCAGAAGGCACATTTGGTTATTTCGGGCAGAGCTGGCGCTCTATTGCTTCGCTATCTTGTTGAGCACCGGATACGTCTCGTAGAGATTCTGCTGCTCGAGCTGCTGGTAGAGCATGTAGATTATGCCGACAGTGAGCAATATGCCCATGCCGGTGCCTATGGCGCCGGTTATCTCTGCAAGCGCTGCAAGTAGGCCAACGAAGATGCTGCCCAGCACAGTGACGGTTGGTATGTACTTGTTGAGCACGCTCTCGACTATGCGTGGGTCGCGCCTAAAGCCTGGGATCTGCCAGCCGGTGTCGCCCAGCTGTTCCGCGAGGTTCTTGGGACTCTGACCCGTCATCTCTATCCAGAACTTGCCGAAAATTACGCAGAGGCCTATCAGCACCAACGTGTAGATTATCACATGGATCCATTCCGGCACCAGAACCATGCCGCCCCATGGAAGGAAGAGCTCGCTGACATGCGTTGCCAGGTAGCTGAAGTAGGGGCCGTAGCCGCCTATGCCGCCGTATGCTGCCGAATACGGGAGCGGGAAGGAGGGCGATATAAGGTATATTACCCCGCCGGCGAGCTGCGGGCCTGACGACGACGCCTGGTAATAAGCGAAGAACCTGGCAAGGTTGGCGAGATGCCCGGTGACGCCAGACAGGAACCTGAACCATACGGTGAAGCTGAGCTCCAGCGATGATGCCAGGATGACCGGCAGAACGCTTACATACAGGAAAGGTATAGGCAAACGGCCGCCGACGCCACGCAGCTGCTCGAAGCTCAACGGCAGCTCTATCTTCATCTCATAGGCGTATATGCTCACCAGGAATATGATTATGGCGAAGAAGAGCGGGCCGAAGGCCAGCAGGGCGTTCGATAGCGCTGCAGCGCCGCCAGCTGTTATGGCTGCAGCTGCCTCCGGGAACAGTATTCCTACGGTTCCTGCAACTATGGCGAAAGAGACGCCAGCAGCTATGAACACGTTTATGCCCGAAGTTATCCCGTATTTTGTCATTGTTTCGTCAAGGAATATTATGGTGAATGCCCCGAAGATCAGCTGCAGCACCACTATAGGTATGATGCTGTGGCTTGCTACAGGCACGTAGCCGCTTATCACGAAGACTATGGCCTCGACTACGGCTATGCCCATGGCGAACATCTTCTGCATCGCCTGGAAGCGGCTCTTCACCACGGGATCATTCATGTCAAGATGGATTATGCCGGAGCCGTTGACAAGCTGCAGTATTATGCTCGCCAAGACTATCGGCCCTATGCCGACGGTTATGAGGCTGCCTATCCTGGCCGCGAATATTATGCTTATGAGCTGGAGCACGGGCTGCGACACAGCCTGCTGGTTGACTCCTATCGCATAGATGTTATAGAGCAGGAAATAGACTGCCAGTATGCCGGCAGTCCAGTACATCTTCTCCCTGAGCGAAAGAGGGTTCTTCGGGCCTTTTATCGTAGGGATTAAGCGCCCTATCTTGTCCATGAATTCTAGTGCCATGAAAACCAGCCAGGTTGGACTTCAGTGGGTCCGCGGCTCAGGCCGCCGGGCTAACGTTATTGTATAGGGATTGTTCTTATTACTTTCTGTGGCGACGGCGCCGACCGCAGATTTGCCAAGTATACCGTCAAGGAATGCGACCGATATCTCAACCCACCCGTGCCTGGCTGTCGACCTGCTGAACGACAGCTTTATCCCCAGCTTGCGCATGTCTCCAATAGATGGGGTGCCCAATCCGAGCGTGCTCATAGCATTTGAAACGTACTTGGCCTTGCCAAGCTTACTGCCCTGCATCGAGTCGAACCCGGTCCTCAACGAGGAGCCCATGTATTCCATCAGGCCCTTCAGCGTATCCATGCTGACGTTGTCTAGCACCATTGATGAGACCAGCGCATGGTAGCTCTGTGAGAACGCGCCACCTTGGCTAGCACCGCGGCTTGCTATATCTTGCATGTGGCCAACGAACCGGCTTATTGAGTCACGGCTCATTGACATGCGAGTTGCAGATGTAGAGGTGGTGAATGTGCATTCGCGCGCGCCTGCGTTGCGGCACTCTTGCTCGGCCACGCTTATGTATGCGTGCTTGGCCGCGCTCAGAAAGCCGGCGATTATGCCAGCCTCGAACGTATGTATGCGTGCCCCAAGGTATACGCCTGCGCCATGAAGCCTGAACACAAACTGGTCGGGGAATATGCTGTATGTAACGCGGTAACCTGCGCGCTCAAGGAATTCAACAAGATACGGCGCATACTCGCCATACGTTGGCCGCGGATGCGCCTCCAGCTCGATTTCGTACAGCGTGCTGCCTACCGAGAGGCCAGACCTGTAAGCTAGGGTTGACGAAGATGGCGTTAGGTTTAACAGCAGATGGTTCAGCAGAAGGGCCTCTTCTGGCACCCTGTTCTTGCCGGGCCCTGCGCCGAGCGCTATGTCATATACGAGCGCGCTGTTGTAAGATGCGCGCCGATAAGCTGACAACTGCGATTCTGGCCTTTTTAGGATGCGCCTGTGACGAGCTGCACTCTGAGACGCCTGCCTTCCCATTGGCTTTTTTGATCGGCGTGTCTGAGCAGCCATGGTGCCGGGCTTTATCGAATGCTTGGTATGCGTCCTTCGCAACGTCATATCATCGCCTTTTTCGCCTGCTTGTAGGCAGGCTGCACTCTGGCCTCGAGAGCTTGTACAGGTAGTATGATATTATCGCTGCATTTATAAAAAGCAGGGCCAGGAGCAAAGGCAGCTCATAGTCCGATATGAAGACGTCGGCCCCCAGCGCATTGGCGCTGCCCACGAAGAGAGAAAACACGCTGAAGAGTATTGGCGCCTGGCAGCCGCATCCAAGAAACAGGCCACCGCCGATGGCCGTGAACGTACCTGAGAGGCTAGCTGAATACTTGGCGGCATTGCGCCTGGTGTTTTGTATTGAGTAGACTGACAGTGTAAGCAGTACAGACGCGGTTGCCAGCACTGCATAGAACAGCACGTTCGAGTACGGGGCGAAGATCACAACGCCGCTGCTGAACTTCGCTATGCTTGTGGCTGCAAGGTAATACACGGCGAATGCCGCAACGTTCAGCGCGACGTATTTCGGGCTGTATACCTTCCTAAGCAGTTCATAGAGACGCATCACGCTGCACCCGCATCGGCCTCAAGCTGCTTTATGGCAGGAAGAGAGCAGATGCTTGCCGTGTTGTTTATCGCAGGGCACAGGTATGCTATGTACACGTCTGCAGCTGCATACTCGCCCCACGCAAATCTGTCATTGAAGTTCTTGAACTGGCTGAGCACCTGCTCGTGCGTCATGTAGGTAAGTGGCAGAGTAGTACCGCTCGGCGTGGTGTTCCCGAACACGACACCGTCAGCTCCGGGCGACAGCACATTGCCCCACAGGGTGAATGGTGTGCCCTCGAACTTGTTGGTGCTGTTCATGAACGACATAGCTGCCAAATAAGTTGAGTTGGGTGCAAGCGATACGAAATAGCTTAGCGGCTGCACCTGGAAGCCCTCCACTATTGGCGATTCGTAGTCGGCGGAGAAGAAGTTTATGTAGTTGCTGTGATAGCCATTGCCATAGCCGACGCCAGATGGAGTTGTGTAATTGTCATTTGTCCAGTAGAGTGTCGGAACGTCCTCGTCGCCGAAGCTGCTGTAGCCCTTATACAGTTTAGTGAAGCTCCCAAACTGGCCGAGCGCAAGCGCCATGGCCCACCTGTTCTCACCGCAGTATATGCATGATATGGCGCCAATGTATATAACGCTGGGCTTGCCGCCATATGTGAATTGCTGCGTCTTGTATGTAGAGTTCGCAGTTGGGACTTGCACTAGGTCAGAAATGCTGCCATTGAGCAGCATAGCGCCAGCAGTCTCGAAGTATGACTGCGGCGCATTGTTTATGACGGCCAGCTCGCTCGAGTTGAGAGGCTGGTCTATGTTCGTAAGCCTGCTGCCGAATTGGGTGAATTGCGCTGAAAAGCTGGATGAATGACCCGTGCCGTTCTGTAGGGACAGAACCTCGACAGCCAGTGCGTTGACCTTGCCCTGCGTGGTGTAGAAAGCGTAAACGTTGAACGCTATTCCTGCTATAACTATTATGAACAGCGCAGTAAGCATGCGATCCTGCTTCCTGACCAGCGCCCTTTCACGGCTTTGAACGCTCTCCATTGCAACACCATAGATGCGGAACGCCGTCTCGGCAATGCCGCAGTTACTCTTTGCCCAATAAAGGGCTATATATATTGCGGGACAACGCTTTACGTGTGACGGGAATGGTAGAGGCGCTCAGGTCAAGGGAACTCCTTGTCAACAGGCTGGAAGTGCGGAGAAGCAGGCCAGAACTGGCGGATGCCCATTGTCATATAGAGAGCCTCAGTTCTGAGACGCTCAGGGAGAGCATAGATTATGGTGTAAAGGTGATAGTCGCTAACGGCGTTGACCTGGCCTCGAACATCAAGACGCTTGCTGTGAGCGACGGAATAAACGTATTTGCGGCCGTAGGCGTGCATCCAGAGTACGCTGGCGCAATAAGCGATGCGGAGTTGGAAAAGAACATGCAGCTTGCAAGGGACAATCGTGGCTCAATAGTGGCGATAGGCGAGATAGGCATAGATAAGAAGTTCGCGACCGATGGGCGCATGCTGGAAAGGCAAAAACTCGTATTCGAAAGGCTTGTAGACCTGGCAATAGAATTGGGGCTTCCGGTTTGCATCCACACTAGGAATGCGTTGGTAGAGGCGCTCGATATACTAGAGCAGAAGGGCGCGAAAATGGTGCAGCTTCATTTCTTCGAGGGCGATGCCGAACAGGCAAGGCGCGCTGCCGGCCTGGGCTACATGGTCTCGATCCCGCCTATGGAGTCGTCGAAAAGGAAGCGCGCGATAAAGGCAGTGCCAATGCAGAACTTGCTTGCAGAGACGGACTCGCCCGTAAACAATGCGGTGCCGAAAGACGTGGAAAAATCCATAGCCATCATAGCCAATGTAAAGGGGATCGGATTCGACGAGGCAGCAACCGCGCTGATGCAGAATACTAGAAGATTCTTTAATATTAGGATGTCAAACCTTATGCGTTAGGGCCCGTAGCTCAGCTTGGACAGAGCAGCAGCCTTCTAAGAAGCTTCCATCTAAGAAGTTTCATCAGGTATGAAGAAAGCTGACGGTCGCGGGTTCAAATCCCGTCGGGCCCGCTCTTCTCGTGCAGCGCACGGCCACCCCGCTTGTCCTGCTTGTCTGTGCGCGCGTTTGGGAACTGCACAGAGAGGTCGTCAATGACCTGCGACTCCATCCATGCCTTTATGTACGATGCTATGTTGCGCAGCGGCCTGCTGAACCTGTCCGTGAGCTCATACGCCGTGCCCTCATGGCTTAGGAGGCCCAGCTGCACGGCGTAATCCAGATAGCGCTTAGCGGTAGCAAGTGGTATAGTCCCAGGCACGTCCTTCAGCCTGAGCTTCTTCAGCTTCTTTACCTCAAGGAGCAGCGCGGCGAACCGGTATGCCTCTGTTTCGTTATCGAAGAAAATCTTGGCTACGTCCCTCACATTGGCGCCCTTCAGCTTTTCCTTAAGGGGCGCATCCTCGAATTCCCAGTACTTGATGGACATGATCACTCGCCAGTCATATTTCGCTCGTTTCGTTTAATAGTTTATCTTTTTCTCTGCCATGAAACGCTTTACGTCTTCCGTATAAACGTGATGACATCGCCATCCGCAAGCACATGCTTGGCGCCGACGCGCTGGTTGGAGAACTTGACGCTGCTTCCCTCTATATACGCGCACTTCATCTCGTCCAAGATGTCAGTATGGACGCGCCTAGCCAGCTCACCGACCGTGAAGCCTGACCTTACGGTTATCGGGGAACTCTCCTTGTCGAGCCGAGGCTTCAGGTATACCCTGATCAGCCCGGAATTCGAGTATATGCTTGCCAGCAAAGGGGCCAGCGTGCTGGAATCTATGGCGCTGACAGGCACAACTTCTATCCCATGGCGTCGTGACAGTTCCTGAGCGATGGCCTTGTAACCTGCATTCGTATCTATCTTGTTCATGGCCACTATGGCCCTCTTGTAGCATGACTTGCCCGCAAGCAGGGATATAAGCTCGTCCTCGCCGATTGCATCCCATATGCGTATCGTTGCGTTATACACCCCGAAACCTGCAAATATTGCGCGAAGCGTGTCATCCTGCAGGCCGGAGCGGTTGACCTCGAACCTGAGGCCGGAATACGACGACGATTCGTTAATCTGCACCTCCGGCTTACGCTTGTTCACGTAAACAGACAGCTCCGACAGCTCGTCCATCAGCACATCGAGCTGGGCAGTGTTGTTGACTTCGACCACGAACACCAGCAGGTCTGCCACGCGTATCTGCGCGGTTATGCTAGCCGCGTCTCCCAGCCCGGTATGGGCATTCTCTATCAAGCCGGGCATGTCGAGCACCTGTATGTGCGCATCACGGTAGACCATGGTGCCGGGTATTATGCCTGTCGTTGTGAATGCGTATGGCGCAGTCTTCGAGTTTGCCTTAGTAAGCGCATTTAGCAGGGACGATTTGCCGGTGCTGGGGAACCCGACAAGCGCTACTGTCGCGTCTCCGCCCTTCTTTACGAAGAACCCCTTCCCTTTGGCCTTTTTGCTGGCTTTTACTATCTCGCGCCTGGTTTCCGCTATCTTCGCCCTGAGTTTCGCAAGATGCTTGTTTGTCGCCTTATTGTCCTTCGTCTTTGAGAACTCGGATTCCAGCTCGACGAGCCTTGATTCCAAATTTTCTTTCTTGCCAGGCATTGAAATGCGACCATATCGTATACTTTGATAAAATATCATGTAGCAGAATACACTTGCTTTTACATTCTACGACTGCAATATGTATCTACATTTAAATAATTATTGTGACAACTTAAAAATGTTACTAAACGTGAGAAAAATGGCAAAGAAAGCAAAGAAGAAGTCACAAGGAAAGAAGAGAAAAAGATAAGCATTTGATTGTTTTGCTTTTTCTTTTTCTCTTCCTCTTCTTTAATATCGTGTTCTGCTAATTTAGCCGCCCATCTTCGAGAAGAACCTCTTCATGTTGCGGTCGTTCTTTAGCATCTTGAACGAGCGCTTCATCTTGTTGAAGTCTGATATCAATTCGCGCACGTCCCTTTCCGTCATGCCGCTCCCTTTTGCTATGCGCGCCACTCTCCCCTGCTCGTGCAACAGATGCTCGTCGTTCCGCTCTGCCTTGGTCATGGAGCTTATTATTATCTTGTACTTGTTAAGCTTGCCCTCGCTCTGCTCGACGAGATCCTTAGGCATGTCAGGCGCGCCGAGCATGCCAAGGACGCTCTTCAGCGGACCCATCTTGTTCAGCGCTTTGAGCTGGGAATAGAAGGTATCGATGTTGAACTTCTCTATGTCAATCTCTTCCGGCTTTATGTTTGCCTCCTTTACCGCGCTCTGGACATGTTCCACGAGGCTCGCTATGTCTGGCACGCCGAGCAGCCCGCCTATGAACTTGTCGGCATCGAACGGCTCCAGGTCCTTTAGCTTCTCCCCTATGCCTATGAATAGCACGCGCGCGCTTGCCGCATTGGCGGCGCTCAGCGCGCCCCCGCCCTTGCCAGTGCCATCCATCCTGGTTATTATAACGCCATTTATTTTGACGGCGTTGTCAAACTCGCGGGCCTGCTTGCCCGCTACCTGGCCTATGTCGGCCCCTATGACAAGCATCTTGCTATCGGGCATGAATTCCGCGTTGACACGCTTCAACTCGCTTATAAGTGCCGGATCGAGCGCATTCCTGCCGCTCGTGTCGCATATCACAACCTGCTTGTCCTTGAGCGCTGCAAGGCCCTGTCGCGCGATCTTCGATGCGTCTTTCTCGCCCTTTATTCCAAAGAAAGCGACATTCGCCTGCTTGGCCAGCGTCTCGAGCTGCTCGTAGGCAGCAGGCCTGGAGACGTCGCAGCATATGAGCCCCGCGCTGAGCCCGCGCTCCTGATAGAAGCGCGCCAACTTTGCCGCGGTGGTCGTCTTACCGGAACCGTAAAGACCCATGAGCAGTATGCGTTGTTTCTTTATCTCGGGTTCGTAGGTGGGGCCCATCAGCGCGACCAGCTCGTCGTACACTATGTTTGTTATGTAATCCCGGGGCGCGAGCCCTGCCGGTGGCCTGCTCTTCAGCGCCTTCTCCTCTATGTTCTTAGTGAGCCTGAAGACCAGCGATACCTCTACGTCCGCGCTTAGCAGAGTCTTCTGGAGCTCCTTGTTGAACTCTCGTATGGTCTTCGCGTCTATGATTGTGGCGCGCGATATCTTCGCAAGGGCCTGCCTGAGCCCCTCTCCCAAGTCCATTTTGTGCCAACTCTTAGTAATTTACGGCGTTTATTTTCAAAGTATAAAGCACTTTGCCTTTTAATAGTATTAGGTGTTTCGCTGAAGCTCATCATGACACAGGCGAATCTTACGCTCAGGGGCGGCGCAGAGATGGTGGTGCTGAAGATAGCGCAGCACTACAAGGCCAGGATATACACTGCGGAATACAACAAGGAGGGCACATTTCCTGAGTTCGCAGACCTGGACGTAAAAGTGATTGGGAGAAAGGGATTGGCATTGCTCCCTTATGGTAGGGTGGTCCAGGGACTTAACTATGGCCTTTCGTTCTACAACCTCAAGCTAGAAGACGACTATGACGTTATAAACGCACACGTCGCACCGAGCCACTGGGTGAGGAACAACAACGAGCGCGTACTCTGGTACTGCCATACGCCTCTCAGAGACCTATACGACCTATACCAATTCAGGATGGCGATGAAGAAGCCTTACCAGCGGCCCCTCCACATGATAGGGCTTAACTTCGTGAGGCGCATTGACAGGAAAATGGTAAGCAAGATAGAGCTGATACTCGCCAACAGCAAGAACACTCGCAGCAGGATTCGCACCTATCTAGGTAGGGAGGCGAAGGTCCTCAATGGCGGTATTGAATACAAAGAATATGCAAACGGTAGCGATGAGAAGTATTTTCTTTATCCATCAAGGTTCTCGCCTAACAAGAGGCAGCTATTCGCCATAAAGGCATTCAAGGAATTCAGGCGGATGAGCAGGCCAGGTAATTACAAGCTTGTATTGGCGGGCGCTCTCTCTGGCGATCGGTTTTACAGCGATTACTATGCAAAGGTTGTGGAGGAAGCCAAGAAAATCAAGGGAATATCGGTGCTGCCAAACATAGATGACGACAAGCTGAAGAGGCTATTCTCACATGCTACTGCGGTGCTTTACCCACCGATAAATGAGGATTACGGGCTGACGCCATTGCAGGCGATGGCAAGCGGCAAGCCCGTAATAGCCGTGAACGAGGGCGGGCCAAAGGAAACCGTTGTTGACGGGAAGACTGGCTTCCTTGTAAACGACGAAAGGGAGATGGCAGCCAAGATGAGGTTCATTGCCGAGCATCCTAGCACTGCAGAGGAAATAGGCCGTGCAGGAATTGCAAGAGTCAGGGAGCATTACTCATGGGACAGGTTTTTTGAGACCTTCGACAAGGCCCTAAACAGAGTAAAGAAGATGTAGCGCTCATTTCGCCTTGCTGCCTTCCTTGGCCGGCGGATTGAGCGATATGACATACTTCGACATTATCTTGGCTGCATAGTCAAGCACGCGCCTTATGTCGGCTTCCGTGCTGGCCCCTGTGCATATCATCTTGCCGTTCTTGAACAGTATTATCACGGCCTTCGGCTCTGTCACCCTGAATATGGCACCGGGGAACTGCTCCGGCTCATAGTCAACGGCCTTCACCTCCTTCGAGAGCGTATAGAGGTCTATCACTGCGTGCAGGTCGGCGCTGACAACTATGTTCTGTATCTTTATCTTGGGATTCTCGAGGCTGCCTGCCTGAGGTTCCTTTTTCCCCTTCTTATCGGCCGTGCGAACACCAACAAATCAGTTATTAAGGTTTAGATGGAAAGCTTTAAATATCGATAATCGTGGAGCGACGGACATGAGGGTAGTTGTTGTTGGGGCAGGCATTATAGGGCTCATACTTGCGAAGGAACTGGCGCAGCGCGGCATCGACACTCACGTCTATGATGGAAAGCGCAGGGTCGAGGAGGGAGCAGACAAGGCGTCCGGCATCCTCTCAAGGAACGGGCTGGGGCGCATCGGCATCGATTACAGAAGCGCAATAGTGAACGAGCTGGACGGCGCGGTGCTGCATGCTGGAGGGGAAAGCCTGAAGGTCAAGGCGAGAAGCGTGCAGGCTTACGTCCTGGACCGCAGCAAGCTGGCGAGGAGATGCCTCGACGAGGCCAAGCATGCAGGTGCAAATATCACATTTGCCAACAGGCTCGGGGCAGATGAGCTGAAGAGACTGGCAAGCGACAGGAACAACATAATAGTGGGAGCTGATGGTGCGGTATCGGGAGTTGCAGCGGCTTTCGGCTTCCCGCCCATAAAAGAGTATGTGCTTACATACAAGGCAGAGTACAGCGGCGCCAATGTTGAGGACAGCCATTCGGTAGATCTCTTCTTCGCAAACAGACATGCGAGGAGGTTCTTCGGGTGGTCCGCGCCATATTCCGGCGATATGGTAGAGCTCGGCATAGGCACCAGCAGCATGTCGAAGAGAAGCAGCGCCAGCGCATTCGCAGATTTTGTGAAGGAGGACGAGGTTAAAGGCATAGTGGAAGGCGCGAGAATGGTTGCAGGCCATGCAAGCATCATACCGTTAGGGTCTAGGAGGGTCACCGTTAAGGGCAATGTCATGCTGGTCGGCGACGCTGCGGGCCAGGTCAAGGCGACGACCGGCGGCGGCATAATATTCGGAGCTTCGTGCGCCAAGGTAGCTGCAGAAGTGATAGGCAACCACATAGCGAGAGGCACAGCACTTACGTCTTATGAGAAGGAGTGGAGAAAGCAATATGGCATGGACCTGATGCTGCACTCCGCGCTTCACGGCTACTACTCCAACGCTGGTCCGAGGAGCCTCGCCATACTTATGCGTATGTCGAGACTTTTCGGCGCTGAGCAGTTCTTCAGCAGATACGGCGACATGGACAGCCCAAGCACAATGCTGAAGCGCTTTATCTTCAGGGGTCTGGCGAAATAGCCGTTCACAGCGCTAGCAGGCTGTGCATGACAGAATTCGTTATCGCCATGAGCGGCGCAGGATATATCCCGAAAGCGATTACCACGGCCAGCGTAACTATAACTACTGCCTTGACGCTCCGGTCCATGGCAAGCTTGCGCTCGTACCGCCTGTCGTATATCGCTGAGATGAGACGCCCGTAGTAGTAGATCGAAAGGAAGCTGTTGATTATCCCGATGAAAGCTAGGGCCACAAGGCCGGAGCTTATTGCACTCGAGAAGAGCAGGAACTTGCCCATGAAGCCCATAAGTGGCGGGATCCCGGCCATCGACAGCATAATTATTGTCAGCGCAATGCCTGCGAATCCGTTCCTCATGGCCAGGCCCTTGTAGTCCTCCACGCTTTTTATGTTGCGTTCTTCCAGCCAAAGCACTATTGCGAATGCCCCGATTATCATGAACATATGCGCCGCCATCTGGAATGCGCTCGATGACAGGCCGTACTGGCTTGCTGCCGCTATGCCAACCATTATGTAGCCTGCCTGTGATATTGACGAATAGGCGAACATGCGCTTAACGTTGCTCTGGACCATTGCGGTGAGATTGCCAAAGAACATCGTGAGCACGGAGAGCACGGCTATGCCTGCAATAAACGCGGGCCTGCTCACCATGAACACGGTAAAAAGTATCTCGATGAGCGCTACAATCGCTACGGTCTTGTTTATGCCAGCTATCAGTGCGGTGATGTTTCCCGGCGCGCCCTGGTACACGTCTGGCACCCAGAGATTGAATGGGAAGAGCGAGGCTTCTATGGCCAGGGCCGCTATGAAGAGCACCATTGACAGGAACACTACGTAGCTGCCACTTATTGCAGGATTCGCGGTGAGCATGCTCAGGCTCAGCTGCATGTCGTACGGGAATACCAGCGACACGGCAAAGGCGAGCACGGCAATGGCTATCGAGCTGAGCAGGAGCAGCTTCACAGCCGGCTCGAGGTCGCGCTTGCCTCCAATAGCAATCATGAGCGCAGTCGGGACTGCCGTGAGCTCGATGGCGATGATTATTGTAAGCAATGAATATGCCATTGGCAAGACGAAGATTCCGACGGCCGCGAAACCGAGCAGGGCCGATATCTCTATGAAGCGCGTGCTGTGGCCGTAGGATAGTGCGTTGGCCAGCTCCAGACCCACCGCGAATAGTGTGGTGAAGAACATCGAGAATGCGTATACGTGCAACAGGTCGAAGAGCACCAAATTCGCAGACATGGCAAATTCGTATGCTGCTAGTGCCGCGAGCGCCAGGAGAAATGCAGTAGACAGCCAGAAAGCCATTCCTTTCTTCCTGTGGAACTGCGCAGCCATGCCGGAAGCGACGAGCAGTGCCATCAGTACTACAATCGAGTATGCAGCCCATATCTGTGGTATGAATCCCATTCAAGCACCTATACTTTGACAAGCTGCAGCAGCACCGGTACGATGCCGAAAATGAATATCGATGAAAACAATACTGCATATGCCACATTCTGCGATGCGCCGATGCGCCATCTTGACGGGGTGAAGGTAGCTGTCGAGAGGAACGACCTCCTGACCGCATAGTACATGTATGCGCCCACAAGTATTATGCTGAGCAGCGGAACTATTCCAAGCACACCGAATGCGGTTATGGCTCCAATGAATATAAGCACGTCTGCTATGAATGTGGCAGTGAGCGGCATGCCTGTCGTCGCAAATATGCCGAGCAGGAAGGTGTACGCTGTGGGGCCGGCATTTTTCGCTATACCGCGCAGGGAGCGCATGTCAGTGTCGCCGAAAAGCTTCTGCACAGAGCCTGCCGCCAGGAAGAGCAGCGCGACTGCAAGCCCGTGCGCGAGCATCAGGTATGCAGAACCGTATGTCCCGAAGTAGTTCAGCGCGCTTATGCCTGCGAGTATTATTGAGCCTTCAAGCATGCTTGTGTAGCCGACCATGCGCTTTATGTCTGACTGGTGCATGGCTGCGAACGCAGCGTAGAATGCTGATATGGAGGCGAGGGCGAAAACATATCCAGACACCTTCGATGCAATAGGGAGCATTGAGAAGAGCACCAGCATTCCATATGCGCCGAACTTGGAGAGGACGCCGCTCAGCAGCATCGAGCCCTGGGTCGAGGCCTCTGCATAGGCATTGGGCATCCACGAATGCAACGGAAAAACGGGCATCTTGACGATGAATGCTATGAACATCGGAAGGAATATGAGCTCCTGCAGCGCGACAGGTATGGAGCCGGCCGCAGCTTCTATGCCTGATATGCTGAACGTGTGCACCGGGGTGTAGAAGTATATCAGCAGTATCCCAAGGAGCAGCATGGCGCTTGCGAATATGGAATATACAAGGTAGGCGTTAGCGGCGACGCGCTTCATGGCGCCGCCCAGCGAATATATCATGAAGAAGCCCGCAATTACGCCTATGTCCCAGAAGATGTAGAACAGGAAGAAGTTGGCAGACGCAAACAGGCCTATGGCAGAAAGCTCGAACAGCATGACCAGGGCGTTCGATGCCTTCACGTTCTCTGCTTCTACATTGCCGCCGATGACGGCCGCGAATGCCACTATGGAGGCCATCGTTATCAGCATCAGCTGCACCGCCCCGGCCTGGAGGCTGAACGATATCCCGAATGCGCTTATGTAAGGCAGTGATCCGCTGAACGCTGCGCCATACTCGAGCGCAGTTATCAGCATGAGCGCGACCATTATCAGGACAGCGAGAGTCGCAGCGATCGCTATGCCGCGTGAGGCGCGCTTCCCGAAAGGCAGCGTTGCCAGCACTCCTGCCAGAAGCGTGCCAAGCATCACGAACAGGTATGGGAACATCAGACCACCATCACTACGACCAGCAGCATTATGCCGATGAGAGCTGCAACTAGATACATGTTGGGCTGGCCGGTCACTATGCGCCGCAACTGCCTGCCAGAATATACTACGCCGTTGCCGCCCGAAAGCGCTGCCTCATACAACCCATTGTCGATCGAGTCGATTCCTGCGCCGATCGCATAGAAGAACCTGGCTATGAGCTGGTAGGCCTTGTTGACGAGCAGGCTATTGTAGAGCGCGCTGACCGCCATCCTGTGGCGCGAAGGCGCGAATGGCTTGACGTTCCTGAACAGCACATATGCTATCGCTATGCCAGCAACCGCCACGCCGCTCTCAATGGCCGCATCTAGCACGCCTATGTCGGATAGATGCTGCGACAGATAGCCCGGAAGATATAGGTAAAGCACTGAGACCGCAACCACCATAACCGCGAGAATTGCGGGCGCCGCGAGCATGGATCTCGGAATATGCGCGTATTTGCCTGAGAGGCGCACCTCCTCACCTTCCGGCGCCTTGCGCATCGGCACGATGAGCCACCTGAATATGTAGATGCTGCTGGCGAACCCTATCACCATGAGCACGGCATACACGAGCGCATTGACTGCGAGCGACGCTGTGCCTATGGCCGCCTTGCCGAAGAAGCCGCTTAACGGGGCTATGCCTGCCAGCGAGAGCGCACCGATTATCGATGCCGCAGCAATGATTTTTCGCTTCGACGCCCCGTAGAGGTCGTATATGTTTGTCGTTTCATTGTTGGCGCGCATTATCGAGCCTGCGCTCATGAACAGCAATGCCTTGTAGAACGCCTGCACAACGAAGAACAGCATGGCTGCTGCAAGTGCGTTCAGGCCGAGGGCCACGAACATCAGGCCTATGTCCTCTATGGTGGAATAGGCGGGTATGCGCTTCACGTGCCTTTCGGCCAGCGCGTTCGATGCACCGAGCAGCGCGGAGACAAGCCCGACGACGAGCATGACCCTTAGCAGGCCGGCCTTGGCAAACAGGGGCAAAAGCACAGCCGCAAGGAACACGCCCGCCTTGACCATGGTGGACGAATGGAGGAAGGCTGAAACCGGAGTTGGGCCTTCCATGGCGTCAGGCAGCCATTCGTGGAACGGGAATTGCGCCGATTTTGTGAAAATGGCTACGAGCAGAAGCGCCATCGCGACAGTCAGGGAGCTGCTGTATGGCGCAGCAAGTATGGCGTTGAAGCTCATCGTATGGTAAGTGCTGAATATCAATAGGATTGCAGAGAGCATCAGCACATCGCCTATTATTATGGTAGTTATAGCTTTGCGCGCGGCTTCGGCCGCGCGGCCCTTGTAGTACCAGAAGCCTATGAGCAGGTAGCTCGTTATTCCTAGCATCTCCCACGCCAGGAACATAGTTATGAGGTTGCCAGCGATGGCAAAAAGCATCATTGCAGCTGCAAACACGCTGATCTCGAAGTAAAAGCGGCCCTGCTCCGTGGGCACGTCCATGAAACCTATCGAGTACAGGAATATCAGCGGTGTTATAACGCCGACCAGGAGAAGCAGCAGCATGTTCAGGCTGTACGTCTCCAGCACTATCGGGAACGAGTACTGGCCTATGCCAAACCATGGTATTGAGTATGTGCCTGCGCTTCCGTACACAAATGCATACGTGATGATTGCCAGGGCCGCAAGGCTGCCAGCCAATGCTATGTACCTGGGCGCAAGCACATGCCTGCGGGAGAGCAGCGCGGCTATCCCGGCGATGACGAGCACGACCACTGCATATATCGCTATCATGTCAATCCTTCAGCTCGGAGAGCTTGCTCACGTCGAGGCTCATCTCATTCCTGGCCATGTACTTGTAGAAAACGATTATCAGTATGGCCTCAACAGCGGCAACCGACCACACCGTGAAAAGCAGCGGCACTATGGCGCCGTTTGCAGACAGATAGAAGAACGCCGTGGCAACGAGGGTGCTGGCTACGAGCGCCACCTCTATCGACATCATCATTACCACCAGATGGCGGCTCGTGGCCATTCCAGCCATGCCGATGGCGAAAAGCGCGAAGCCGAGCATTATGAACTCAATCGGTATCATTTCCTCTCGCCTATTTTCTTGAACAGCAGTATGGAGCCCAGCGCTACAGCGAACGTCATGAACGTGAGAAGGTAGAATATCCCTATATACTGGCTGACCTCTGCACCGGCGCCCGCCACAGTTGCAACGTTGGACTGCGTGCTTTGGAACGACATGCCGGAAAGTGGATATGCCATCACAGCAAAGAGCACAGCAGCGAGAAGCACCATGACTGCCGGGCGGCCGTGCCTGAACATGGAGAAGCTCGACGATGCCACCCCTATTATCATGTAGGTAGATATGCCCCCGATGAGTATGAAGAGCTGTATGACCGCGAGCAGGGGCTGTTCAAGCAGCAGGAACATGACGGAGTTCAGGAAGAACAGAACGGCGAGGGCGAGGCTCGAGTGCAGCAAATCCCTTGACATCACGATTAGCGCAATAGCAACGAACTCTATTACCGAAATCAGGAGGAACAGTGGCGTAGGCAGCATTGTACCACGCTATCTGAGGTCCTCAGGCCTTTTTATGTATTCGCGCCTGTCGTAGGCCTCGAAGCTGTAGTCCTTCGTGAGCACGAGGCATTGCGTAGGGCATACTTCCTCGCACAACGCGCAGAATAGGCACCGCTCCAGGTTTATCTGAGGCATCTTCTTCGTGCCGTGCTCGGTTTCCGTGTCGACCATGTCTATTGTCTGGTTGGGGCATATCCTTGCGCATGCCGCACAGCTTATGCAAGTCTTCATGTCGAGCTTGTGTATGCCGCGGTAGTTGTCTGCCAGGGATTCCTTCTGCTCGGGGAACTCGAGAGTTGCGGGCTTCTTCAGCATCTGCGTACCCACCTTTACGATTGGTTTAAGTATCACCCGCTCACCTGACAAACAATGCGAATGAAATCAATAAATTAATTACTGAGAGAGGGAGGAGGTATATCCAGCCAAAGTGCAGCAGCCTGTCCAGGCGCATGCGCACTGTGGTGGCGCGTATCACTATTATGAAGAACGTGAGTATTACCACTTTCACCATTAGCCATACGAACGGCGGGAGCACCGGCCCGTTCCAGCCGCCGAGGAACAGTATTGATATTAGGAGCGTGCCGACGAACATGCGCGTGTAGTCTAGGAAGAGCGCGAGGCCATAGTACGGCGCGCCCACGTCGGTGAGCCAGCCTGCGATCAGCTCATTGTCGGCCTCGCGTATGTCGAACGGCGGCCTTTCCAGCTCTGCGAGCATCACTATGAAGAATATCACGAAGCCGATGGGCATAAGCACCGCGTACCACATGCCGGACTGGGCTCCCACTATGCCGGAAAAGCTGTAGCTTCCGGCCATCAGCGCGACAGCAGCTATTACCAGCAGCAAGGGCAGCTCGTAGCTCACCAGCATCACCACAGAGCGCTGCGCGCTTATGGAACCGTACTTGTTGCCGCTCGACCATCCGGCCAGGAAGAGGAGCAGCGGCACGAACGACAGCAGCAAAAACACCACTATCAGGCCCAAGCTCGTGCCTATGCCAATGAACGCGTTTGTGAAAGGTATGAAGGCGAGCATCATGACAAACGACGCGTATGTGATGGGCAGCACGAGCCGAAACAATAGCTTGTCTGCGCCGTCCGGCACTATGTTCTCTTTCGAGAGCAGCTTTATCACGTCAGCCATGTTCTGGAGTATCCCGAACTTGCCGACGTAGGTAGGGCCGTGCCTGGACTGCATGCGCGCCATCGTCTTGCGCTCGATCCAGCCGAACATGTACGAGAATACCATGACCAGAACCGCCAGCAATATGGCGAAGATTATGAATGAGGCGAGGAGCGCGAGCGCAGAGCTGGCAAAGTGCGGCAGGTATGCAGAGAGCCACGACTGCACTGCGGAATAGTAGTGTGCAATGAATGCTGAGCTTATATCCATCGCGGCGCCCGATTACGCTTAGCGCCTCACAAATAAAAAGATGACGTGCATGTAATGTGTTTTAAGCCTTGCATCGCAAGAATTGCCGTGGAAGCATGCTGAGCGAATCTGCAAAGCGCATAATAAGGGAGGGCAGCCTGAGGGAGCGCGTCAAGCGCGCCAGCATGCTGCAGTTCCAAGTATTCAAAGTAAAAAACGTGAAACTTGCGAACGAGGAATTCGTGGAGCTCTTCCTTGACAAAGTAATAGACATGAGCGAACTCCAGAGGCTTGCCGACCAGTTCGGCCTGCCTGTCGAGACGCAGAACGGCCGCGCCTTTCCGAAGGGCATGGGCGCCAAGGACTTCATAGTTTAAGGTTCAGCCCAGGTACGCGTTGGTGGCGTTCAGGTAGCCGTACAGCGAGCGCGCTGCGCCGCCATAGCTGTAGTTCATGTACAAAGTATAGCTCGTAATTGCGCTGACAGCAGCTATCGGCAGATTGTGGCAGGTTATGCTCTCTTCTGCTGAAGCGCCGTGCTTCAGCGTCGCGTTCATAGTCTGGTTGTACCGCAGGCCTGCCATATAGCATGCAAGACTGTTTATGCGCATAGACATCGGCAGGTCATTGGTTATATTGATGAGCGCAGAGTCGCTTGTAAGATTAAACGATATCACTCTGCAGCCTATTGATGAATTGCCAGATGAGCAGGAGTTGGAGAATGCCGGCTTCCAGCTCGCCGACCTGCCGCTTATGTTGAGGGAGCTCATCAGGCTGCCCGCATTATAATGGGCTGCAAGCGTGTATGTATTGTTGATGAACGAATAGAGCGACGCGGTGTAATTCGGATGTATGTCGATGCTCGATATGAGCGATTCGTTGGAATAGCCGGAGCGGACTGGGGATATGTAGACTGAGCACATTGTGGTGTTGGTCGAGTTGCTGTAGTACACAAGGCCCATGCACGTGGAATTGAAGCTTGACAGGTTTGTATGCGAGTCTGATATAGATGAGGCGAAGTATCCATACGCGTTGTCAAACAGGTAGGTAGGGCTCAGCGTATTTGATGTGAGGTTTAGGCTTATTGCAGTCCCGATTGATGTTGAGTTGGTGTAGATGAAGTTGCCCTGATACGCGAACAGAGTGTTGGCCCCATCGATGGCTGCGATCAGCGAGCCGTTCATATATGGATTGTATGTCGCATTTGCCAGGGACACGCACGTGCCGTTGGCAGAGGCGTTGTAGTACGCCAAAAGCTTTGTCCAGCCTTCGGTTGTGAGCGCGCATACGCTCACTGTGTTGCTTACGGCGCTGTAATAGGCGCTTCCCTGGCGTGTCTGTACAGCCTTTGAACCGAACGAGTAGGTAAGCAGTATGCTGCTCACCGAGCTGCTGTTCAGCGAGCCCTGCAGCCACAGCGCGTACGCTGCGGTGCCGTTGGCATAGCTGGAATAAACGCCATTGGCAAGGTTCACCATGCCGGCAGCTACAAGGTCGACGAGTGTGGTAGATGTAACTGTAGCAGCGGGACCGAGCAGCGGTGAGAACGCGCTCAGGTTGTAGTCCCTGCCGAGAATCGTCGCAAATGCGATTCCCTTGCCGAAGAGCGTGAAGCTCTGCGTATATACTGTACCATTGTTAGGCACCGATGTGTACAAGTTGGGCACCTCTGGCGCAGTTATAGTCACATTCATGGAGCTGTGCGCGGCTGACCTGTTTGCTATGTCGAACACTTCGGCAGGATCTGCCACAGCATTGATCACGAACGTGCCGTTGGTGGTGAACGTGTAACTCTCGTTTATCGTCACGTTGCTGTGCGCAGGCAGGCTCACCTTGTACGAGTCTATCACAGAGTTGTTCAGGTACACGCTGAGAGGCATGTCGCTCACCGTGCTGCCAAAGTTCCTTACTATGACCTTGAAATCGAAGTTCTGGTAGGGATACATGACAGCTCCCACCTGGCCAGTCCGCTGCATAGATACGCTTATGTCGTATGGATGATGCAGCTGCATTGCCGTGACTGTGAATACTGTGGCCGCCACTACCGCGGCTATTACTATGTACACAAGCGCGTTTGTCTTGTTGACCATTAGATGCACCGCTTACCTGCCTTTCAGCTCCCTTATGACCGTCGAGACCTTATCGCGTATAGGGGCGAGTTCATTGCTGAAATAGCTCTCAATCCAGGCCAACTCGTCGTATGGTTCGCTGTTGTCCGACCTAACGAATGAGTATCTGCCCTTTGAATGAGTCAGTATGTTGGCGTTCTTCAGCTGAAGCAAATGGTAACGCAGCGTTTTCTCGTTCATTGCTCCCCATGCCTTGCTTATGTAATCCGAAAGCTCCTCCACGCTCGGATCCTGGCGCTTGGTAAACTGGAAGTAGAGCATCGCATCGAGCACGCCGAGCGCGCTGAGCCTTGTTTCTCCTGGGTTTATTATGCCTAGCGACAGCGCAAGCCACCTCACCATCGACCTGCGCGTCTCGGTCACCTCCTTTGTGAGGCGCAGGTTCCTCAGGGTCACCTCGCTCTCTATCAGCTTTGCCTCGTTGAGCTCCAAACAATCAGCCGCTGGCTGTATGCCATAAATCAGTAAGAATGCTGCATCAAGGTATATATTCTTTAGCGTGAGCATATAATCGCAGGCGATAAACTGCAGATGCAGGCGACCAGATGGGGCTCATAAACGTCAGCGCATCATTCGAGCCTAAGGAGTTGAAGGCTTATTCAAAGAACGAGGCAGTGATGACGCTCAGGCTTGAGAATACCGATCCTGGAAAGACTTACTGGTGCGAGTGCGACGTAAAAGTAGACAGGCCGCTCTCGCTCGAGCATGATGGGGAGCTTCTCCAGGGCAGGACAAGGGTAGGCATACTGCCGCCGCATGGAACAAAGGAGAAGCAGATACGGCTCTATACGGGTACCAACAGCGTGCCTGACGAGTATGTGCTCAACATAACAGCATATGCGTATGACGAGGACGGTGCGGTGAGCGACAGGATGGAGAGCAGGAGCATATTGCAGTGCGTAGAAGCCAAGAGCGCCGGCGGGCCTGGCATGTAGGGAGTAAGGGCCTGTGCCATGCATGTAGCAAGCTACTATTACGCAGAATGAATGTTTTTTATACGCTTTCAGACATGACTCAACAGGTATTGGTATGGCGAGCAAAGGTGCGATAGCTGGAATAGTACTTGGCATAATAGTAGTTGCTGTTATACTGTACGCTTTTGCGTCTTACCAGAGGGCGCCTGCTGCGCAGGCCGCTCAGGGCACGATAGTGCTGCAGCTCACCGACCCTCCACTTGTGCCAAACGGCACGCAGTCGCTGGTCATAACTTATTCGTCCGTGCAGCTCCACGAGGCGGGCGCAGCAAACACGACAGGTTTCGTCTCAGTCAACGCAAGCGGCTCGATCAACTTGATGAACTTGACCAACATAACGCAGACCATAGCTTCACTGAAAGTGCGTCAGAACCAGAGCTTCAACATGGTCAGGTTCAACATAACCAATGCCAATATAACGATTAACGGCACGACATACGCTGTCACGGTGCCGAGCTCCAGCCTGCTCGTCAAGCTCAACAGCAATCTGAACGTCACGAATGGCCTGGCCGTGATAGACATGACGCCGACCATAGTGCAGATCTACACGAGCACACAGGATGTCTTTGTGCTTGTTCCATCGCTCAAGGCAGTTGTTACTGGAAATGGAGCCGTATCAAGCGCGCAGGCGCGCGTCGGCGCCACTGAGCGCATCCAAACCGGCGAGAGAGAGGCGCTGAACAGGGCAGGGGCCACCATATCGGTAACTGGTGCTAGCCTGGCAGTGTCAGGCAACTCAACTTCGCTAGCAGTCACAGTGCAAAATGATGGCAACTCATCGGTGGTGCTCAAGCACGTAGTACTCTCAGGTTACATGCGCGCCGCAGTATCAGCCACAGCATTGGGCGACATGAGTCCACCAGCCGGATCATACGGCTACGAGGCGGGCTACAGCATAGACTTGAGTCACGCTGAGGACATGATGAATGCCAGCATATCAGGCTTGCTGGGCGGTGCCAGCACAGTCGAGCATCTCAATGAAACCGGAGACATAGGAGAGGCGCTCGGCCTCAACTCGTCGGCCGTAAGCAGGCTGATGCTGCAGCACTTCAACTTCAGCAGCAACAACAGCGTGGCCACAGCGCTTAAGGCACTCAACATAAGCGCCAACGCCACACAGGTACGCAACATGATGCTCTACATGAGCAACAGGATGAACGCCAGCATCATGGAGGGCATGCACAACTTTAATGCATCCAGCCCTGAGCTCCATAAGACGATATCCGAGGCCGAGAATTACACGCACAGCTACCATAACGCGCTCAATTTCATAGTAGCTGCCAACGGCACGCTCTCGCTGCCGTTCACAGAAGCAGAAGCGGAGGGCCCTAACGGCTACTCGCTCGCGCCGGGGCAGAACGTCACGCTTTCGTACAACGGGCCAATCCTGTTTGGGAAGAGCCATATCGGGATATCGTTGATCGCCAACCTTACTTATACGGTAAGCATAGCAGGAGAGGATGGAGCCACTGCGAGCACGAACGTCACTGCGAGCTAGAAAGAGGCAGCATGGCGTGTGTCAGGTGCTTTTGCGTAAAATGTCACTGACGCGCTTGGCCGCTGAATCACCTGCCATGTTGTCCAGTTCTCTTGGCACCGACTCTGTGAGCAGCCTTATTATATTCTTGTGCGACGATGCAGTGCCGTAGACGAACAACGACTTCCTGGATTTGGATTCTTGGCCTGCGGCCCTTATGAGGGTGCGGGCATGGTCTTCGGGCATGGCTGCAAGCAGCTCGATTATGACCTGCACGACTCTTCGTTGGCCGTGCTCTGTAGTCTTCAAGTCATTTGCGAGCGCTTTTCCGAAGTTCTCTGCGATGGAAGTTGTAAAGGCTGTGCCACAAATCGTGGCTATCTCTTTCGGGGGGAACGACATGTGTCTGTTGCCTATGTGGTGGAACTGGACGTAATCCTGTATGAACTTGGGGGGATTGGTGCGAAGCTTGTTAACCATATCAGATGCGAGCCTGCTCTTCACATCAATCCACAGATAGATGAACTTACCATCGGTGCTCGGGGGCTCTGGCGTATACGTTATGCTGTCCTTGCCGAGCAGTTTCTCGATTTCCTCGCGTGCATTGCTCTTTGCAACCAGTAGGAACCTGCCATCCGGAGCTACAGCGGGCGAAAGCATAGCTCGCTGCTGGCCACGATTGTTATCTGATAGTTTTGCATTGATGCTTATCTGCAATCCGGAGTCTGTCAGAAGCTGGGATGCCTGGTACGCCATTGCGTCGCGGCTCTTAGCCAGCAGTGAGGGGTTGGCGGTCGGAGAAAGATTGGTAAGCGCCTTCACGTCGAACATTGGTGCGAAGAAATCGAGATTGTGCTTTATGCTGTAGTTTATCTCCTTGTCTATGTGGCTGAACGGCACCTGCATGCATTTGAGCTGGATGACTGCAATCTGCACCTGCCTCTTTGTGTTCTCGTCAAGCACACCATTATCAGAAGAGGCGTATACGGGCATGGCTGCCCTTGCAGCTATGGTGCTATCCCTGCATATCGCCTTGGCACCCGCAATTATGTCTGATACCAGCTCTTTGCGGCCTTCCATCTCTGGAAAATAGTAGATACCCAAATCTGAGCCTATCCCCTTCGGCAGCGAGAGCTTCGACGCAATTATCCTGTAGTCGTCGGTTGTGAGTGCCTGCGCTGCACTGGGCTTTGTGTCTGGCATGTTTTGAATTGTGTGCGTCATGTAAGTATCGTATCCGCTTAGCCAGTCCAGATATTTATTATTTATTTATTGCATGCTGCATTCTGAAAAGTTGCTAATTCTGTCGCGCATGCAGTACTTTGTAGCAGAACCTTAGGGCCTGCCGGGGGTCCAGCGTATCTGACATGCTGCCGGGGTGAGTTATTATTTTCATGCCCGTTTCAGCTCTTCTATTCCCAGCATGGTGTCATGGTTAATCGGCAATATGTACTTTTATGCGTTGGTGACATCCTCCAACCCCTGAAGGATGTGGGATTTCCCGCTATGCAAAGTTAAATCATTTCAGCGATTCGTAGATCTCCGCTATTCCTCTTACGAGCACGTAGATCACCAGGAGCGCTATGAGCGCATAGCCTATCCAGAGAGGATACGCAAGCACGTAGACCAGCACTAGGTAGGAAAATGTAACTAATTTCATTATGTTTATTCCTGCGCGCGACGCATTGGAAGCGTATACTGCGCGCGCGAATCCGGACTTCATTTTCGAAGATGTGCCTCTGGAAGCCATGAGCGCGTCAGCGAATGAATGCCTTATCACTATTATTATCACTACGAAGAGGGGCACTATGTGGAGGAACATGAAGAGAAGCCATGGGACATACTCGACCACACGGTCGCCGGCCACGTCTATGCGAGCGCCGTGGGGTGCCTTCTTCGACAGCGAAAGCTTGATTTGCTTAACACGCGCATGGGCCTCCTCATTGCCCATGGAAGCGCGAAGATAGTATATAAGGCCTATTGCGCCGTTGCTCTCCTCCCTAACGGCCAGGAAGCCGTCTACCCCGTCAAGCGCGATTATTAACACGAATAGCACAATTATTGCTATGGCATTGAACTTCAGGATTACAAGATACGCGAACAGCACTATCAGTAAGGTGCGTATTATCGTTGCAAGGTCTGCGCTTCTCATTACATCACGTCCCAGGCTGCGAGAGCAGCTGCTCTGACTCAACCTTCACCGCCGTATAGACATAGAGCCGCATGGCCTTCTGCACCTTGACCTGTTCAAAGCCTGAGCCTTCAAGCGCAAACTTGAATTCACGCTTCATTGAGGCACTCGTTACGACAACATGACCTGACTTGCGCAGCACCCGATAGAGCTCGGAAAGCACCTTTGCGCGCTTTTCAGGATTGCTAGGCACTAGTGGCATGCAGCCTACTATTATGTTAAAGCTCTCGTCTTCCAAAGGCAGCTCGTTTGTGCTGCCTTCGATGAACCTCATAACGACCCTATTGTGGTTCGCAAGCGCCAAAGCCTTTGTAAGCTTGGCCTGGCTCTCTGACAGCACTGTTATCCAGAGCAATGGGTACCTGCGCTTCATCGCAAACAGGAGCTGCATATTGCTGCAGCCGAGGGCAAGGAGGCGTTGCCTTTTCAGTTTTGGCAGGCTCTCGTAAATCATGCGTTCCAGCTCTCTAGTCCGGACGCCGGCTGCAGCTCCGCCTTTAGTCGATGCCATTTTAACAGAGACTTTTGTAAGAAAAGCTTAATAAAAGGAATGAGGGCACGCGCCAAGATTGAGGATCATCGCCACAGGTCAGCCGTGCGCACTGGAGGAATGCTGAGCATTATATCTGATTTGCGCTCCTGGCGCATGCCTCTGCTCCTTCCCGCGCAGCCATGATAGCGCCGCAGCTATCGCTAGTATCACAGCTGATATGATGAATACGGCATGTATTCCTGCTACGAACTCAGTAGATATGTGTCCGGTAAGATCGGACGTGCCAACGAATATGCTGAACGCGACATTCCTCGACACGGCAAGCGATGCAATGCTCACTGTCATTATAAAGCTGCCAAGGGTGCCTATGTTGGCCATTGTGCGCG
Organism: Candidatus Marsarchaeota archaeon; assembly: GCA_023473665.1. Classification (NCBI taxonomy): domain Archaea; kingdom Thermoproteati; phylum Thermoproteota; species Candidatus Martarchaeota archaeon. Next base: position 41,524 of record JAMCYM010000003.1, on the reverse strand, counting down.
TTATGCCTGATATGGAACCGTAGGCGCCCTGCGGCGCGTTGGCCATGACTGCGCTGTTGTTGGCAGGGAAGAACATCGCGGAGCCGAGGCCGCTTACCAGCGTCAGCAGTACTATCACGTAGTAGGGAGTGGTTGCCGTCAGAATAACGTGGTATGCAAGCACCGAAGCGAGCATTAGCAGTATGCCGGTTGTTGCTATAGACCGCGCGCCAACCCTGTCTGACAGCCTGCCCGTGTAAGGTGATATGAAGCTACTGAGCACATAGCCAGGAAGCAGAAGCATTGAAGCGGTGAATGGATCCAGGCCGCGCACCCCCTGCAGGTACATGATTATGATGAACGCGACTGCAAGATAGCCGAGGCTCTGGAAGAATGCCGCCATTATGGAATTTGAGAGTATGCGGTTTTTGAACGCCCTGAAATCTATTGTAGGCGCCTTTGAGCGCAGCTCAGCCACTATGAATGCTGGCACCAGTGCGGCACCAGCTATAAGCATTAGCAACTGGTATGTGCCTATACCTGTGGTTGCAATGCTCACTCCTCCAAACGTTATGAGCAGGAGCGCGGCGCCAAGCAGTACCATCCCGCGTATGTCAAGCGCGTGCTTGCCCTGCACGTCTGTCGGTATGTACTTGTAGCCGAGATAGAGCGCGATTATGCCTATCGGCACGTTTATGTAGAATATGTATGGCCATCCGACGAACGTGGTGAGCACGCCTCCAAGCACTATGCCGAGCATGGAGCCCATGTTCCAGCCAAGGCCCGTGAATCCGAATGCGCGGCCGCGGTTATGACGCTCGAACGTGTCAGCAATTAGCGCGCCGCTGTTCGCCTGCATTAGGGCGCCGCCTAGGCCCTGCAGCACCCTGAACCCTATTAGCATGACGACGTTGAATGATGCGCCGCACAGGGCCGAAGCGACTGTGAAGACTAGGAAGCCGAGCTTGAACATGCGGCCCCTGCCATAGATATCGCCAACCCTGCCCAGTTGTGTTGTCAGTATGGTCACGGTGAGCAGGTATGCAAGTATGACCCATATCGTACCGGCCAGGTTGGTGTGCAGGGCGTTTGTCATGGCAGGAAGGGCAAGAAGCACTATGGTTACGTCTACAGCGCTCATCATCGTGCCCAGCATTATGACTAGCAGTATGCGCTTCTGCGCTCCGGTCATAGGCTCGGTTTTGAAAGGCGCGCCTGCGCTATGGTCCTTGCTATCCGCCATAAAGAACTAGATTTATTTACCGAAAGGCTATTTAACCCGTAGGCAGCCAAATTTTGAGCGGTTTGGATGCATTTGCATCGTACAAAGGAAAGGCCATTACTGCTTGCGTATGCCGGGGCCTACCTCTAATCGTCCAGCAAGGTAGTCGTGTATGGCTTCGTTCGCCTTGGCGATATACGCTTTTCTTTCGGCAAGAAGCGATCCTGGGTCCTTCGCGATCTGTGCCGCCATTTTTCCATCGTCTGAGAGCCCGAATGTGGATTGCGGAGCACGTGCCGCTGCGACACCGCCCTGCCCTCTGCTTATAAGTTCAGAAGGAGGCATAAGCAGCAGGTAGTAGCGCAATTCTCGGAATGACTTTTCGCTTATATGATAAGCATTCAGTATTTCATCTTTCGTAAGGAATACGTCCATCTCCTGGAAGAGGCGCTTGAGCGCACTGGTTTCTTGGGTCCCTGAATTTAGAACTTCTGCGATCTCATTGATCGAGGTTATGTCGGCTTCGGCGCGCTTAATGTCGTACCCGAGGCGCACGTCTAAGGTCGCCATCTCGATATTGGCTTGTTCGTTGCTCAGCCTGTTAATTAGGATGGAACGCCGTTGAAGCGATACTGATATCTTATCGACTGGGGTAAGCTCAACTGGAGCTGGCTGAGGCCACTTTCTAAGCACAAATGGCATAATCCCACTGCGCTTACTCACATTGACCAGATATTTATTGTTTTCTGGGAGGATTTTGCCGAATGGCAGCCATTCATTCTTTCAGGTTTTATTTGCCCCTGCTTATGGCATGAGTGCTTGCCCTGCTCATGAACGACTTTCCAACCATTCTGTATGCCAGCCGCTGCTCGCCGGGCTTTGCATAGAGCATCGGTGTGCCAATCAGGGTGCCGCATTTCAGGCACAAGAGGTTTGGCATGGCGCTGATGTCGAGGGCGCGCCTGGCATGCTGCAGTTCCTCGTATTTAGGGGGCCAGAATATCCTGTCGATATAGCAGCGCCGCAGCATGCCCTTCGGCGCATCGTTTTGGTAGATCAATGCCAGCTCGCCGCAGTTGGCGCAGTATATGTCAATTAGCTTCGCAGTGCCGCCGCGGCGCTTCCTGTACATGTCGTGCTTGAGCCTGTAGACCGGCAGCCGTGGCTTGGCTGCCGATGCAGCGCGCCTTATTTGCTTGCGTTTCGGCTTTGCACGCGCCTTATTTGCCCTTCTTCGCTTGCTTGGTATCGGCACCACCTATTGTCTGGCCGTACATCTTCTGCAGATCTGCTATGCCCAGGGTACCTATCGGAGTAGGTATGGAGAATCCCTTGCTCTCGACCGGCACGAATACCATGAGGTTCTTGCCCGCGAGGCTTATCTCGTACATCATGTTCATGGCCCTGAGCTGCATCGCGTAGATGTCGCTCTGGTACTTCTTCGACGCCTCTAGCATCTTGTCAGCTGCGAGGCTCTCGCTCTCCGCAAGTATGACGCGCGCCTGCTTCTCGCGGTCCGATGTGGCCACCTTAGCCATCGCGTTCTGGAGCTCCGCTGGTATGGTCACGTCGCGGATCTCTACACTTATGGCGTTGATGCCCCAAGATGTTATGCGCTCCTCTATCAGCGCTTCTATGTCCTTGCCGATTATGTCGCGGCCTGATAACATAGAAGAGAGCTCGTTCTTGCCGATTATGTCCCTAAGCGCAGTCTGCGCGGCCAGCTGCACCGAGCCGATGTAATTCTGCACCGCCAGTACTGCCTTTTCGGGATTCCTGGCCTGCCAGAACAGTATCGCATCGACGTCTACCGGGACGTTGTCCTTCGTGAGCGTCTTCTCGGCGCTGAATACTGTGCTTATGACGCGCAGGTCGACGCGAACAGGCGTGGTATCGAATATTGGGACTATGGCATAAAGGCCTGGACCTATCAGACCCACGTATTTGCCCATGCGCAGCACGGCCATCCTGTCCCACTGCCTAACCACGCGAAGCGACAGTGACAGCACGATCGCGATTATGATAAGAGTGAGCACGCTGCCGGCCAAGTAGCCCTCGAAGTATATGGCCAATCCGCCCAGTATTATGATAACTAGCGCATCGATTCCGGCAGCGGCGCTGCCTGCAAACTTCCTTGCCTCAGAGGCAACTGTCTGCTCACCCACAGTAACACCATTAAGCATTGTTGTTCAAGGATTAAATAAGCATTGCCAGGGCAAGCAACTGGCCCGTATTGCTGCCTGTCACATAATCTCCAGGCAACAAGCAACGAATGCCTTTTGCATACGTCTGAAATGGATGAATTTGGTTACAGTGTCAAAATTTACTTAGCTGCATGCGTGGCTTAGTTCTGCAGTCGATGAAAGCCGGATATCATCGAACTTTAATACCTTTACGTTTCCGTTCTCGAAGTTGTTCCTGTAGAACAGGTAAGCATCATCATTTACGAATACAACTACTGAGTCGTACTTGGACTCTCTGCTCTTGAGCATCGCGGCGGTTTCCTTAACGTTCTTCCTGCCGGTTTCATACTCTATCGCTATGCGCTTGCCGTTCACGTAGGCAAGCATATCGGGCCCATTGGAGTTGTCAATTACGTAGTGCCTTATGCCATGCTTGCGCAGCGACTCGCTTATCTGCATCACGCGCACCTCGTGCTCTATACTCAGAGAGGGATTGCGTTGCATTAGCCACTCCACGGCATGGCCGTCCGATGCTGTAGTGAACGGAACTAGAATGCCGTCGGATAGCGCACGATTAGTGGCCTCGCTGCCGATCTTTGCTTCAAGCGCTTCGCGCTTTATTGGATGCCTGATGGACTGCAGGGCCAGCACCATGGAATTGTCCGGTTGGGGCGCAGCAGGGAGCGATGCGGCACTGCGCGTCTTTGCTATGACTGGCTTGCCGTCTGCTATGAGCAACGCTTCGTTAACATCAAGGCGCACGATCCTCTTTGCAAGCTCCGCTGATGCATCGGGACTGCCCCTAGACAGAAGGTCGGCCATATAGCGCGCCTCCTTGGGTTCGATGGTGCGCAGAGCTATGAAGTTGGCAGCATTGGCCAGCATCTGCCTTGGCAATGAAGCTATTGATGTGGTTGCAGCTATGACGCCTATGCCATACTTCCTGCCTTCCTCCATAAGCCTGCGCACTATGCCGCTCTCGCTGTAGCGCCTGTCCAGCAGCGCCTGCGCCTCGTCTATCACTATGAGCATGCGTATGCCGCGCTCCTTATCGTTGGAGTGCATCAGCGAATAGATGCGTGAAAGCAGCTCGTGCATGTATATGTAGCGCGCCTCGCCGTTCTGCAGGCCGGCCAGCGAGAACGAGTGCATCCCGTGCATCAGGGCGCGCGTGTCTATGAATTCGCTGTTCAGCGCAGGAGTATTGAGCAGCGAGAGTCTTGAGCGCAGGTGAAGGAGCGTGCTGCGCTCGGACGCCAGCCTGGCATTCTTCAGGAATATGTTTATTTCGTCCAGGAGCGTAGATATTGTAGGGGCATGTCCGTCGCCAGAAGACTGCGCCTTCCTGTAGGCGTAGCGCATGCACTCCATAAGTTTAGTGACCTGTATGTAGCCTAGGCCGTACACCTCCTTGAATAGCATGGAGAGCTCAGAGATGCGCTCCTCTGTACGGAGGCCGTCGAGCTCGAAGATGTTCAGGCTCGAGCTCTGCGCGTAGTGCACGCTGCCGTGGAGCGCATCTGCTATGCCTGCGTACTCGTTGTGGGCGTCGAACACTATTGAGTTAGTGTGCGCCCCGCTTATGTCCACGAGGAACGACTTGAGCAGCGTGCTCTTACCCATGCCGCTCATGCCCACCACTATGATGTGAGGGTTTGTCTCATTGGCAGGAACTATCACCACACTTCCGTTGACGTTCTTCCACGCGTGCTGCATATACGATCCTATCTCTGCGCCGCGCCTTCCCTGCCTGTAGCGCATCATGCGGACCGGCTCGAGCGCCTGCGATGCGGAGCCGACAAGCAGCGAAAGCTCGCTGCTTGCCGCTTCGGCAGGCCCACCGCCAGCAAACATCGACTTAATCATTCCAACCATTTTCGATATAAAGTTATTCGACATCATAAAATCACCAGAGCGCGCGCTAACGCTTAAATACCATAGCGCGCAATGCTTCACGTGCCAGGGTGGCAGAAACTGGTATTGCGCCGGTCTTGAATCTCAGAGATCAAGAGCTGATTGGTGATGCACGCAAACCGGTGCCCGCAAGGGCTTTAGGGTTCAAATCCCTACCCTGGCGTTCTTTGCGGTCAAGTACTGCAACCGGCTTAGCAAGTTCATTTTGGCAAAACTAGCGAGTATAGCTATAGGCGTAGCATTGGTTGCCCGTGCGGTTCCGTTAAAGAGCCTTGCATCGGTTTGCTGTGCTCCTTTAGTATGCTTAGGTACCTGTATACTGAACCGTTCTCGTCCTTCAGGTTTATTTCCATGTGTTCTTTCTGGTTGTACTTTATGTATATGAGCTTGTCGCATATGTCCTCTTCGTTGTAGCCGTGCTTGTTCATCATTATCCTGAGCGTGTTCTTTTTCTTTGGCCGTGCATTGGTTATCAAGATGAAATAATATTCTTCTGCGGCTCGTGAATCCATAAACTCGCGCAAAATTTCAAGGTAGGTAGGGGTGAAGTAATTCATTGAATGAACCTCAGCCAGCACTCGCCTGCCATGGTACGCTACAGGTATGTAGAAATCAGGGCTGAATGTATAATCGGTGCCATTTACTGTAACCTTGAAATGCTTTGTGTGCGTTGAGAACGGGATTTGGAATACACTCAGCTTTGCGGCAAGACTGTTCTCAAAGCTCGTCTCTAACTTTATCCCGTGGTCGCCAGCTGCAATAGCTGCTATCTGATCTTCCACGAACAATTCGTGCTTGGAATTGTTTTCCTTCCTTAGCGCGCGTTTATAGGCCCGTTTAATTATCTTGTATTCCCAGCTATATGGGCTATACAGTCCGACGACATATTGCCATATATTCAGGTCGCAGTGGCCCAGCATTGAGATTACATCAGTGACTTTGTAAGATCGGATCAAGTGGTAAAAGTCCGCTTTGCTAGTTTCTGGCTCGCTTTTGACCCTTAGCATGCTTTGCGTTGCATAAATAGTATTTGATTCTTGCGCGTCAATTTTACTGGCAGTAGCATGGCTTGGGCTAAAGCTTCTCACCATAGAGCTTACGCTCCTCCCACTGTTGTCATATGCCAAAACGGTCACCCAATCCCCGTTGCCAGCGCAGGCAACATCTGCGCCGTTTTGAATTACGCCCAAAATGTTTTTATTAGTTTTGAATGCGTTAAATGTATAGCCTGGAAACTTAGCAGGCGGAGCCTGGCTTGTTATTTAGGCATGTACAGAAAATTAGATAGATTAATTAGTACAATAGCCTTTGGTTACTAGGGCAGGTGGGGCAATGTTTAGAGGCGCCTTCGTATGCGTATTTGACAAATCTCTTTCTAGTGTACTATTGCTGAACAGGAACTGGGAATGGAAGCGGAAGCAGGGAAAGGTGTGGGAAGGCATGCCAAGGTGGGGCAATGTTGGTGGGGCGGTAGAAGCCGGCGAAACACCACTGCAGGGGTGCATAAGAGAGGTCAAGGAGGAGATCGGCATAAGACTAGACCCTAAGAGGCTTGTTGAGGTAGAGGTGAGGAAATCACCTACAGGATCGGCGCCTTACACACTGCATTTCTACGCTACTGCGATAGACAGGAACACAAAGATTTCTCTGAATGGCGAATCGAAAAGCTACAAATGGTTCAGCTTAATGGGCTTGCCTAATGATATGCTTGACTCAAGGGATGACGTGCTGAGGTGGCAGGGTCTGCTGAAGGTTAAAACCGGCATCGCCTAAATGGTGGGGCAATGGACGCGCGACACAGGCGCAGGATTCTTGCAAAGTATGAAATTGGGTGGTGGATGTGGCACGGTCGCAAGGACTTCGATAAGGCTACGGCATTCATGATCAAGGAGTACCAACTGCAGTTCGGTATGCCATATTCAAGGGCGAAACTGGCTGTTGGGTATAGGATAAAGGCCGCGAAGATGCATGATATAGCAGAGGATCTTGAGAGGAACGGCCATGTGAAGGAAGGTGCCAAGTACTGGAAGCGCGTTGAGAGGCTACTTGAGAGGCATTTCCGTATCGTAGTCGGATAGACGCTGGAGCTAGGTAAACCTAGCAATTAAAATTATCGTTGCGTGGATGTATTATACTCGGGTGCCGATATGCGCGTGAGCTGGCCAAAGTTCATCGTGCTCATAGTAATGTCGCTGTTCGGCCTGTGGAGCTCATCCATGGTGCTCTTCCTGTTTTACACGCTGCACAGCCCGCTGCCATTCTGCGTGCTCGGCAATACCCTTGCGTCGAACAGCATCGTGATAAACTGCTACAAGGTGCTCCAGAGCAGCTACGATTCGGTGTTTGGCGTGCCGCTTGACGTGCTGGCCGCGGTTTACTTCGTGATAAATCTTGGTCTGGTGTATCTTGTAAGCTTCGGAAGCGACCGCGTGTTCAAGCGCGCGTTCAGGTTGCTATTCGGATGGCGATTCTTCGGCCTGGTGCTGGTGCCATACTTAATTTATCTCGAAATTTTTGTAGTGAAAGCCATATGCATATACTGCACTGTGATGCATGCCGCAATAATAGTCGACTTCATAATAATAACGTACTTCCTTTTCTACAAGAAGAGCTTCAGGGGCTTCATCGCAAAGAGTTGATTCACAAAAAAAGAAAAAGATAGGGAAAAGAAAATCACTGAAGTGCACGGCCTATATCATCCGAGGAGACACCCTTCCATGACACACGCATGCGGATCTGGTACTGCCTGTCGGCGCCCATGTCCAACTTCATCTTCTGGCTTAGCTTCTCGTAGTCGATTGCTTTGACAACGAGCTCGGTGAGCCCGCTAGATGTGCTTGCGTCGTTTGCCATTCCTTCGCATGCTTCCATGCGCTCCTCTGTTATGCCGTACATCTCATTCCTTTCCCCTATCATGGAATCCAACACTTTCCTTAGTTTCCGCTCATACATGAAGCGCCTGTGAAAGTGCTTCTTGTAGAGCTTCCGCTCTGTCTCCAAGTTCTCCATTTCCACAACCCAGGAAACCTGCTGCTGGCCCTAGCGACAACCCAAGAAGAAGTGACACACCGGTTTGCCACTTGTATAGCGCAGGCAGCGCATTTCCTGCTAAAAGTACGCAGATAAACTATTTATACTTTACTACAAAAATAAGAAGTTAAATAAACAATTAAATACTTTTATGTTGCAATAATTTCGCCAGGCTCTCTGGCACAACCCAGAAGACCGGTGGAAACATCGGCCGTGCCCGCGTTTCGACGCGGGCACGCTTAGTTTTGTGACTTTGGTCAATCGGCCGTTTTATATACTGGACTGACGCCCAGCTTATTGAGCACACGCATCGTCTCGTTGAAAAGCTCCTCGTAAACCTTCTCGCGGCTCTGCGATGCATCAATGTAGAATGCATCTGGGAAATTGCGTCTGTAGCTGTCGCTTATGTTTCTGATGGATTCCAGTTTGTCGAACCTTTCCTCTATGCCGCCCCGCTGCTGAACCCGCTTCAGCAGGATTTCAGGAGGTGCATAAAGTATGAATAGCTTGTCTGGTTTCGGGAATCTGGAATTTATTAGCTTAAGGAAATCTGCGTACGCCTTGTTTGGACCTGAGCTCTCCGCATATGTTATTGTGGATGGGTACCCACGGTCCGATATAACCGCCATGTCCCTGCGTTCCAGAAAGGGCTTTAGCCTCTTCATGTCCTCGCTCCTTACAGCTGTGAAAAGGAGCTGCAATGACTCTACATCTATCTTATTTGCGGCAGACATGGATTCTAGCAACTTGTCGAAAACAGTATCATCGTGTATGAGCCCTTTTATTGTGGAATAGTCGCTCTTAATAGTGTCAATTACTTTGGGGCCGCGGTATTCATTGCTTGTTAGGTGATCCAGGAGAAGTTCAATTTCGCTTCCGTCCCGGATAAAGGACTTCAGCCTTTCATAATCGTGTTTTTTTATGCCGCTCAGGGTCGCCCTCACCAGCGTGCCAAGCGTACCGTTCCCTGGCTCATGATTTACCATCACATCGTAGCCTGCAGACTTGATTCCAGCGAACAGACGTGCAGCCCCTTCTGTTTTACCTGCGCCTTCGGGACCCTCTATCATTATGTAAGCCATAAAATCGCCATTCAACCTAGTTTTTCGAGCTTGCCTTCAGTCCTGTGCAGCGCAGCCAGCCTGCCGAGCGGGTAATCGTCCGAGTCTACGAACTTCATGGTAATGCGGTTGACAAGCGAAGGTTGCTCGCTGCGCAGCAGTTGGTAAGTCTTCTGCATCAGCTTTCTGTAATCGGGATGCCCCTGCGGGCCGGTCCTTAGCTCCAGCATCCAGATGAACTGGCGCAAATCGGCGCTCGCTATCCATCTGACTCTGTGTGCGAGAGTTACGCATGCCTCTGCGTATTTGGGCGCAGTTGTGAGCACGTCCTTGTACAAGCTCTGCACGGCTTCTATAGCGTCCTTGAACTTGCCATCAAGGCCTATGTCAATCAAGAGCCTCGGCGTATCATAGCCGTTCGATATGCCGAAACGCTGCCTGGTTTGCAGGGTGAACCGGTTGCGCTGCAGGTCGCGGAATATACCTATGTTTCCGACTAGTTCCACATCATAGTTTGCCAGCTCGAACGATCTTGGCGGCTTGTGGCGCCTGTTGCTCCGGCCTGCCGAAGCTGTCCTTATCACTGCCCGTGAATCTAGCAGACCATTCTGAAGATCAGGAAGCTCTGCCATGCGCTCTTGATGACCAATTGCATTGTCGTGGTTGGTTGTTGTTATGGCCCTTATATCAGAAGCTCGGTCTGCTGACTTAAGCCTAGCCATTATCTGTCTCATTCTCAGGTTCGTGTAAGGGTATAATGTAGCTGCAGCCACCCTGACTAGCGCGTCCCTTTGGGTGTCATTGTGGAAAAGCCTGACGTCCGGGCCGTCTTCCTTGTCATTAGTAGGGTTATTATCCATCCTGCTGGCGAGTATGCGTAGCCATGAATCTCTTTGCTTTAGGAACTTTATCTCTTCAGTCCCGTGCCTGTCCTTCACCCTGCTTATCAGCGGTTCGTTTTCCTTCGCAAGCTCGTTGTAGACGGAATCTGCGGTTTCCAGTATTGGAGGATAATCGTAAGAGAGCATCTTCACAAGAGAATGGTCAGCGGTTCTGTATGAGGAATGCCAGCCGATATTCGTCATGGTCGACATTGGAAGCAGAACACGCACTACATCAAAAGATGCTGCCTTCACTGACGAATTGTATGCCTTAGTTGCCTTCCTTTTCTCGGCTTCTATGTCTATGCCGTTTATGTGCTCTATCTCGGAGAACAGGACCTCCTGCTCCTTTCCGTTTATGCTTATCTTGAATGGAAAGCCATCCAGCGGGTACCTTTTGCGCAGTTCGTCGGCAACCGGCTCCTGCAGGGTCTTCACCGTCGAGAAAAGCAGGTCCATCGTCTGCCTGTAGGCATTGCCTAGGCTAGAGGCCATTATTTCCGGGTATTCTTTGTAGAGATAGCTGCCATTATCACTCTTGCCTGCTATGTAGCCCTCATTGTCGATTTTATACCTGCCAGTGAAGTCAACGAACCGCGTAGATTTCTCTATGTAGCCAGCGAGCCTGCCGTCTTCTATGTACTTTGCCTCGACCTGATCGACTCCCTCGAGCGCGATGTGGGCCGATGCCGAGTCTATCACAGAGTCGTCACCGTACTCGGAAAACACCCGCCTGAAGAAGGCCTCCGACCTAGGCCCGCCAACCTTGAACTTCGAAGCCTTTTCAAGGGCATCTATGTGATCTTGCAGTCCTCCGTGGTATTCTCCAGTATTTGGATCCCTAACGAATTCGTCGAGGAAAAGCGTCCTCATACTCTTTGAGGAGCGCGAATACCTACCGAACAGTGCAGCCTTGGTGGTCTGCGACAAGGAGTCGCGCAGAACAAAGACATTGCCGTAGATGCTGGTAAAATACGGAGCTAAGATGCGCTGCTGCTCATCTGTGTATCGCTCCTTGTATTTCAGCATGCCTGGAATAGTAACACCCCTACAGCCCGCATGGAGCGCTCAGCCGGAAGAGATATTTAAGCTTATCTGGGCAGGCTGGCTATTGGGGTATAGGGTCAGAAAGAGAAAATAGATTAGAGCTTGGCGGTTCTCTGTTCCTGGTCCCTGACAGAGTGGATGTAATCGTCTGCCTGCTCCCTTGGCACTATGCGCCACATGTCTTCCTTGTCGTTCACTATAGCAACGTCGCTGCCGATCTGCGTTAGGCCACGGGGCCTCGGTCCCGCATGTCTGGCGGCAAGTGATGCATTGACCTCGTCAAGATAGTGCTTTCTTTTGCCCTTTGTCAGGAGCCATGTAAGGGGATTCATGTGTTCACTGTATGGTGTTACAAAAAGTACTACGTCACTAAACGTATGAAATCCATTCTGCAGATAGATTATTAAGCGTTGCTGTTCGGTGTAAATATCTGTAAATACTTAAATCGCGCCCCACATTGCCTATGATATCCGCGTATACTTGCCATTGCAGCAATGCCCAAATACATTGATAGGGCTTGAAAATCGCATTTCCTTTCAATTGAGCGCCTATTATAAATTATTGCTATACTTATGTATAGCGGTGGTGTGATGAAGCATGAAGATAGGGTAGCCGGTCTGATAAAAGGACATGAGAACCTGCTGATCGGGCTTGTCCATAACAGGGAGGTGAAGCTTCCCGAGCACGTCAAAATGGACAAGCTCGAGAGCGCATACGACAAGCTGGGGCAGTATGTCATGGTTCTCGTGAAGAGGCCTGCAAGCGGGAAGTGACTGCAAGCCCTGCAGCACCATTGCAGGAGCAGGGGCTTTAGACTTTTGCTTGCAAATCTACCTTGTCTTTCTTAGTTGTCGGGTATTATTGTGATAGACATAGTCAGGCTGAGAAAGCGCTACAAGGACGGCACCGTAGCGCTCAAGGGCGTCAGTCTGAGCTTTGACAAGCAAATAACTACCGTAATAGGCAGGAACGGCGCCGGCAAGACAACGCTCATGCGCATACTGTCGACGCAGCTCCTTCCGAGTTCTGGCAGGGCGACCGTCGATGGCCTGGACGTGGTGAAAGATGCCGAGGCCCTGAGAAAGAAGCTGGTCAGCATACCGCAGGAAGCCAGCCCGATGGGGTTCCTGACGCCTATGGAACACCTCAAGACGTATCTCATAGCCAGGGGCTCGACCGTGCGGCAGGCAGCCAGGGACGCGGAAGACGCGCTCAGGACGCTTGAGCTTTACGATGCAAGAAACACGCCGTCGGACGAGCTCTCTGGTGGCATGAAGCGCAAGATATTCGTTGCGATGGCACTCGCGGCAAACGCAGACGTAGTTTTCCTTGACGAACCAACTACTGGTCTTGACCCGCTCTCGAGACTGGAGGTGTGGAGCGCGGTGAAGATGCTCAAGGGCACCTTGGTGCTCACCACGCACTACATGGAGGAGGCAGCAGAGCTATCTGACGAGATAGCGATGGTTGACAACGGGGAGGTTATAGGCCACGGCACGATGAAGAGCTTGCTCAAGAGGTTCAACGGCATGGTGCGGGCCGAAACGACTGCTGCTAATGTGGGAGGCAAGTACACCATAGGCAACACGAAGATAATGTATATTAGGGAGCATGAGGCCGAACGCTACGTCGAGCATAGTTACACCATAAAGCCGATAACGCTTGAGGACCTGTTTGTGATAAGAGGTGTGGAGCTTGAATCTTAAGTTCATAGGTGCATTTACCTGGTACTACGGTATAAACAGCATACCAAGGGGCATCTCGTACGTTGTATCATCGCTCATGTACCCGCTAGTATTCCTCTTCTTAATCACCATATTCTCAGCCGGCAGACTCATCGACTTCGCGGTTATAGGAGGATTTCTCACCATAGTCTCATCGAATGCAGTCTATGGAAGCGCTGACGCGGCATTCCAGCGCATACAGCTCAGGATACAGGACCTTTTCGTCGCTACACGGCTCTCGCCGTTCGATTACAATTTCGGCCTTGCCTTCAGCTACCTCGCCACATCACTTCCTGGCATTGCGCTATACGTGCTGATAGGTTTATACCTTGGCATCTTCTCTGCATTACCCTTCCTGGCCTTCATAGGCGTTATGTTCGTGCTACTCATCGCCGTGATGGCCATATCGATCGTGATAACCGGCCTGATAAGGCACGTGCGCAACCTGTGGGGAGTCATGGCCATAGTGAGCGTGGTGCTGACCACCATACCGCCGAGCTTCTATCCTTACACGATATTGCCCAAGTGGGCTCTTTACGTACTCATGGTGTCGCCGGTCACGCCCGCCGCGATGTTCAGCCAGTGGCTTTTCGGGCTCTCGCCGTTTGCTTGGTATGCGTTGCCGGTCCTTGCGATAGAAACGCTTGTCTACTTTGCAATCGCGATGCGCATGTCTGGCTGGCGCGAGAAATAAATTGTGCGTAAACGCAGCTAACACACAATATTTATAAGCAGGCGGCGCAAATCTACAGATACAGCCCGGAATGGTGCAAAAATGCTCGCTCCTGACCTGATAAAGTCTGAAGAGGAATCGCTCGCGAAGTGGGAGCGCGAGCATACGCGGGAGCGCGTCAACACGTTCAACAAGGAGGGCAAGCCCTACTTCTTCCTTGAGGGGCCGCCATACGCCAACGGGGAGCTGCACCTCGGCCATGCACGGGGCTATTCCAGGAAGGACGCGATACTGCGCTTCTGGCGCATGAATGGCAGGAACGTCTTCGACAGGGCTGGCTTCGACGTGCATGGATTGCCTACCGAAAACCGCGTCGAGCGCGACCTTGGCATAAAGTCGAAACGTGAGATCGAGACGGGAATTGGCGTGGGGGAATTCGTAAAGGCCTGCACTGCGGCCTACAGGACCTACATGAAGGATCAGATCGAGGTAGCAATGCGCTACGGAGTATGGATGGACTTCGCCAACGCCTACATACCGGCTGCACCTGATTACATAGAGAAGAGCTTTGGTGTGTTCAAGAAGATATACGACAAGAAGCTCGTTTACAGGGGCACACAGGTGATGCCGTACTGCGTGCACTGCGGCACAGTGCTTGCGAAGGGCCCTGAGGTCGAGGAAGAGGACGACACGGATCCTTCAATATACGTGCTTTACAAGGTCAACAAGGAGCTCTCGAAGCCGAAGATAGAGCTTGGTGGCGGGGCGTACCTTCTCGCTTGGACCACTACCCCATGGACAATACCGGGCAACATGCTTGTGGCAGTCAATCCAACGGCCATGTACGTGAGGGCGAGCATCAATGGCAGGGAGATGATAGTCGCGAAGGACAGGCTCGACGCCATAGCGAAGGATTTCGGCCTCTCACCCATAGTGCTCAGCGAGTTCCTCGGCTCGGAACTCGACGGCATCTATTACACCAATCCGCTCGAGAAGGAAGTCCCTAGGCAGAAGGGCTTCAGGAAGTACCACAAGGTGGTCATGTCAGAGGAGCTGGTGAGCATGGCGGAAGGCTCCGGCCTGCTGCACGTTGCGCCTGCATACGGCCCAGAGGACTTCGCTCTTGCCAAATCGCTGCGAGCGCCAATGCTGTCGCTAGTGGGCACCGACGGCAAATACACGGTCGATGCAGGCAAGTACGCTGGCGTGGCCCTCATACACGACGCCAACCGTGAGGTCGAGAAGGACCTCGAGGCTAATGGCGCCCTGCTGGCCAAGACACAGCTGACGCACAGCTACCCGCACTGCTGGAGGTGCCACGAGAAGCTCGTCTACCTGCCTACAGAGCAGTGGTTCGTAAACGTGGCTAAGATGAAGAAGCGCATAATCAGGGAGTGCGACCGGATTGAGTGGCATCCGCCTGAACTTAAGCGCATGTTCCTGGACAGCATAAGGGATGCGCCAGACTGGGTGGTAAGCAGGCAGAGGTACTGGGGCATACCTATGCCAATATGGGTGTGTGATTCATGTGGTAACAGAAAAGTAATTGGCTCCTTGGATGAGCTTGAGCAAGGCGAGGGTAGGAAGGTGCACCGCACTGAAGAGGACCTGCATAAACCCTTCATAGATGAGATAACGTTCAAGTGCGGGAAGTGTGGGGGCACGATGCACAGGGTGCCGGACATATTCGACGTGTGGTACGATTCTGGTGTGGCCCACACTGCCAGCCTCAGCAGCGATGAGTTCACGGCGATGTACGGCAAGAGCTTTGTGACAGAGGGGCCTGACCAGATACGCGGATGGTTTGCGACACTAATGAAGACCGGCGTTGCTGCCTACAACAAGACCCCTTTCAACACAATAATGCTGCATGGGTGGGTCACGGACAGCAAGGGCTTTGCCATGCATAAGAGCAAGCATAACTATGTCGGGGCCAAGGACCTGATTGGCAAGTATCCGGTCGATGCGGTGCGACTCTATCTTACAAGGTTTGTCACGCACGAGAACATAAAATTTTCAGAAACAGGCATAGAGGAGATGCAGGGAGTGCTTATGCTGATGCATAACATGGCCAACATGATAAACGAGTATGCCAGTGTGGTAGGCTACACTCCGAAGAGGGTTAAAACCCCGAGGAACCTGGAGGGCCTGGACCCCGAGGACGCTTGGATCGTATCAAGGCTCAACAGCGCGATCGCAGAGGCCACAGAGGGCTTCGACGGATACGAAACGCACAAGAGCGTCAACGCAATCGTCGATTTTGCGGTCAATGACCTTAGCAGGTTTTACCTGAAGATAGCTAAGAAGAAGATAGTCGGCAGCGCAAAAGGCAGGGCCAGGAAGACGCTCGACATAGTGAACTACGCGCTCTTCAACCTCATATTGGCCATGGCACCGCTTGCCCCAATGAACATGGAAAGCATATACCTGCGCCTTTACCACTACAAGGAGAGCGTGTTCATGGAGCGCTGGCCCAAGGCAAGGCAGGGGCTCATAGGCAAGGAGCTCGAGAAGGATTTTGATGTAGCGACAGAATCGATAACGGCGCTCCTCAACAGCAGGGAGAAGGCCGGCATAAGGCTCAGGTGGCCAGTTGTCAGCGCAACGCTGGAGCTGAGCAGCGAAGATGCATTCGCAACTGCACAGAAGCTGTCAGGATTGATAGAGGATTATACGAACTCGAACAAGCTTGTGGTGAAAGAGGTAGAGGGCTTGAGCGAGGCTGTAATTCCTGTTTTCAAGAAGCTCGGTCCCGACTTCAAGGAGAATGCGAACGCGGTGGCTGACGCCCTGCGGAAGGCCGATGCCGCAGAGCTACGCTCGGAAATTGAGTCACATGGGCACTTTGCGCTGCACACAGGCGCAGGCACGTTCACCATAGGGCCGGAGCACTTCGCCACAGAGAAACGTGCCGAGGAATCTGATGCCGTGCTGTTCAAGTACGGCAAGGCATACGTCGACACTGCAAGAGACGAAGCGGTGGTAGAGGATGCGACGCTGAGGGAGTTCGAGCGCAACGTGCAGCTGATGCGCAAGGAGCTCGGACTGAAGCGCATCGACAGGATAGAACTTTATTATGACACGAGCGCGCAGCTAGCTGGGCTGCTGCAGCGGAGCACCAAAAGGCTGGCTGCAAGCCTAAATGCCAAGAACGTGGTCAATGGAATTCCCGAAGGCCAGCAGGCCAAGGAATTCGACGTCATGGATACGCCTGTAAAGGTATTCGTAAGGGCGCAAGCCCGCTGATTTTTGCCATGCGTAGCTAATCTGGACCCGAGCGCCTGGACCTCTCGATCCTTTCCATTATAGAAGACCATGCAGACATGTTCTTGGCCAGCCACTTTACAGCACCATGGACCATAGGCCTCTGGAGATTCCCGAGGCTGCTTATCTCTAACATCTCTCTCTGCGTGAGATGCCAGCCTGCTGCGCCTGCATTCTCCTTCACGTGCGCCATGCTGCTCGCCTTCGGTATGGCCATTACCCCGACATGGGATATAAGATAGTTGAGCGCGACCTGCACGGGCGTCTTTTTGTGCTTATTCGCCAGCTCTTCAAGCGCTTCCTGTATGCTTGTCTTGGATGCATTTGGTATCGAACCTCTGGCAAGGGGGCTGTATGCCATGACCGTGATGTGCTCTTTCTGGCAGAATTCGAGCAGCCCGTCCTCTATGGAGCGTACGTATACGCTGTATTCCATCTGATTTGCAGCTATCTCCTCCTGTTTCAGCGCAGCCTGTGCCTCCACCATCTCCTCTACAGAGAAGTTGCTCACACCTATGTGCCTGACCTTGCCTGCCTTTACAAGGCCTTCCATGGCTCTCATCGTCTCGCTTATAGGTATGCTGGCGTTGGGCCAGTGGAGCAGATACAAGTCTATGCTTTTGACTCCGAGCCTCCTCAGGCTGGCATCGCATGCCTTCTCAACGTCGATTGCATGGAAATGGTGCGGCGATACTTTCGTGACTACGAATGCATTTCTACCATTTATCGCTCGTCCGGCCATCTCTTCGTTTGCGTACATTTCTGCGGTGTCGATGAGGTCCATGCCACTGTCTATCGCAGCGCGTATCGCGCTCTCGCATTCCTTCGAGTCGTTGGGCATCTTCCAGGTGCCTATGCCGATCTTTGGTATTAGTTCGCCGGTCCTGCCGAGCTCCATGCGCTCCATTAAACCACTAGTCGACCGCACTCTCGAGCATCTGCACGGAGCGTTCCTCTGCATCTATCTCCACGCGAGTGCCGAGTGGCATCGTGGTTATATAGTTGCCGTGGCAGCATGAGAACTCTATGAAAGAGGGCTTGCCTGGTGCCTTGCTGATGAGCATGTCAGATATGACGCTGTTTAGAGTGGCCTTTATGTAGTCCTCGACAAACAGGTTCTTCGAAAGATAGGGAGAGACCGCCTGGGACAGGAGGGCATCGGATAGCGTGTAGTTAGGGAACTCGCCGAAGAACAGGCCGTTCGCTTTCTGTATTATGCCCTTCAGCACCAGCGACGAGAGCAGATTGTCGACCATCCATGGCTCGACATTGACGTCCTCGAAGAAGAGTATGCTGTCTGTAGGGTCTGGCATATATGCGGTGTTTGCAACAAGGGCGTAGACCGACAGGTTGCCGCCCTGGAGCGTGCCCCTCGCCTTGCCCTCATTCACGGTCCTGGACCAGCTGCTCTCGTTTGGGGCCCTGAGCTTGAGCGCATTGCCGGTGCTCACCATATCGGACAGCACCGACCAGTTGTACTGCCTGAAGGTAGAATCAGAATCCGTAAGATCAACTAGCATTGGCCCCTGAAACGAGACCATGTGCGCCTTGCGCAGGAAAGCGAGCTGGAGCAGCGTTATGTCGCTGGCCCCCACGAATACCTTCGGGTGATCCCTCACAACGTCGTAGTCTATCCTGGATAGTATGTCTATGGAGCCCGCGCCTCCGCGCAGGGCCATTATTCCGTCTATTTCGTCGCTCTTGAAAGCGTTCTCAAGCTCCGTCTTGCGGACGTGGTCGCCCGCTGTGAGAAACCTGGTAGTCGATTCCTTGGTCATGCTCTTCGAAAGGCTGACCTTGAAGCCATTGCCCTGAAGGAACTGCACGGCGCTCGACAGGCCGGCCATCGATGTCATCATGCTCGACGGCGCGATTATCTTTATCGTGCTGCCTGGGCGCAGGGCCGGAGGCTTAACCATGCGTTCGTGCATCACTAATGGTTGGCATGCAACGAATTTAACTCTATCTTGGCAGCGAATCTGCGCTGCGGCAGGAGCAAGCTCAACACATTGGAATATGAAGCTGGAGAGATTGCTGATGCGCTACTGCGTTATCAATGTTTGATTTCGTTGTTACTGCACATCCAATCTAGCAAATCGGCGCACAGCAGCAGCTTTTTATTACTTCACTGATATTTTAGCTCGGTGGTCAAGAATGGCAACCGGAAACAAACCTACTGCGGCATTTGTCCTTGTCTTGCTAGGAGGGATATTTGTCCTGATAGGAGGAATCATGGAAGGGGTATTGGGCGCGGCGCTCACAGGGATATTCGGCCTTGGAGCCTTGGGTGCTATAGGCGGAGTGCTTGGCATAGTATCGGGCATAATAATGATACTCGCATCTGTTATGCTGTACAATACTAATGTGAGCAAGGTCAAGACCTGGTCTATTATCGCGCTCGTGTTCTCGATAATAAGCCTTGGCGCCTTTGGCGGCTTCGTAATCGGCTTCATACTCGGCTTGATAGGCAGCATACTAGGCTTGACCTATAAGGGCTGAACGCCTAATTTTATTTTTCTTTTTCTTTTCCTTTTCTAACTGGTTAGTTGTTACTTTAGCTTGTAGCCCAGCTTCCTTAGGAAATCGCGCCTGACGCTCTTGTCGTCTGCATTCTCGATGCCTTTTGCGCTGCTGCCATCGACTGCGCCAAGCACAGCCCTGCCATCAGGAGTATCGGCAACTATCAGCTGCACCGGATTCGCGGTGGCGCAGTATATCCTGGCGACTTCAGGCACCCTTGCTATGCTCTCCTTCACGTTTATGGGATAAGCCTTCCTGAAGAATATCACGAACGTGTGGCCTGCGGCTATTTCCAGCGCTGCCTTGCCTGCCTGCTCCTCCAACTCGCGTGAATTGCCTTCCGTGCGCACCAAGCATGGGCCGCTCGCCTCGACAAATGCTATGCCTGCCTCTATGCCAGGGACAGCATTGACAAGAGCCTCGTAAAGGTCTTCTGGCGTCTTTATGAAGCCTGCATGCCCGACTATCAGCTGGGTGTCAGGGGCCTTTTCTATCTTTATTACCTTCGTTTCGACCGGCATGCTACCATTCATGTATCGAAGGAAAGCAATTTATCGGTTGCTTTAGGGCATGCAATCACATGAAAACCCTGGCAAACATCACATTATTTAAATTAGATTCCAATCACGTATGGTGACATCCTCCCACGAATAAATTCGTGGGCTTCCAAACACCAGATGTCTAAGCACCGAATGCGACAATCCATCTCAAGGCACCGATTATGCGACAATACCTACCCGAGCAAGCTTTTTATAGGTGATTGACGCAATTAATACCTGCCAAACGGCAATAGGGGCAGGGAAACGCCCGATCCCATTCCGAACTCGGAAGCTAAGCCTGCCCACGATATGTGTGTACTGGTTTCGGCCGGGAAAGCATGTTGCTGTTTGGCACTTTTGTTTCAAGCGGGTAAAACGCCGCCCGGATATCTATTTATTTGTATGTAGTGAAACCAGATATAACAGCTATATTTTGGTATAGTTGTTGGTGGTTTGATGAGAAACACGTTTGTATTTGTTCTCGCTGCGATGGCAATTGCAATGATACCATTGGCTTCGGCGCAATACGGATATGGCACTTCTACCGTATCGGTAACTAACGCGAGCGTTACGGTTCATCCGGGGCACAGCGTGCTTGTCGGCTACACGGTTACGCTAGTAAGCGGCAATACCTGGGGAACCACGACAAATGTAGCAAACAAGAACCAATTGGCAGCAGATGGCATAACTGCACAGCCAAGCACCACATACGGAGATCCTACCTATTCGGGCACATTGACGATATCTGCAAGCAGCAGCACAGTGGGCGGCACTTATATGGTGGAGCTTAATGCCACCGGCGATGACCCGTCGACCAATACCGCAACAGTGATGGTGATAGTGCCGTCTCCGGCTGCAAGCCCAACGATAAGCAACACTACTGCCAGTACAAGCGCACCAACTACGGCTGCCGCATCTTCAGCCCCGACATCAACTATAAAATCGGCAAGCCCAGTTACATCCACAGGCCAGAATTACACTGGCTATGAGATTGCTGCAGTGGTTGTAGTGATTGTAATAGTTGTTGCCGCGTTCTTGGCATTAAGGAAGAGGTAACAAGAAGGCGTCTTCAGCATATAGGTGCAATCGCTTATTTTCCTGCTGGGCGAGCCTGATGTGCGTACTTCCCACGCTCGCAAACAGTGCACAGCCCGGCCTTGTTATCGAAATGCTCGCTGCACACCCTTCGGCCGCATAGCTTGCATACGTGCTCCGCGAACCTTTTACCGCATATATCGCATAGAACCCTGATTTCTGGAATAGTGTCACCTGCTTGCCTTGCTTTCGGGCCTGCCCTTGCCAGCTTCTGGACCATATGCGCCGAGCTCTACAATGCTGCCGAGAAGGTCGCGCGCATTGACAAGCTTAAGCGGCTTCATCCCCTTGCGTTTGGCGTATTCGCACTGGTACCTGACGTACTTCTCTGTTATGCGGGTGTCAGGGTTAACGGCTTTGCACCGCTCTATGTACTCCATTATGACTTTTGTGGCACTCTCTACATCCATCCCTTTGATGTTGATCATGTATGGCGCCAGTATTAGGTTGACCGTCCTGTGCCGCACGTCTGGTATCGGGGTCGCAAGAAGCCTCTCTATCCAGTTTATACCCTTAGTGCCGGGCGCGAGTGGTTTCGCCTTTACAGTAAGGCGCACTGATTTGGCGAAGTCGAGTGCATATGGCGGAAGCTCTTTCTTTGGTATTGGCAGACCGGCACGTATTGCGCGACGCATCGCCTCGCTGATAAGCGCAATCATTGCTTCATAACTCACTATAACGTATCCCATTGAAAGCTTCTGATTTACAAGGGAGTGCTCTTCGACGCGGGGTGCGTTCTGCAGGAAGTCTGAGAACTTCATCATGAACTCTCCGTCTGAATTCTGGACTCTGATGCCCAGCTCGGTTGATAGGCGCATTGCATTCTGCGAGGTGTCGGAACGGAGCGCTTCCTCTGATCGCCTTGCCTCGCTGTTCACGAAGCTTTCTATGACTGTGCGGTCTGATATGGCGCTGACTATCATCCTTGATGCCACGTAGCTCAGTATGTCGCCCTGCTTTATGCCGTCTATCGATATGCTGAAGAACGATGCGCCGATGTGCTTTTTGACTTCTTCGTCAAGCGCGGCCTGAACCCTCTCCGCGCCAAGGGCCAGGTACCGGGGCTCCAGCCTGGAAATGCCCAGTTTGTCGACCACTGCCTTTGCTTCTTGCGAAAACGGGTACTTGTAGGCAAAATCAAGGCTTTCCGATGCATCCATGCCATTACATCTCATCGCAGATACAAAAAGCTTGCGCACGCCAGCCGCATAGGCATTTTTAAAAGCTGGCGCGCAATACTACACTTGCGGGGCTGTACGCTAACCTGGCAGACTTCCAGCCTCGGGCGCTGGATACCCGAGTTCAAATCTCGGCAGCCCCATTGCTTTCCGCCTTGGAGTTTCTGTAAATTATAAATATCTTGTTACATTATGCAGTATGGGGGTGTCATGGAGAAGTACGCCGATCCAGAGAAAACAGCAACGATAAGAGAATATGTAACAGTGGAGGGCAGTATCTGGCAGCGCAAGTATACTGCAGCTGCCCAGCTCATACTTCAGACCCCGAGAATGATGGCACTTAGGGGTTCAGAAGACTTTTTTACCAGAAATATAAACAAGTTTATTGAAGACAAAAAGATCGATGGGGCACTTTTCAGCGACAGCAAGAGCGGAATGACATTTGCAATCAGGTACTTGGACAGATTCAATGCCAATAAAACGCTCGCGGTTTATGTTGAGGAGACGCAGAACAGGATAACTGAAAATGAGGCCAAAAACGCAGCTGCGGGGCTTGCCAGGACACTTGAAAATATTGTCAGGAAGGATTTCCCATATATAGAAGAGATAAAAGTTTCTGATGTGAAAATGGCTGCAAAGCTAATACCAGTCAAGCACCATTAACAAGATGCTCTCCGTAGCCCTTCAGCATCGTCAGCGAACTCTTAAGCGCCGACAAACTTATCTCACGTTCTTTGCCCGTCTGCATGTCCCGAAGCTTTACCGTTCCGAGTTCGAGCTCTTTCTTGCCGACCACCATAGTATAGGGTATCGACTCGCTGTTCGCGTATTCGAGCGCCTTATTCAGCTTTTTCTCCGGAAGCAGGTCGGCGCTAACGCCTGCGGATCTCGCCTGCTGCAGTATCTTGAGGCTCTCTTCCATCGTGTCGATGGGGATTAT
Organism: Candidatus Marsarchaeota archaeon; assembly: GCA_023473665.1. NCBI lineage: Archaea > Thermoproteati > Thermoproteota > Candidatus Martarchaeota archaeon. The sequence goes on along the minus strand of JAMCYM010000003.1, from coordinate 18,274 downwards.
GAGGAGCACGGGCACTTTGTGCGCTGAATAGCCCGGTACCTTGGCCTTCGTATCCTGAAGGGCGGCATAGATGGTATCCAGGCCGAACGATATGCCAGTAGCTGGATATTCCTTGCTGGACTTTAGGAAGTCGCCGACCATCCTGTCCCAGCGGCCTCCTGCCGCAAGCGTGCTCTTCATGGTGCCGTCCGCGGCATACACCTCGTACATTATGCCAGTATAGTAGCCAAGGCCCCGCGCAAGCGTTGGCGTCAGCCTGAGATCGCCAGCGGTATGCAGCATGGAGCAGAATCCGAGCATCTCCTTGAGCTCCGATACGCCTGCTTTGGCAGAGTCATTGTCGGCCTCACGCGCAATGTAATCAAGCTTCTCCTCGTTTGATGCTTCAGAGCCTGCTCTGCCCATCAGCTTGAACGTTGCATCGATGGATTCCTTGCTTATCCCCTTCTCGGCAAGCTCCTTCCTTACCCCGCTTTCCCCCACCTTCATAAGCTTGTCCACGCTCAACGCCGCGTCGGCGCGCTTGCCTTCAGGTATGCCGGCATGCTCGAATATGCCGAACAGCAGGTTCCTGCTGTTGAACTCTATGTATACGTCTATCCCGAAGTCTTTGAACACCTCAAACGCGAGCGAGATGAGCTCTGCGTCTGCAAGCGGGCTCTTGGTCCCAACTACGTCCACGTCGCATTGGGTGAACTCCCTTAGCCTGCCGGTGTTGACCGGCCCGTCACGAAATATCTTGCCAATCTCATAGCGCTTGAATGGCAGGCGCATGTTTGGATTCATGCCTATTAGCTTGGCCAGCTTGAAGGTAAGCTCATAGCGCAGAACCAGGTCGCGGCCACCCTGGTCCTTGAGCCTGTACGTCTCCTTGAGTATCTCAGCGCCGCCAGCATACTTGCTCGCGGCTATGTCGTAGAAGTCAAGTATCGATGTTTCAATGGGTCTGTAGCCGTACAGCCTGAAATGCCTTTTAAGGACATCGGCTATGTATTCCCTGATTATCTGCTCGTCGGGAAGGAAGGACTGCGTGCCCTTTATGTCACGCAGCCATCCGCCGATATCATCTGCGTCATCTTTGTCTGCAGACATCAGAGCACCAGTCGTTACTTATGGAGATGCACCATTTATTAGGTTTTGTGTGCGTGCGCACGCGCATTCCCAATGCGGGGATTAGTTAGCGGCGTTACAGGCTCGCTTTAAATATCTTTACAAGCAAACCCTACTTGTTTGTATGGCTCTAGTGGTGTAGCGGCCGCACGTAAGGCTGTGGACCTTAAAGGCCGGGTCCGACACGAGCATCGCGGAAATCCCGGCTAGGGCCCTTTTTGCTTCTCTTTGCCCTGCCTGGCATAGGTGATCGATGCGGTCCTGTGGAATATGTCTCTTATTCTGTTTGCCTGCACACACCTATTCAGTTGACGAGTTTATAGACAATACCAGGTTTGCATACGTTTTTATTTCTTTATAGAGCATTAATAATACTAATTGTGGGTGTGTAGATGTTCGAGATTAAGATTGACGATGCACGGTATTGGAAGAACTGCGTTGACTCGATAGTCAGCTTAGTTGACGAGGGCTCGTTCGCCATAGCAAAGGAGGGTATTTCACTCAAGGCCATGGATCCTTCCGGCATAAGCATGGTGTCGTTCTCGATACCCAACAAGGCCTTCTCAAAGTACGACTCTGATAAGCAGGCCAACGTTGGCCTGAACCTGGACAATTTCAGCAAGATACTGGCAAGCGCCCGTGCAGGGGAGCAGCTGCTGATGAAGGATTCTGGCAACAAGCTACAGATAGAGTTCATCGGCGAGAAGAGCAGGAGGCGCTACAAGCTCCCTATGATAGACGTAAAGAAGGACGTAGATAAGGAGCCGAAGGTGGAGTTCGAGTCGCATGTAACGGTGAAGAGCGACGCCTTCAAGGAGATCCTCAAGGACGCCAACCTGCTTTCCACGTACATTGGCTTCAGGACAGCAAAGGAGTCGTTCATGGTGGTGGCCAAGGGCGACGCGGGAGAGCTTGAGGAGGAGCACCTGAACGAGGCCGACATGATAAAGAAGCTTGAAGTGTCAAAGCCGTCTTCAGCCACGTTCAACCTTGAGTACCTGGAGCGCATAGTGAGCGCGTGCCCGTCCAATTCCCCGATTGAGATGTCCCTGAAGAACGACGAGCCTATAATGGTGAATTACAAGATAGGCGACGCGCAGGTGGCATACTTCCTGGCTCCTTACATGGAGAGCTGAGCATTAGTATGGTGAGTGGCGTGCGATTCATGTGCTGGCACGTCGAACGGTTCAAGGCGATTCCTACAGAAGGCGGCAGGTCATCTCTTCTTGAGGAGGGCAAACCCATAGAGAGCGGAGAGGCCCTGCTGATCTTCGTGAGCTTCGAGAAATCTGATGAGCCAAAGATGGTTGACACTGTTGACAGAGCGGTGAATGAAATACAGTCGATAGCCGCACAGCTGGGCGTGTATTCTGTTGTATTGAACCCATTTGCGCACATGTTCGGCGAACTCTCCAGCCCGCAGGCCGCGCAGAAGATGCTCGGCATGCTTGGCAGCAGGCTCGTTGACAGGAAATTCGCAGTACAGACGCTCTCATTCGGCAGGTTCTACGAGATAGAGCTGAAGGCCAAGGGCCACAAGCTGGCAAGGATCTCGCGCATCATATAACTGCATTGCTTAAATATTTTGCCTGGCAACTATTGGTGATAGAATGACGTTTCTGGTATTCCTGCCGCCGAAGGACTTCAGGGACGAGACATTGAATATGGTGAAGCTCTTTTTCGACAGATGGAGGGTGCCGTACAAGATAACGAGCTACAGCAAGGGTACGTGCATAGGCAGGCACGGCGAAACGGTCAAGCCGGACATAAACACCGGCATGGTGTCGGCCCAGGACTATGATGGCATAGTGCTCGTGGATGGGGCGGGCATAGACTCCTACAAGCTGTACGAGTTCAGACCCCTTCTCGACCTGATGATGCAGTTCGACGCTGCAAAGAAATACATAGCAGCAATAGACAACTCAGTGAAGATAGTGGCGAGAGCCAACATCATAAAGGGCAAGGGAATATCAACGCCATCTGACGAAGAAACGAAGAGACTGGTCGTGCTGTTCCATGGCGTTCCGACAGAGAACGAGGTAGAGTTCGCCAGCAACATAATAACCATAAGGAACGGCTCTGGAGTCGAGCGCGGCATGGATGAGATGCTCTCGCGCATAGGGGTAAAGTAAGGGCATGGTCATGTGAAGGGTTCTTCGAAGGCTCTCGTGAAGGAGATAGCGCGGCAGCGCATATCCATACTTTTCGACTTGGCAAGGAGGAATCTGCGCGACAGGCCGGAACTTTCGCGCGAGTATGTCGTGTTGCTGCGCAGCATAAGCGCGCATTACAGGATAGGCCTAGGCAGGGATATGCGCAACGTATTGTGCAGCAAATGCAACTCCGTGTTAGTACCAGGGCTCACCGCCAGCGTGGTGCTCGCCAGCAGCAAGGGCTATGCAGCCTACAAGTGCATGGTGTGCGGCACTGAGAAGCATATAGTTTATAAACGGCAGAAGGGTAAAAACTTGAAACTTCGGGCTAGCGGATAGCCGTAAAGTCTATTATTCTATTTTTCGCGGATTCTTCGTCGCGGGACAGGAGCACAACCCGGCTAGGCATGTGCTCCGCTGTATAGGCATAGCCTGTAAGCGAAGACAAGCGCGCCGCAAACTCCTTGATCTCGGTATGCGTAGGCATGCTCTGCAAAGACAGGCCGCGTGCTGGGCCCCTTGAGCCGCCTACGAACGAGAAGCCCTTCACCTCTACATAATTTGGCTTGGCCATGCCTATCAGGCTGGCATAGCCCTCGGGATTATGCATGTTCAGGCCCTTCACAAGCGTCATGCGCAGCACGGTCCTTGTCTTTAGGTTGCCAAGCATGCGCAGCGATTCTGTGAAGCGCTCCCATGTGTTCTTTATCTTTGGCCTGACCACGTTGTCGTAGCTTTGCTCGTCCGGTGCCTGCAATGATATGTAGAGCTGCGTCGGCAACGGGTCCAGTTTCGCTATCGCTTCGGGAAGCGTTCCGTTTGTTACAAGGAACGTGCTTATGCCACGCCTGTGGAATGCAGCAATGAGGGCGCTGAGCTTCGGATAGAAGGTAGGTTCTCCCGTAAGGCTTATCGCCACGTGCTTTGGCGCATTGGCCTCTTCCCAGCGCTTCTGCTTGAGCGGGGTATCTGCCATGGATCTGTAGCCGCTCACTATCCTGCGCTGCTCCTCAATCATCTTGTCGACTATAAATTCGGGATCGTCCCAGCTGTCAACTGCATTGAGCTCATTCCAGTTTATCCCCATTTCCTCTGGTATGATGCGCCAGCAGAACCTGCATCCGAGGTCGCAGCCTATGGCTGGCGTTGCCTGCATGCATCTCCAGCTCTCTATCCCGTAGAAAGCGTGCTTGTAGCACAGGATTCCGCCACGCATGCCCTTTGACGTGTATTCGCATATCTTCACGGCAGAATGCCTGCCTGCAAAGTGGTAGCCTTGCTTCTGCATCCTTGATTTAAGCGCTTCTGGAATCCCGGGCATGCGACGACCTATTTTTAATTGGCGAGGAGCTTTTTGAGCGTTTCCTGCTCTGTTTGGGAGAGCATGCCACGCTTTGAAAAATTGTTGGGCTTTCCGGCATACCTAGGTATGACATGGATATGGACGTGCATTATGAGCTGGCCTGCCGTATCCCCCACATTGGTGCTTATCTGTACGCCGTCTGCCCCAAGGCGATCCCTTAGCATGCGTCCGAGCTTTACGGCCATCAATGACATGCCGGATATAACTTCATTGGGCGTTGAAAGCAGGTCTTGATAATGCTCCTTTGATATGACGAGCATGTGGCCGCGTTCTATAGGGTACTTGTCAAATACTGCATAGCACAGCTTGTCTTCCGCAATTATCTTGCTGTTGTCGTCCTTTAGTTTGCAGAATGTGCATTCCACCTAACCACAAAGCTCTTTTCATGGCAATCTATATAGGAGTTGCGGCAGGGCGCAATGCTTGAAAGATTAGCACGCAATTGCAGTTATTAAATAGGCTTGGCGCGTATTAATGCAAATCGTATAGTGACGAGCTGATTGTATAATCAAAGATAATGTAGATGGACGGTTCAAGTACCTGCTTTACTCAAGGGCATTCAGAAGCATAGCCCTGATATACATGAGCCTTGCCTTTTCGCTTTATCTCACTGCGCTGCACATAAGCATAATAGAGGTGGGCCTTGTAGCCGCAACTACAATGCTCTTCATGGTCTTCCTCACGATGCTTCTTGGCATTATAGGGGACAGGAAGGGCTACAGGGCAGAGCTCGTAATTGCTGAGACGTTTGCATTTGCAGGGGCGCTTATCATAGCCGTATCATCCTCAGTTGCATACATAATTGCTGGTATGATAATAGCTGGGTTGAGTGGAAGCGCTGGAGGCATGCGAGGAGCATTTTCTCCTGGAACAAATGCGTTTGTTGCCAACAACTATAAAGAAGGAAAGGAAAGGGTCAGGAAGTATTCATTATTGACAATGACGGCTTCGGCAGCAGCCGTTGGAGGAAGCATAATCTTCAGTCTGGTTTCACCATTGAGCTTATATGTGGGATTGCTCAGCGCATATAGGTACCTGTTCGTCATTGCAGCGGCGCTTCTTGGCGTTTCAGTTATATTCTTGATGATGCTACACGACGCCCAAAGGCCTGCCAAGACTACAAAGATCATGAAAAAGAGCAGCATAAAATACTCTCTGAGGATGATTGTTGCAAACTCATTGGGCGGCGTGGGAATGGGCCTTGTGATGCCCCTGCTGCCCTTGTGGTTTAAACTCTCTTACGGGGCCAGCCCCCTCGAGATAGGCATAATATTCAGCGTTGTATACATCGCTACTGCATCCGGTTCATACGTATCTTCGGCCATAGCGCACAAGTTCAACGCACTCAACATATCTTCTTATACTAGGATGCTCAGCGGCCTGCTGCTCTTTCTAATGGCAATATCGCCTGCGCTTGTCATTGTAGCATTGGTGTATGTCGCTAGGGCGATAATAGCCGGTTTCGGAAGCCCGAGCAGGACTTCTGTCAATGTAAGGGGCATAGATACAGAGGATTATGGAGCTGCGACAAGCGTGCAGGGCATAGCCTCAAGGGCAGCGCAGCTAAGTTCCGGGGCAAGCGGCTACCTGATGGACTATGCATTGCCCGTACCGATATTCATCGGCGGCATATTCCAGCTTTTGAGCGGCGTAAGCTACAAGCTTCTGTTCAAAGACGCAAAAAAGCAGGGCGAGGAACCGCATTCCGGCCATAGCATGGAGAAGGGCAATGGGTAAGAAGCTCGAGGCCGTTTTGCACGCTAATTGATGGGCCTGGTGAGATTTGAACTCACGACCTACGGCTTATAAGACCGCCGCTCTGACCAGGCTGAGCTACAAGCCCATGCAAGGAGTATTTGTCTCGGAAAGGAATTAATAGGCTACGGCATGGTGTAGTTGTTGTGCACCCACGAGGGCTTGCTCGGCACAGCAGGCAGCGTGCCTGTGAAGTTGTTAAGCTCAAATATGCGTATCGGGTACGTGCCGTTGATGTAGTTTATGCCCGTAGCGTTGCTTGGGTATACCTCTGTGAATCCTGGAAGCTCGCCAAGGAAGAAGCCCCTGTAGTAGTTTGAGGTGTAGAACTTGGACGGTGCGTCGGTTATGGTGCCGTTCGGCCCGTTCGGGAGGTATATTGTCGGGTATTCTACGAAGTCTGTGCCTTGGATGGGTATTACGCCTACGTAATAGCTCAAAGGTATCATTGCATTCATTTTCGCGCCGGTAGACGTGTAGAGCTGCGCCGCTCCGGTCGATGTCGGAATCGTGCTTACGCAAACGCTTGTGTTAGATAGCGAATTGCCCTGCACCTCGTAAGACTTGATATAGGTGCTTGTCGAGTTTGATATCGAGCAGTAGAAGTTCAGCGACGATGTGTTTGCTCCGATCAGCGCATCCAATGGCACGAGCGTGTACGCTGGATCGTGGCTGAGCTCGCATGGAGAGTTGCCGAGCACATACGGCTGGGGCGGGCTCTGCAGGCGTCCCTGTGCTATCGCGTATGCCCTAGATGTCTGGTTCACGTCGACGCATGCTAGGAAGTCGAGCGCCTGCCACTTCGATATGAGCTGGTTGTCGAACAGCACATACTTCGTCTGGTTGGTGTTCATCATGTTGGCCAGTACGGACGGGCCGAAGCTGTCGTTTGTACCAAGAACGAAACTGGCTGCTGTGGCATAATCCTCAAGCGCATTAGCGTTGTCGCCCCTGAGCACCGCATTGGTATTGCCAAACCAGTTGATCCAGTCGCCATAGTCCCACCATGAGAGCACCCTTGGGGCATAGGGGCCGAGGTTCTGGCGCATCCAAGCGGTAGCTTCAAGCCAGTATTGCGGAACCACATTGCAGTACAGGTCGTAGCCTATGCTGCTCGTCGAAGCGAGCGTATTGCAGGCGGTGGTTGGGCTGGAGGCGTGAAGAGCAGCGGCAGAGAAAGCTGAAAGTATGGAAGTGCTTTCGCCCATTATAGGTGAATGGTTGACGAATATTGCAGCTATCTCTATCACTAGCAGCAGAACTATGAGCCCCCAGAGCTTGCGCTTTTGTGTGTCCATCTTGTGGGTGACTAGCAGTATGAACAGGTAGACGAATGCAAACAGGCTTGATATCATGAACAGGCCTGCAGTAAAGACCAGGACCATTATGAAATTCATATGCATAGAGTCGGCTGTGACTTCGTCCTGCTTCCACATAGATTTGCCAAGCGCCTGGCTGAAATAAAGAAGCAGCAACAGCAGCACTATGAATATGAATGCTATGGCGTAAAGCGCTGCAGTCGTCGACAGGGAGAAGCTTATGAGCAGTGATACGAGGCCCAAAGCGGCAGATACCATGAGTACGCGGTCCCGGTTCTTCAGGCCCTTGTAGTAGTCTGACTTGACCATGAAATAGATTTCGCCGAGCATTATGCCGAAAAGCATGATCAGCGCTACCCCGAAGTGGGGAAGATACTTTACTTCTGAGAATCCTGCAAGCATCAATGGCAAGGCTATGGCCACATAGAGTATACCTGTCTTGCTGTTCCTTATTCCTATAGACAGGAAAATGAAGAATATCGAGATCAGGCAAACCAGCCACAGCACTATCGGCACCCCACCGATACTTGAACCTAGCAACCCTAAGCCGCTGGATCCGAAGTTGTACAGCGGACCTGTCGGTATGTACTCCTCAACAGTCATGAAGAGCGCAGACGAAGGCGTCGTGAACTTTGTGCTTAGGTTAAGGTATGCTTTTATTGGATTGCCTACAGGCGTAGCAAATGTCAATGCTGCCACGACTACAAGCAGGAATACGAACCAGATAAGATACTCAGTAAAGTTAAGCTTCTTGAACAGCATGTTGTACTTCTTGAGCGCCTTCGGCACATATTCGAATATCGCTACGATTATGAGCGCAGCTATGGGCAGGCCTACAGTGATAGGCATGCCAAGAAGGTTTGGTATGCGACCAGAGAGCGTGGCGTGGTATGGGTGATACGCGATCAGGAAAAGCGATATCACGATTATAACTATTATGTTCATCTTGAAGAAATCGCGATTCAGGTCATTCCTGAACGCGCTTATTATGCCTTGTATAAGTATGTAAATGGCGAGAACCCCGGCATCTACTGTGTAGTAGTGGGCGCCGAGGAACGTTGAGGCGAATGCTACACCGGCCAGTATGGCTAGCCTTGTGCTCTTCATGTCCTTGACTGCAAGCATGTATGCCGCGAAGAAGAAGAAAAGCGTGAATATACCCCAAGGTTCGAGAAGCTGCTCTCCTGATACGAACGTGGTGAACAGCACAGGCATGGTAGCTGCAAGCGATGCGCCTATGAGGCCGATGTACTTTCCGTACTCGTGGTAGAGCAGCATGAACACGACAAAGACGAGTAATGCTGCAGTTATAGGGGCGTAAATCCCGCCTACATAGCTCATCAGCGAGGTGCTGAACGTTGCATAGTGCGGGCCAAGGGAGTTGGCCAGCGAGTACCAGTAAGCCTCTAGGTAGGGCACTATGGGCTGTATGCGCATCACAGTGCCTGCAGCTATGGTCGGCCAGGCGCTTGGCGAGAACAGCACCTGATAGCCGAATGTCAGTATTGACTCTGCGCTAAGCATGTCGAAGTACGGATCGAACTCGAAGAACTGTGGGGTTATGCTGACGCTAAGCATGCGCGTTGCAAACGTGAGCAGCATTATCGTGAGCAGAACCAGCCACACCCAATTTGCGCCGAGCCAAACGCCGCGATGGCGCGTTGCCTGTGTGGTGCCGCTCTTAAGCTTGGACAGCAGCAGGCGCTCCTCCTGTTCGTGGTCGCGCATCAGGCGCTCTTCCTCCTCAGAGTGAAGCCTGGATATGTGGGCGCGCTCGTTAGGGTTGAGGTTGATGCCGCTCATTTCTCCCTCATGCCGCCTGCGCATATCGCCCTCCTCTGCCTGGTGCCGCGATATCACCGACCTTGCAGCCTCGTATTGGGATAGCTCTTCGCGCAATTGAGTGATAGTCATCTTTGCCTCCTTCTCAAGAGACGCTATCTCGGCCCTTTCTGCGGCTACAACCTCCTTGCGCTTACTGCCCAGCACAGCGAACAGGCCGTCGAAGGCACCCTGCTGTATGCAGAGCGCCAAGCCTACTATTGCAAGTATAATGGCATTGGCTTCGAAGAGAGGTAGCGAGAACGTGAACGCGTGCACTGCATTCATGAAGTATGACTCTATCCAGGTGGCGCTCGCTGGCGCTATGAGGCCGAATATGAATCCTATGACAGAAATCTCGAAGAAGGATAACTTGGTTTTGCGGAGCAGTGCCAGGGCGAGAAGCTCGCCAGGCACGAACATAGTTATGAAGGCGATCAATGCAGTAAGTATTATGTAGCCCATGCAATCGTTCCGTTGCGCTGCTTCTTCCCTTTTGCGAAGCCTATGCTAAAAACCTTTCCGCACGTTTCGCTAGCCAAACCGCATTCAGCTGTTCAGTATTGCCTTTGGTATTTCAACGGCCTTTATTTCCCTGTCTGGGAACTTCGTGCCTGGCGGCACTATTCTTACTATCACGCCAATTGCGCCGTATTTCGGATAGGCTGTAGCAACGCCCACATGTACCAGCGATGTGACGTCGCCCGCTTTCGGTATGTAGCCCACGCTCTTCCGTATTGACCTGGCGCGTGCTCCCTTCGCTGCCAGCTTGCCGTTCATTATTATCTCTGCACCCAGTGCCCCATTCTCCATTATGACCTTGAGCGTCGACTGTAGGATCTTCCTGGGGTTTATAGAGCGCTCTAGCTTGAACGTTATGTCTTTTGCGACAAGCAGCGGCTCGAGCATCTTGTTGCCGACTTCCACAACGCTTATCTGCGGATTGTTGACGTCAAACTTGGAGCGTATGGTTTCGGTGAGCTCGTCAATCGTCTTGCCGGCCCTGCCTATGACCCTGCCGGGATTGAGCACATACACAGTTATGCGCGTCAGTACGGGCGTCTTCTGTATCTCGACGCGCGAGAAGCCCGCCTTCGAGAGGTTTCTCGAGAGGAACTTCGATATGTTAAGCTTTATTACCGCGTCGTCGATGAATTTTCTTTCGATGGCCATCTATTCACCTAATTCTTGCTTGCAGACTTGTCCTCAGCCTGGTTTTGAGGTGCAGAACGCGGCGGCTCGTCTGAGGGCTTGCTCTCCTTCGGTGTTTCTTGCGTGGCTGGCTTGCTGCCTGCTTCTGATTGCACCTTGGCCAGCCCTATGCCTGTTTTCAATGTTGTTTTGGCGTTTGGCGCCTTCGCCTTGACCTGCGCCTTCGGCTTCTGCGGCGCTCCCTTCGCCTGCGCATTCTTCTTTGCAGACATGGAGCTGAACTTCTTAAGCATGAGCATCGTCTGCCTGCCGAGCTTAACGTCCTCTGGCACGGCAAGCCCTATCTCCACCTTTGACAGCTCTATGTCGCTGTGCCTTATCGACGGGTAGCCATAGCTGTCAGAGTGGTAGAGCATGCCTTTTGAAGGCGAGCGTCTGACTATCTGTGTCTTGTTGGCCGATGCGTGCACAACGAACATGCCCGTATCGTCATAGCCCTTCGACCTTGCGACAGCCATGGCATTGGCGAGCACCTTCCTGACCATTGCCGCGCACTTTTTTGGGTACCTGCCCTTGCGGCCGTGCAGCTCGTGCCTAGAGCCCATTCCCTTGTTGTTTCTCTTGAACTCTATCGGGGCTCCTGCATCCACCACGCCGTCCAGTATCGCCATCGCGCTTTCTGTCGGTTTGTAGCGTATCGAGTCGCACACCGCCGCCAGATCCTTGTGGCTGGCGTTGAGGTCCTTGGCTCCAGCGAATACGAGCCTTTCTCCCTTTGCATTGAACGAATACTTCACTAAAACGCCTCACTTCTTGTCAAGGAACTTGCTGCCGCGCGTAGCCTTTATTCCAGGAGCAGAGTGCTGCACGCGCTTGGTCGTGGGCGAGAACTCGCCAAGCCTGTGCCCAAGCATGTTGGGCGTTATGCCCACCCGCACGAACTCCTTGCCGTTATGAACATCAAACTCCATGCCGACCCATGAAGGCAGAATAAGGGCTTCCCTCATGTGCGTCCTGACGGGCTTGCCCTGAGCCTTCCTGCTCTCTATCCTCTCGGACAGCTTTTTGTACTGAATGGAGTTGCGTGAGAGCCAGCGCCTCTGCCTCGACTTGACGAGCCCTTTGTATTCGCTTATGCTCATCGCTGCCAAAGCATTCGGAAGCCGGCCCTTGAACGCAATCCTTTCAGCCATGTTTTACACTTACTTCCTGCCTCGGGCCTGCTTGGCCCTCGACACGTAGCCGCTCGAGTCTATGAAGTACAGGTAGCCATCCTCGCGCGAAACCTTCTCCTGCGAGACCTTCTCCTTGCTTCCCTTCTTGCCCCTCATAGGCGTGCGCCACACGTAGCCGTCCTTGCCAAGATAGTATAGGTAGCCTGGCTCTCTCTTAACAGCCGTGCCTGATATTCTCTCTGCCATGATAACACCGTCTAAATTATCGTTGTATCGGTATTTATTCCTTACCTTTTCCTTCTGCCAGTGCGCCTTGCGGCTATGTGCCCGACCTTCCTTCCGGGCGGAGCGTTCCTCGAGGTCATGCTGCTCTTGCCCTTATGGTGCTGCTTCCCACCGAACGGGTGGTCCACAGGATTCATCTTCACGCCGCGGTTCCTTGGCCAGGTCCTGTTGATCGCGTGCATGATGTAGTGGTTCTTGCCAGCCTTTACCAACGGCTGGTCGCTCATGCCCCCGCCCGCAACTACGCCGAGCTGCGCCCTGCACGCCGAATCCATGGTGACCATTGCCTTAGAAGGCATGAGCACCGTTACGGTATTGCCCGTGCGGGACGTTATGTAGGCGTACGCGCCTGCCGCCTTGACGTACTTGCCGCCGTCGCCGGGCACGGACTCTATGTTGAATATAGGTATGCCCTCAGGTATGTCGGCAAGCCTCATGACGCTGCCAATGCTGTAGCTGCCGGAACCGAAGTGTATCTTGGCGCCGATGGCTATTCCCTCTGGCGCAAGCATGAAGCCCCTGCTGAAGTCGTCGTATGCTACCTCCATGACTGGCGATGTGTGGCCCGTATCGTTCTTCAGCCCCATCACCTCTGCGTAGCCGGTGAACGACGGCTCCTTGGCGTAGCTGACGCTCGTATTGAACGTGCCCGGCAGCTTAGTGTACAGGTTGCTGCCCTTGCCCCTTCTTTGCTGCCTGAGTTTCTTTCCCATGCATCACACCAATTTCAGCTTCATGGCGATGTCGCTGGCGTTGAAGCCCTTCGCCAGCTTTATGAACGCCTTCTTCGAGTTGGTTGGTAAGTTGGCTATGCGCACGCTCTCCACCTTCACGTTGAACATCCGTTCGAACTCCTTGCTTATCTCGCTCTTCGTCGAGCGCGTGTCCACAATGTAGACTATGACGTTGCCACGTGAGACCGCGTTGATCGACTTTTCTGTCGCGAGCGGATATCTGAGCACCGACATGCATTCACCTCAAGCTTAGCTTGCTTATCGCTTCTGTCACGCCCTTTACGGCATCTTCGCTCCATATCGCCAGCACATGGTGCGCGCCGCCTGGCGCGAGCTTCTCTATGCTGAGCTGGTCGACGGTGCTCACCTCCACGCCGGGTATGTTGCGCGCGGCCCTGGCTATGCCTTTGTCGGCATTGACCACGACGAGCACCCTGCGCGCCTTCGGCTTTTGGACTGACGAGCGCCTTACTCCCTTCCTCACCTTTGAACTGCCTGAAAGCACATATTCGAGCACACCAATGCCCTTGAGAAGCGCGAGCACGGCCTTAGTTTTGGTTACCGATTCAATGCCATTTGATACCACTACAGGAAGGCTGACCGATAGGCCTGGCGGCATGCTCTCGTTGCTTGCGGTAGCTGCTACGGCGCTGGTGACCGCGCTTCTGTATTCGCCGTCGTTTATGCTCTCGTGTATGCCCTTCTCGACAAGATGCGGGTGCGCGCGCTTGCCTTTGACGGACGAGGGTATACGCCTTATCTTGCCAAGGGCTCCGCCTCCGAGCTTCTCTCGGGGCCGTATCGCCTTGCCGACGTGCCTGCCGGAGCGCCATGACATCATGGCGCCGTAGTATGCTGCCGTAGTCTGCATGCCTGCCAGGACGAAATGGCCCTGCGGCTGCATTCGCCTTGACTGCTCGGCGACGGCGGCCCTGCTTATCAGCCAGGGCTTTACCTCACCGCTGAAGATCTGCGGCAGCTCCACCTTGCCGGCCTGCCTGCCGTCCGGAGAGTACAAGTTGGTGGTTGCCATCTAATTCAGCCCGTTATGAATGTGAGTTTGGGCTCATTCGCGCCCTTGGCGCCCTGCCCGCTTATGGATTTCCTTATCCTGACGAGCCTCTTGGCAGCGCCTGGCACAGAGCCTTCTATGAGCACGTAATCGTTCCTTACCTGGCCGTAGTTTGCAAACCCCGACTTGGGGTTTATTTCGTGCGCGCTCTCCTTTTGGCCTATCTTAAGTATGCGCTTGCCCTGCTCCGTGCGGTAGTTGAATCCCATCTGTCCGGCCCGTGGCACGCTGTAGAGCACCTTCCCTGGAGTGAACGCCCCGATGGGCCCGACGTGCCTTATCTTCTGCGTTGCCTTGTGGAACTGCCGCGAGGCGCCGAAGCGCTTTATCGCACCCTGCCAGCCCTTGCCCTTTGTTATGGAAATCGTATCTATGTATTCGCCAGGCTTGAACACGTCTGACGCTTTGAGCTCCTTGCCAAGAAGCTTCGATAGCGTGTCAAGCTTTTCCTCGACGCTCTTTCCTCCGACAGCGCTCTCGAACCTGGTAGTGTGGTGCTGGCCTACGCTCATGCCCTTCGGATACGCGGCCACGAGCGCTGTGGCGTCGCCGTATTCGCCGGCCTTCGCCTTCAGGTCTGCGAGCTTTGTTTCATCGGCCTTTACCTTTTTGATGCCTAACCTCTCTGAGGCCTGCCTGTGCAATACTTCTGTGGCAGCGCCCCTGTAGCCTGAGTTTGCATCGCGCTTGTAGAGCCTTATGCCGTAAACTTCCATCTTTGGAATTTCGAGCACAGTACCGGCGCGCATTACCTCCATGCCCTTGGTGGGCGAGTTGGAATCGTCGACAACTCCAAGGCTCACCATTCCGGCCTTGTACGCGATTATTCCGGAAAGCGCCGGCTCAGTCAGTATTGGCGAGTTCCTGATGCGTGGAAGCCTGTGCCGCGCACGCCGCCTGGGCCAGTATTGTAGCGATCCTGCCATTCGAACCACTGTGCTGCAATGCTCTAATTGAAAGTGCACCGAAGTGAAAAAGATGACACGTCGTGCGTCCTAGAGCCAAGCATATTGATGGGCGCACATATTTATAGATTTTTCATTATGCGACGAAGTACCGGTAGACACATGGATGGCGCTATATTAGGCTGGATGAACGTCGGCGCCTCGCCTGCCGACGCTTGGCAGCGCTGCCGTCCGTCTGATGCCGCCTAGCAAGCCTTCCGGTGCTTTCTATTATGCGTATGTCGCGCATTATCGAGTTCAATGACGCGCGCAACGCGGTTGCATCGTCAGCTGCTATGCTTATTGAGATCGAGGCTTTGTCCTCTTTCGTAGAGATGCTGCTGCGCCTGTATGCCTTGTAACCGCCGATAACGCCTTTGTATTCGATTGGCAGGCGCTTGGCTATTGTTATCGTTGCCTTGTAGGAGTTTGCGCTAGCCATGGGAAACACGGTCAGCGCGGCGGGCCGCGGGATTTCCTGCCGGAGCGGGTAAGGCCGCGCTGGGCCCTGCACCTTCTTGAGACGACAGAACTGTAGAAGGGGTCGGCCATGACGACCTGGCTTGCCCTGTCGAGCAATATCACCTCGTAGAAGCGCCTTTCGCCCGTTTCACCGACAAAATATGAATTTAGGACCTCCATGTTCGCGAATCTGACAGCGGCGCGCTCTTCCGCGATCGTTTGCAGGGACTTCGTCCTGGAGAAGAAGCGTCCGCTCTTCGACGGTTTCCTGCCACCGCCTACTGCAGGGCGCATGCGCCTGCCTTTGCGGATAGATACCCTAGCTATGTGCACGCCCTGCTTGGCCTTGTAGCCGAGCTCCCTTGCCCTTGCTAGGTTAGTCGGCCGGATCGCCATTGACACGGCAGACTCCTTGCCCCATGCGGCAAGCCTGTCCCTATAGGTCTGGGAGCGTTCCTTGTATTCGGTTGCGAACGCCTTCTTTGATTCTTTGTAAAAGCCCATAATCTCCCTCGCAAACTTGCAAAATAAGCGTCAGGCTTGCAGTAGAGGATTCTGCATGTAAAGGTATTTATATCATGTGCTGTGATACGGTCTCGCTTCAATCGATAACCAGCGAAGAGCGTTAGTGCGACGACATGGCAAGCGCAATGCATAAATATTTCCTGCGCTGCAATATCCTAACCAGTGGTTCTTGGAGCACAAGCAGAATTTACGAAAGCCATCATAGCAACCATTAAATACTAGAAAAGACAAAATACTAGATGCATAACAGGAACCTACGCTAAGGCGCATTTTATGGCAAAAAAGGCAGTTCACGCTTCGAAGAAACGCAGGGCAGCCGCAGCGCGGCAAAAGCGCAGCACAGCCAAAAGCAAGAAGACGAACATTGCTAAGCGTACGCACCTGCACACGACAGGCATGCGCCCCGGTGCAAGCGCCGTGAAGCGCGATCGGAGAAGCACGGCCAGGCACGGGAGTAATGCAATCAAGGGCAGGCACGGTACTGCAGCTTCAAACCGCCGTGCGCCCGCAGCTCAAAAGCAGGCTCCAAGGCCGGCAAAGGCAGGCGTTGTAGACTCTGCGGAGATGTACGCTAGAGCCGCAAGCGTGATAATAAACAGCCTGGGGAGCAACGATATGGTATCGTCTTATCTCAGGAAGAACGTGAGCAAGCGGGCTATAGAGGTAGTTGAGCTCCTAAATTCCCCAAAGACAGATGAGGAGATTGCGGACAAGCTTGGCTTGAAGATCAACGCGGTAAGGCGCATACTCAACATAATGCAAGGCTACGGCATAACCAACTACAACATTTCCAAGAACGTCGACGGCTGGCTTTCCTTTGCGTGGTACATAAACGTGAACAAGATAGGGCAGTTCCTGGACTATGTCAAGAACATGACGCAGACTGGCGATGTTGTCAAGGACAACTGCAATGACTACTTTATCTGCAAGAACTGCTATGACGACAATAAGCTTATCTTCACCTTCGATGCGGCCTACGAGGCCAGATTCAGGTGCACATGCAATGGCATGCTTACTAGGATAGATAGGATAGAGGCCGACCGGCTGGTGAGGGAGGCGAACGAGCAGATAAGCGCCGAAAGCGCCCAAAAGCTGGCCGGCGCTGATGATGAGCAGGAGACAGAGAAGGGTGCAGAGGCAGCCTCCGAACCATACAAGCTTGCGCAGGGAAAGAAGTACAGATAACAATTCACGCCTGCACGCAAAGAATGCACTATTTTAATAGTTTGGCGTGATAATATGCCTGCAGTCATTGGGGCTTGTGTTGATTTCGAAGCGAGGTGGGGTAGTCTGGAGTGCCCGCCGGGCTCATAACCCGGAGATCAATGGTTCAAATCCATTCCTCGCTATCCAAGCTTAGGGACCCTGCAATTCCGGTATTCGGCCGTTGTTAATAATATATATACCTAACAAAAAACAAAATTCAAGTATTATAGTTGCAGTGTTTGTGTTTTATGATTAGAGGAAGATAGGGGTGCTGACTTGACTATGAATATAAGTTATGATTACATCTGGCAGATTTACCAATCTGAGAAAGCAACCAATACACTTCAACTCATACCCAAAAGTTTCTATTCGGACGTGCAAGCGTTTGTTTCAGAACTGGACACAGCAAACAACGAAGAATCAACAACAATCAAAACTAATACCATAAGGATTGTAGATGCCATATTCCAACGCCGCAAGCAAAAAATAATGGTGTATGTTGCGTACGGCAAGCAGCAGCCGCAACCGGCCCCCGCAGAAGAGGCCGAATTCTACAATGCCCTGCAAAAACTTTTCAGCAACGAAAATTTAAGCGCTGGAAAA
The DNA here is from genome assembly GCA_023473665.1 of Candidatus Marsarchaeota archaeon. Taxonomy (NCBI): domain Archaea; kingdom Thermoproteati; phylum Thermoproteota; species Candidatus Martarchaeota archaeon. Next base: position 595 of record JAMCYM010000003.1, on the reverse strand, counting down.
ATGAGCAAACCATCATTACACGCACTCAGAGACATACCTGAGATTTTCCTCCCATCAGGAAACAAGATAGGGCCTATAAACAAATCCAGCATAGTGGAGGTTTCCAACGAGGAGGATGCGGCATACCTCATGTCGAACAAGCTCTGCGAACTATCATGATGCTACTAAACAGTGGTTACAATGAAGATACCAAAGGAAATCACAACATACTGCCCCAAATGCAACACCCATACCCCTCACAAAGTGACCATCTATTCAAAGAAGCCGAACTCGGGGCTCAATATCGGCCAGCGCCGCAGGGACAGGAAGCTGAAGGGCTACCACGGCAAGGTCAAAGGACAAGCAACAGTAAAGAAGATGGCAAAGCGGCAGAAGGTGCTTCTGGAGTGCAAAAAGTGCGGCTATACTGTCGAAAGGGTTTTGGGCTCCCGCACCAAGAAGAAGCTCGAATTCAACATATGAAATTGATTTAATAACATAGGCAAGAATTCCCCCAATCTTGTTGGGGGATGAATTGCCACAACAACCATTACTTTTTCTATCGATCTACTTCTGACGGCAGAGTTACTGCGGATCTACGCAGTCAGATTTTCTG
>JAMCYM010000001.1 GCA_023473665.1 Candidatus Marsarchaeota archaeon | reverse complement strand
CCTTCACCCTGCCGTCGCTTCTGGTAATATTTCCGACGTTGGATTCAATTAAACCGCAGCATCCACCCCTTGTGTGCTCCCCCGCCAATTGCTTTAAGTTTCAACCTTGCGGCCGTACTCCCCAGGCGGCAGACTTAACACTTACGCTACGGTACTGCAAGCATTCATGATACTTGCAACACCAGAGTCTGCATAATTTACTGCTAGGGCTACTCGGGTATCTGATCCGATTCGTTCTCCTAGCCTTCGCTCCTCACTGTCGGATGCGTTCTAGTCAGGCGCCTTCGCCACCGTTGGTCCTTACAGGATTACAGGATTTTACCCCTCCCCCGTAAGTACCCCTGACCTCACCCGCTCCCTAGCCTATGGGTATCTCGCGCGCGCATTGACGTTGAGCGCCAATATTTCACGTGAGACGGCATAGGCCAGCTACGAGCGCTTTAAGCCCAATAATCGTGGACACCACTTGTGCTGCCGGTATTACCGTGGCGGCTGCCACCGGTCTTGCCCAGCACTTATTCGCCAAGCTTGCTATACTTGGCAAAAGGCTTACAAAGTAAGCCACTCAGATTCCCCCCATCACGCTTACGCGCATTGTGGAGTTTGCGCGCCTGCTGCACGCCGTAGCGCTAGGGCCCTTGTCTCAGTGCCCTTCTCGGGGCTCATACTCCCATATCCCCTACGGGTTATCGGTATGGTGGGCCGTTACCCCGCCATCTGCCTGATCCGACGCAGTCTCATCGCATGGCGGAAGCGCTGCATTTTGCGCCCCTTTTGGCAAGGGCTCCTTCCAGATGCCCTTGCTTATGGAGAATTAACCCCAGTTTCCCGGGGGTGTGCTCCTCCGTGCGTTAGATTGACTACGCGTTACTGAGCCGTACGCCGCCCTATGAAGCCATAGAGCAGACTTGCATGGCTGTCGAAATCTGATAGCAGTGTCCTCCAGCAGCATCGACTGGAGTCGATTGCTGAAAGCCGCATCGCAATTGTCGGTACCTTATTGCACTCCTCAAGACTGCATCCAATTCCAAGCAGGAATTTTCATTGGGCATCGGGCATGCTAGATGCTCGATGCTCGCTCAGCAAAAACAGCAATGAGCGATAGTATTTGCTCATAAGAAAGTATTTATAGCTTGCTGCGCCACGGCGAAAAAAATTATTGGAAATGTTGCCGGAAGCCAGCCGGCTGCGGGCCTTCTTACACTCTTCCTTTTGATATGCCGGTGCTGATGCCCCTTGCTATGAGATGGGCGAGCCGTAGCAATTCGAACGCCGCGGGCACTATGCCTTTAAGCTCAGCGGCCTTCATGCCTGACTGCACGTAGAACCCAGATATTTTCGTGAAGCCTCGTTCCTTGTTCATGCGTTCCACGAGGGACTTCCTTTCATGCACGGGGTTGCCGGTGCTCCCGTAATTGTCAAGCGCCTTCATGAAATCACTGACATTAGGCCGTATTCGTGTGAGCACCATCAGCGGCACGTGCGCCTTGTCCTCTACTGCCTTCACGTCGATTACGTTCAGGCCGGCCATTGCTATGCCGTTCACCACGATGGCCCTTATCTGCTCCTTGAAGCGCGACTTCCTGAACATGCGTATCACGACGCTGGCCGAATCGTCGCCATCTATGGTCACGCGGCCGGAGAGCACGCCCTCGACTACGCCGGCCCTTCCGACTACGCCTACAACAAGAGTGCGCTTCCTTCTGCGCCCGTATATCGGCCCGCTCGCGAGAGCGAGCATGCGTACGCCGGACTTCACGGAAACTACTTCTTCGAGAAAGATTTCTTCATGTCAGAAAATGTCTCGTCAATATTCTCAAGCGCCTTCTCCAGAGCCTCTTTCGGCTTTTTCTTGGAGGTGCGTATGACAAGCCGCGGATTGCCTATCTCAGGGTGGTCCTTCTCCACGCCTGCGAACTCCACGTCGTCATTCTGCAGCAGCTCGCCTGCTACCAAATCTAGTATTGTCATGTCCTTGGTAACGAACTCTATGACCAGCTCCTTGCCCTCTTCCTTGATAGTATTGATCTCCATGGTAACCACCGAATCTAAGCGAGCCCCGCATTTCCGGCCAATGCCTTCTTTATTTCAGATGACATGCCGTACAGGCTGCTGACCTTCTTGTGCTCGACGTGCTTGCACGCCGGGCAGTAAAGCGTACCGTCCTGCCTCGCCTCGAGGGGCGAATTGCACTCTTCGCACAGCGCAAAGACCACTCCTAACTCCGGGCTGCGCAGGTCAAGCACGAATGAGTCACCCTCGTCGAACAGTATCCTTGAGAGCAATATGTCGCCCAATGCAGCGGGGCGGGCCTCGCGTTCATGCTCCCTTCCTGGCGGGCCGCGCCTGTCATGGAAACCGGGGCGCGGGCCGCCATGGCCGGCAAGCACTACCTTGCCGTCCTTTATCGCTATGTAGTCCTTGTTGCCTAGCGCAAGGTCGTCGATCTTGACGAACAGCACGCTCTTCAGGTCGCCTATCACAGTGCCAAGCACGAGCATCGATTTCCTGAACTTCGTTATTTCCCTGCCTATGCTCTTGACCCCTATCTTGCCTTCGCCTGCAACGCGCTCGCCCGGTACGAGCGAGTAGATGCTGCCAGATTCAACGTACGTGTTCGACGCAGGCAGGAACTCCTCCTCTGTGGAGAGCCTGTCGCCTGGCATTACTAGTTCCTTCTCTTCAGCTCCCATCTATGATCACTTTCAAAATTTGCTGAGCAGTAATAGATCGATAATAAGCATTAAGATTCTCTCCTAAAGTAATTTATTGGTTTCTGATTGGATGGTTAAGTTGGAGTTCGATGCAGTGATGGCAGGTAGCATGGCCATTGGGGTCAGAGTCGAGAAGGCGCGGCTCAAAAATGCGCATGCGAGCGTCAGGGACGGCGTTATCGTGATAAGGCTGCCGCGCTGGATGGGGAAGCGCGCGGCCAGCGCCGCAGCCGACAATCTGTACAAGAGGATGAGGCGCGCGATAGAAAAAAACCCCGGCAGGTTCCTCGCTGACAAAACATTGGGATTCGGCGACGGCCAGGTGACTGAGGTGGGGGGCAGACGGCTCAGCATAAGGCTGATAAATGGAAGGAAGCGCTATGCGGCCAGACTTTCGGGCGATTCGGTGCTCGTCTATGCCCCAGACGGCTATGATGCGCGCATAGTTTCGAGGCTGGCTTCGAAGGTAGTGGCCAGGGCTGCCAAGCCTTATGTCGAGGAGCGCATAGTCAGGATCAATGCCGCGCATTTTGGCTCAGTCCTGAGCGGGGTTGTGGTGCGCGACAACTCGGTAATATGGGGCTCATGCTCACCCAATAACAGGATAAGCATAAACCTGAAGCTGCTCTACGCGCCGGAAAGCGTGCTTGATTACGTGATCGCGCACGAACTCGCGCACACAAGGGTGCGCAACCACTCTAAGCGGTTCTGGGACGAGGTGGCGAGAGCTGCGCCTAATTATAGGGATGCGCGAAAATGGCTTAAGGACAGCTCGCACCTGATAAAGCCCTAGCTCAGCCGAACAGGCTGGCGAGGCCTCCTGCTGCTTCCTCATCGCTTTTCTTCTCCTCGGCAGGCTCCTTCTTCTTAGCCTCATGCGCGGCGGCCGGTGCTGCTGCGGCAGCCGTTGGAGCGGATTGCACGGGAGCGCTCTGGGCCCTTTTTATCACGTCCTTTATGTCGACGCCCTTGAGCGACTCCACCATTGCCTTTGCGCGCGCCTCGTCTGGCGAAAAGCCCGCAGCCTTGACCACTTCCATAAGGTCCTTCTCGGTAACAGACTTGCCAGCCGCGTCCAGGAGCAGTGCAGCGTATACGTATTCCATGTTTTCACCTTTTTATCGCAATTCCAATATCTTCTTTCCCAACATATTTATTGATTTACGCCTGCTGCGCCGTTCAGCGCTGCCGCGTGCATCGCTGCATCACCAAGCAGCATCTCTACTATGCCGCTGTCATATGCTTTCGCCTCTATGCCCAGCATGATGGCGCTGCGGTATGCCTTCGTGAGCAGGCTGCCGACTGTATAAGCGTTCACTATGCCGGCCGCAAGACTCAGCGAGAGCGCGGTTCCGAACGCCTGCGCTATCTCGGCAGACGTGTGCTCTGGATTTATGTCGAGCACCTCCGGCCTGAATGCGATTCCGTCAGAGAGCATGACTGACGGAGTAAGCATCGCGTGGAACGGCATTATGTCAAGCGTGTGCAATGCCTTCGCCACCTGCAGGCTTATCAGCTCGCCTTTCTTCACGAGCACCTTGCTCTTCGATATCACTACCTTGCCCTTGTCGATCTTGACGTCTATGCCTGCGCTCTTCAGGTCGGTCACGGCCTGGCCAGGCTGCAGGCTGGTCTCGCCCTCCTCTATGTGGATGTCTTCTGGCGCCGCCTGCTTCGGCTTCGCCGCCAGCTTTATGCTGCCGCCCTTAAACCAGGAGTATATCTCGAACGGATTGCCGTTGCTGAGCATTATTGCAGATGTGCCAGTGAGCTCACTGGCGAGCTCCTTCGTCTTCGCGTCACCCTCAAGAATCTTCGACAGCAGCGATTTCCTGCCCGTTATGAACCTGACCGAGCTGCGCATGCCGTTCCTCGACTTCTGGAAGAGCCTGTCGGGTATGCCTGCCAGGGGCACAACGCCTATGACCTTGCTCGCCTTGACGGCCGTTATGCCGTCCTCGACGAATTTCCTCTTCTGGTCCTTGCTAAGCATCTATATCATCTATTTACTGCAGCTTCATTGGCGCGCTCATCGTCAGCTTCACGTACACCGAACGTATGTTCTGCCTGCCCACCTTCTTTGCTATCGAGCCGACGACCTCGTCTATGTTCGCTGCGAGCTGCTGCGCGGTCATCTTCTCCGTGCCGACAACGCAGTGCACTGTTGGCAGATACTTGCCCTTGCTGCGTATGTAGACGGACTTGCTGATCGTGTTTATCACGTTCGCGACATCGACCCCAACGAGCGGCCTTGGCATCTTGTTCTTCGGCCCAAGGAACTGCCCGAGCACCTTCGCTATCTGGGCCATGAGCGCAGGCTCGGCAACGAGCTCGTAGTTGAGCAGCTCGGCCATGCGGCCCTTGTTGCTGGCTATAGCGCCCAGCTCGCCGCTCGTAACAACTTTTGCGCCAAGGCCGGCGGCCTTCTCCGCTATTGTCTTGTTGTCTGCAAACACCATAGCCTGGCTCTCCTTGCCGCGGCCCTCGGGCAGCATGACCTGCAGGTTGAGCCTGTTGTCCTGCTTATTGAAGTCTATGCCCTTGAAGTTTATCGCAAGCTCTACGCTCTGCGTGAACTTGCGCTTGCCTTTGTTCTCGTTAATAAAGGCTTCGAGCTTCTCCAGAGCTTCCTTTTCCATGATGTATCCCTCCTGCAAGCTGCAGTAATTGCGGGAAAATCAGCAATTACGTTACTTATCCTTTGCACTAGGTTTGCGCCATCAACATTTATAAGGTTTTGCAGGCCGGCCATCGTACAGCATATTAACTTTGGCTGAGCAATCGTACCCGGTACAAATGCTTTTCAGGCGTGAAGGCGGCAATGCGGCTAATGTAGGGCAGGATGAGCTTTACGACCTGCTGGACTCGGCCTTCGACATGAAGCTTGGCAGCCTGGACTCGAGGGCAGGCGCGTGCCTGCGCGAACTTGGCAGCGCCAAGGAAACGTACTCTAGGGCTTGCGATGCTTTCTCCGATCTTGAGGCCGAACCGGATATAGAGAACCCATACGTAAACAACGCGTCTGCGCTGAAGGAGCAGAAGAAGGCTTATTCTACAGCGCTTAAGCGCATACTGAACGGCTGGAGCGCCGACATTGGCAGCGGGCCCAACTTATACGAGAGGTACAATGCTGTGCTGCTGAAGACGGAGCGCTTCATCGAGGAGACGCTCATGGCGAACAGCAAGTTCAAGCAGGCGCTTTATTCGTATGCCGATTACACGAGCGATCTGAAGAAGGCCTTCGCCTCGATAGAGAAGCAGAAGGAGCTTCTTAGGGGCACGCTCGGCCGCATGGGCAGGGAGCTCGCAGAGTATAATTCGGTAAAAGAGCGGCTCGACACCTTGCGCGCTATGACCGACGAACTGAAAATGAGCAGCGACACGATAGAATCGCTCTCGATGGCAGCATCTGGAGGCACGCTCGAGGGCGCAGAGGAGGAAAGATTGAGCAGGGAGCTTTCACAGAGTGAGAGAGACCTTGAAATGCTCAATGCAGAAAGCTCGGCGACCCATGCGGAGATAAACCGGCTGCTCGCACCGTTGGAGCGCACCGCCAGGAAGTTCGACCACGCATCGGGCAGCAAGGAGCGGCTCACGGATTTCATGGCAGAGCCGGTCGCCAGGATGGCAGACGAATCCGAATACAAAAAGTTCAGGCACATGCTCTCGGGATTGAGGGCTGCGCTGGATTCTGGCGTGATAGAGACCGACAACAAAAACAGGCTGATGGAGGCGCTGGACGAGCTGATGGGCTCAGACATCTACGGCATGATATCTGCGCTCAGAGACCTTGACGTAAAAAGGCTCGAGCTTGAGGGCAGCATAAGACTCTCAAGAAACGCGCTCGCGAGACTCAGGGAAGGCAGGGAGTCGCGAAGGAGGGCCGCGGAAACAATCGAATCTGCAAGGGCGCAGGAAAAGGAGACGGCGGCAGGGCTCGACGAGACGAAAAGGGCTATAGAGAAGATGTTCCTTGATTATTACGGCAAGAGGATAAGGATAGTTTAGATAGTGAGTACATGGAGAAGTGCACGGCCGTCAGCTTCGCAGAAAAGAGCGCACCAAACGCACTGATTGGCGGCGAGAAGAGAGTGCTAGACGAGGTAATCAGAAAAACGGGCTTCGTGCCCGAAAAGGAGATTTTCAGAGGAGAACAGATTTATGCGAAGGGTAAACCGCTCCTGGGGAGCGTACATTACAGCGGCACGTACGAGGGCAAACCCGCAGTGCTCAAGCTGCAGGGCCTCAAGGTCGAGGTATCTGAAGCCCTGATGGCAAGGAACTTTGAAAGGCAAAACAGGAGCAAGATCATTCACGCACCGAAAATATACAGGAACGAGGAATGGAGCGCCAAGAGGGGCTACGGATTCACGATAAGCGAACTGATAGAGGGGCGGCCCATATATGGCACACCGTTCGCCACAGAGAGGCAGATGAAGGAATTTGCAAGATTCTACCAAGAGTACAAGACGAGAGCCATAACAAGGCCCTGGGTGAGCGCCGATCCCGGCAGGATCCATATCAGCACGCCGTCGCGGAGCTCGACGGCCCTCGAGGCGGTCATGAAGTCCGTTGAGAGGTGGAGGTCCAATGCGGAAGAGAGGGGCAGGCTGGAGTTCGACGACTACGCACGGTGTCTCGTAAGGTTCTATCCGCTGGCGGCCGAGTACATTCCCAGGATGAAGCTGGAGTTCATGCACGGCGAGCTTATGGCGCAGCATGTGCTAAGGATGCGGGATGGCACTTACAGGATCCTGTCGAACATACTGTGGCGCTATGCCCTTGAATGGAACGATCTTGCGAAGAACGTATGGTGGAACCTGCTCCAGATACACAGCAACAGCTGCACGCTTAAGGAAGTAACAGCTTATGTTGAAAAATGGCTCAAGGTCTACAGGACCATCCCGGTAGTCAAAAGAGACAAGAACTTCGGGCGGAAGATCGACTTCCTCATGCTGGAAAGAATGATTGGCACAATAATCGGCGACATGGGCAGCCAACCCTACTGGGGCAGCGAGGAAGGTAGAAGGCACTTCAAGCACATGCTCGGCATTTATCAGGGACTGTTCGACCATTTCGCAGAACGCTTAAGCAGATACTAACGATTCAGAAGACGCCTTGGCCGGGATTCGAACCCGGGTCGCAACCGTGACAGGGTCGTATGCTGACCACTACACCACCAAGGCAGCGCGTATTGATTAATGCCGCAGTCTTTTATAAGCGTTCCGTTCGTGCACAAAGGAGGGCGCCGTCACGGCCCTACTTCTGTTCAGCCCTTGTACAGCATGCCTAGCACGCTCCCGATTATTGCCAATCCCATGCCTAAGTACAGGAAGCCTGCGCCGCCGAAGAAGCTGGCAATAGACGCAATTAGCGCTATGATGGAAAGGTTGTGCATGCGCTTTATGTCTCCTGTTTTCCACATCATGAACGCCATTACTATTACCACAAGCCCTGCGACAATGCCTATTCCGCCAGTCGGATATAGCGTGCTTGGCGCATTCTTCAGTGCAGTTATCTCAGTCTGGTTGAGCGTGAGAGTGGTGTTTCCTATTACAAGTGTGTTGCCGGTCACCTTGCCTGCTAGGGATACCGCCGCCAGGCCGCCAAGAAGTATCAGCACAGCGTACAGCAGTATCATTATGCCGCCGATCAGCATCAGTATGAATGCAGCCTTCGGCCTGTTTGCGGTATATGGCGATGCCTGCGTTGATCCCGTCGAGGATCCGTGCGCCGTTGATTGGGCGCTCTGCGCACCTTTCTGAATCGTTGCCATCTAACAACCACTTTGCTTTGGAACAGTCCCGTTGGGGCGAGTTGAACGCCCAACCTACCGGTATCTTCTTGTTTTGCAAGAAGCTAACAAACTACAGCCGGTCGCTCTGCCATTGAGCTACAACGGGCCGGATAAAAATTGCACGACAACCTTAATATGCTTTTAGTGCGCTGGGGAACCCTCGGCACATTTAAATATTAACTTAAAGAGATATGTAAGCCGCAACAGATTTATTGGCTAGGGAGAGGGTGCGCGATGTCTGCGTTGGACCTTAAACGGTCTACGGTCAAGAGCGAGAGGGTAAGGAGACTTGTCAAGGAGAGGCACAAGCTTCTGCCCATAGGCTTCTATACCCTCAAGGACAAGCTGCTCAGGATCGCGACTAACTCTAATTTCATAGATGCTGCGCTGGCGCTCGCGGCATTTCTTGCCGCGACTTATGCATTCGGCTATTATCCATATGCTCTTGTGGCCGCGCTGGCAGTGGCGCTGTTTGCGATCGCGCTGTACAAACCGTTCATCGGAGTAATCGCGCTGATGGCCATAACCTTCCCGATGCTCATGTATACGGTTCCAGCACTGGCGCTCGTATTCATGTTCATCATCTCCGTCGCGCTAGTATACGGTTACATGCACTACCGCACAATGATGTTCGCATACATACTCGTGGCGCTCGCCTTCTCGCCCGCAGGCTACACCTTCTTCATACCGTTTCTTATCGTTACGCCGCTGGTCGTCGGTTTCAGGCGTGCGGCGATCGTCTATGTGATAGCGTTCATCGGGATAGCTGCGCTCTCGGGGGTGCTGGGAGTGCAGAACTATGCATTTGTAATCTACAATGCGGCCGCAGCGCACTCTGCTTTGCTAGGCAACCCGTCGCTCGCATACATCACGCCTCAGTTGCCGCGCCTCACCTTGCAGAATCTCGCCTCTTCAAGCGGCAGCGCATACGCGCTGTTCAAGAGCAGCGCTGTGATAGACGGCATAGACTACACGTTCCTCGGCCTGATAAGCTCGCTAGCGAACAGCATGCTCTACTTGCTCCAGCTTGCAATTGCAGTTGCAATGGCATTCGGGATAGACCTTGTGGCTGTGACAAGCAGGTCGAAGTACAAGGGCACCAAGGCCTCGTTCATAGGGCTCGCATATCCGATAACGGCCCTCGGCCTGGCGCTGTATTCTGGCCAGGCCATCATGTATGTGATACCGTTCGCGAGCTTCGTGCTCGCGCCAATTGCAGTAGCGTTCATGGAGCTCTACAACATCCATATAGTCAAGGCCCTCGACGTCAAGAAGCAGGATGTCAGGATGAAGTTCGGCGAGGCGTTCGAGGACCTCGAGCAGGGCAACGTGACTGAGACATTCGACGATGTGGGCAACTACGACAGGGTTAAGAAGGAGCTCAAAGAGGCCGCGATAGGGCCGATAGAGCAGAGAGGCGTATCGCGCGCCTACAATGTGAATCCGGTAAAAGGCATAGTCTTCTTCGGGCCGCCGGGCACAGGCAAGACAATGATGATGCGCGCGCTCGCCAACGAGATACACGCGAACTTCTACTACGTCAAGTCCGCAAACCTGATATCTGCGTATCCGGGCGAAAGCGAAAAGATTCTGGCTGGCATATTCGACACCGCGAAGAAGAACACGCCCTGCGTGCTGTTCATAGACGAGATAGACACGGTGTGCTCGAGCAGGCTGGCCGAAACCGATGACGTGCACAGGCACCTGCTCTCGCAGTTCCTGCAGGAGATGGACGGCTTTGAGAAGCTGGACCGGGTGCTGATAGTTGGCGCCACCAACATACCCAACGCGCTGGACTCGGCTGTGCTCAGGCCGGGCAGGTTCGACAGGGTCATATACATGCACCTGCCCGACGAGAAGGGCAGAAAGGCCATATTCGACATCTACCTGTCGAAGCTGCCGATCGCGAAGGATGTCAACATAAGCAAGCTCGCCAAGGCTACTGAGAGATATTCCGGCGCAGACATACGCGGCGTGTGCCAGAATGTCGCGCAGGAAGTCGCCCAGAGGGCTGCAGCCGAGCATCGCATAATAGAGATAGGCATGGATGACCTTGAGGACGCAATACGGAAGACGAAGGCTTCGACATCGCTGGCACAGGTCGACGAGTACAACAAATTCAAACTCGATTTCGACAGGTCGCGCGGCGTAACGTCAACGGGCACTGATTCCGATACAGGCATATCGTTCGACGACGTGATAGGCCTCGAGGATGCGAAGAAGGCGGTTGTTGAGGCAGTGCAATTGCCGTTGATGCATCCCGACCTGATAGCGAAGTACGACATAAAGAATATAAACGGCATACTCCTCTTCGGGCCGCCGGGCACCGGCAAGACTATGCTGATGAAGGCGATAACCCACGAGCTTCGCGGAATAACGATGCTCGAGATAAACGGAGCGACGCTGCAGCAGGGCGGCATGGAGAGAGCGGGAGCCACGATAAAGGACATATTCTACAGGGCGCAGGAGAACAAGCCCTCGATAATATTCATAGACGAGATAGACGACCTGGTGGCTGACAGAGGAGGGGCGAGCGAGTACGCCGCACAGGTGACCGGGGAGTTCCTGCAGGAGATGGACGGGATACGCAAGAACGTAGATGTGGTGGTTGTGGGTGCGACTAACAAGCCTGACGCGCTCGATCCTGCGATACTCAGGCCGGGCAGGTTCGACAAGCTGATATTCGTCAGGCCGCCAGATGCTGCACATAGGGCAGCACTCTTCAAAGCCTATCTTAGCAAGGTGCCGGTTGAAAAGGACTTCCCATATGCAAGGCTTGGCAGCGAGACCAAGGGCTTCACAGGCGCAGACATAGCCAGCACATGCAGGGAGGCCAAGACGCTTGTGATGGAGAGGGCCATGGACAGCGGCGCAGACGAGAGCGTACGCATGGACGACATGCTATCCATAATACACAAGATGAAGCCCTCGGCGCCGGACTCGGTGATGAGCAGCTATCTGGCCTTCTACGCGAAATACGGCCAGCGCTAGCGCAAGCTGATGCGACTTTTGCTTTTAGGTGGATAAAATCCGAGCAATATATTTAGCCTTAATCATGCATAATCTGCTGTGATTCTATGGCTGAGGAATTGAATCCTTTCAAGATAGCGCAGCAGCAGCTTGATGAGGCCGCTAAAGTTATGGACCTTGACGAGCAGGCCCATGCAATACTCAGGGAACCGATGCGCACACTTGTTGTCAACATACCAGTTAGGATGGACAGCGGAGAGACAAAGGTGTTCACTGGATTCAGGGTGCAGTACAACGACGCCCGCGGGCCAGTGAAGGGCGGTATAAGATTCCACCCGCAGGAGAGCCTCGATACCGTCAAGGCGCTCGCTGCATGGATGACTTGGAAGACGAGCCTGGCCAACATACCATACGGCGGCGCGAAAGGCGGCGTAATATGCGACACGAAGGGCATGAGCATGCGCGAACTCGAAGCGCTCTCGCGCGGCTACATTCGCGCGATCGGCAAGTTCATAGGCCCGCAGGTCGACATACCGGCGCCAGACGTGTATACGACGCCGCAGATTATGGCCTGGATGATGGATGAGTACAGCAATATTGTCAGGTATGACGCCTTCGGCACAATAACGGGCAAGCCGCTTGAGGTTTGGGGATCTGAAGGCAGGAACGATTCTACGGCCATGGGCGGCATGTACGTCATGCGCGAGGCCGCGAAGAACCTTGGCATAGACCTGAAAAAGGCAAAAATAGCCGTGCAGGGATTCGGCAACGCAGGCATGTTCGCGTACACCTTGTCCAAGAAGCTCTTTGGCTCCAACGTAGTCGCGATAAGCGATTCGAGGGGCGCGATTTATGATGCAAACGGCCTTGACCTGGCGAAGCTCGAGAAGGCGAAGAAGGAGAGCGGCAGCGTGCAGGGCTATGAGGGCGGCACAAAGATGACAAACGAGCAGCTCCTTGAGAGCGACGTCGACATCCTCATACCGGCCGCGATAGAGAACCAGGTAACCGGGAGCAACGCCGACAAGATAAAGGCCAAGCTCGTGCTTGAGCTGGCCAACGGTCCGGTTACGCCAGAGGCCGACAGCATACTCCACGAGAAGGGAGTGCTCGACCTGCCTGATTTCCTGGTCAATTCAGGAGGCGTGATAGGCTCGTACTTCGAATGGGTCCAGAACATAGGCGGCTATTACTGGGGCGCAGACGAGGTGTACCAGAAGCTTGACAAGATAATAACCAAGTCGTTCGCAGACACGATGGCTGTCAGGAAGGAATATGAGGCAAAAGGCAGCAGGATAACACCCAGGACCGCAGCCTACATAATAGCAATAGGCAGGGTGGCGAGCGCGATGAAGGCGCGCGGCTGGTACTGAGGAATTCAGATGGCGGAGCAGAAAGCCGAGATAGGCATCATAGGAGGTTCCGGCTTGTACTCGCTGCTCGACAACGGCGAAGAGCTGGAACTGGAAACAAGGTTTGGCAAGCCCAGCGACAGCATAGCCATAGGCGAGCTTGCGGGGAGGAAGGTGGCGTTCCTGCCGAGGCACGGCAGCAAGCATACCATTCCGCCGCACAAGGTGCCATACAGGGCCAACATCGAGGCCATGAGCCAGCTGGGTGTTGAGCGCATAATATCAGAATCTGCGGTGGGTTCGCTGCGCGCGAGCTTTATGCCCGGCGACTTCGTCTTCCCCGACCAGTTCATCAATCTCAGCCATGGCCGAGACGAAACTTTCTTCGACGGCGGCTCTGAACCGGTGACGCACGTGAGCACAGCGAAACCTTACTGCGACGAGATGCGGCAGTTCGCCATAACCGCAGGCGATGCCACCAACGTGAAGTACCACAATGCAGGCACGGTCATAGTCATCAGCGGCCCGCGCTTCTCTACGAAGGCGGAATCGAAATTCTTCAGAAGCATAGGCGGCGACATAGTTAACATGACGCAGTATCCAGAAATAGCGCTGGCGAGGGAGCGGGGCATGTGCTTCCTAGGCATATCGGTAATAACTGATTACGATTCCGGAGTAGAAGAGAACAGGGACATAGGGCCCGTAAGTTTCAATGACGTGGGCGCAAGGATGAATGCCAGCATGGGCAAGATGAAGGCGCTGATTACAGAGATAGTCAGGACCCTGCCGGAGAAGCGCTCATGCAGCTGCAAGGACGCTCTGGCGGATGCAGCCGTAAAAGCGTAAGGTTCAGCAGTGGCCGCCGCAACCGCAGGCACCACCGCAGCCGCATCCTGCAGATTCTGCAGAACCGCAGCCGCATGATTGCTGGCCGTCGACTACAACCATCTCGCGCCCGCATTCAGGGCATACGCGCTTGTCGGCTTCAGCCTGTTCCTCTTTTAGTTCCATGAACATCGCAAGAATGACACCTGCGATATTTTTAAACAGGTCGCTGCATCTATTTACCTGAATTACAGGAATAGCTCTTTCTGCATGCCGCGCATTGACTCCTTGACAGGCGTTACTATGTAGCCGTTTTTCATGTCGCCCAGTACTGCACATTTTTCAGGATGCGCCCAATAGTAATAGGCAGTATAAGCGCAGAACACTGCATCAAGCGTGTCCTCGTGGCGCTTCATCGCAACATGACTAAGGCCGCCGAGCTTCCTCCCCAGCAGCAGCCCGTCGCCCACTTCGAGCCGCGGATCCGCCTTTGAGAGGCCCTTGAGCAGCGCTTCATACTTGGCAAATTCCTTGACGCGGAACCCAGAAGCCCTGTTCGGCTTGGATTTGTATCTGAGTATGTGGTCCAAGCCGAATATAACCACCATGGCCGGATGTGGATACACTTCGAACACCTTCCTCGTGCGCTCGAAGCGCTTGATATATGGATTGTGGGAGAAGCCGATGCGTTCGAGGCCTGCGACAAGCTCCTCGCCGCGTACCTTGCCATTTGACCATGCGCCCAGGCGCGCGCGGTTCGCCGGATATGCGCCGGCATCATATTTCCTGAACAGCTCGCTGACGAGCGTGTCGGCTGGCCTCCTGCCGGAATTGTTGCGCACTATGAGCGGCGCATCGACGGCCACAAGCGCGCTTGCCTTGCCGACGCCCTTGCGCACATAGTCGACAAGAGAATCATCAGACACCCCTATGCCTGCGCTGGCGAGTCTGCCGCCATTCTCGTCGCCCTTTATGAGCGCTATGCCCGTATTGTTCCTTGGCGACCACGCAAGATCTATTCCGACGAAGAGCACTCAACCACGCACATAAGAACGCCGGGGGTGGGAATCGGACCCACGGAGGCCTTTCAGCCAAACAGCTTAGCAGGCTGCCGCCCTACCTCTAGGCGACCCCGGCAGTGTAATCATTTCGCTACTTTGTGGCGCTGCGCTTTTAGCGCTATCGTGTGGCAGAGGCCGGCGTTGCACATGAATGCCAAATGAGGTTGGTTGCATCTCGACTCAGTCCTGTATCCTAGAAGCATGGCCTGAATATGCTTAAGGTTGCTCCTTCCGGCCTGGCCTGGTTCACATATTGGGCCATCATCCAGGGCAAGACCTCAACGCCTTGGTGCAGGCCTCAAATGGCATTCCGGCACGCTGCCGGCATTGGCCCGCCTGAAAGGGATTTGCGAATGGGAAACCCTTAACTTCCCAGCCTATCTGCCACGGGTAGTATAACGCAGGAACGCTTTAAATAGGTTCGTTGCCATTACTACTAACGCTGCGCTTTCACTGCGCACGTCGGTGTTCTGGTTGGGCGACGAAGAGTACAATGCACTTTTAGACAGGGCATTTTCGAAACTGCCGAGCCTGGCCGCCGAGCATTCTGACTTCGTGATACCTACCGTCGACTCGATAGTGCAGGGCGCGAAGACGATAATAAGGAACATATCCGCTATAGCGGACAAGGCCCGCAGGAACGTGGGCGACATAAGCAGGTACCTGAGCAAGGAGCTCAGCGTGCCGGTCAACATGGAGGAGCAGAGGCTCGTGCTGAACGGCAGGTTCAGCACCGATGACCTCAACGCCAGAATGAAGCGCTACTTCGAGGTTTACGTCATATGCAGGGAGTGCCACAAGCCGGACACGCACCTCGAGGGAGCGAGCCGCGGCATGTTCTATCTCGTGTGCGAGGCGTGCGGCGCGCGCTATGGAGTCAAGAACTATTGAATTGATATGGTGTTGAAATGTCGTTCTACAGGAGAAGGCCGAGGGTCGAAGAGCCGGCGCATGAGCTCAGGCTGCCGGGAAATGGCCAGGTGCTAGGCAAGGTCGTCAAGATATCTGGCGCGTCGAAGTTCGTTGTACAGTGCAGCGACGGCAACGAGCGCGTCTGCTCCATACCAGGAAGGCTGAGGAGGCGCTTCTGGATAAGGGAGAACGACGTCGTGATAGTGATGCCATGGGTAGTGCAGAGCAACGAGCGCGGCGATATAGTGTGGAAGTACAGCATCATGGACGTCGGAAGGCTCAGGGACCGCAAGCTTATATGAGTGCGCAGCGCGCCCCTGCGCATCACTTATAAACCTGCGTGGGCAAATTAAATGCGGTGGGTTTCATGCAGACGCTCAACGATCTCCTTGTCGAGTCAAAAATATTCGCTAACAGGGAGGTGCTATCGCCGCACTTCACCCCACGCAAGCTCGTTTTCAGAGAGAAGGAGATCAATTCTATAGAGAGGGCGCTGGCGCCGTCGCTCAATGGGGAGCGCGGGCGCAACCTGTTCGTCTACGGCCGCACAGGTACGGGTAAGACCACGTGCACTAAGTACGTGATAAACGAGATAGAAGGTATACCTAACACGCACGCGCGCATCTCTTACGTGAACTGCAGGGTATACAACACCCGCTTCAGGGTGCTCAACAAGATAATAAGCGACCATATGCCTACGTACGCCAAGCGCGGCTACGGAACCGTCGACCTGTACGAGAAGCTGGCCAACTGGATAGAGGAAGACAGCAAGATACTCGTAGTGGCGCTCGATGAGATAGACGTTGTCAAGGACCTCGACGACCTCGTTTACACGCTGACAAGGATAAACAGCGACATACGCGCGGGCGGCGTCACCATAATAGGCGTGTCAAACAAGGTATCGTTCAAGGAGGACCTTGACCCGAGGAGCCTGTCGACGCTGTACGAATCGGAGCTCGTGTTCTCGCCCTACTACTCGAACGAGATCTACGCGATAATAAAGGAGCGCGCGAAGGACGGCTTCAAGCCAAATGTGGTGAGCGACGACATATTGCACTACATCGCAGCGGCGGCTGCCAAGGAGGGAGGCGACGCTAGGTTCTCGCTCAAGGTGCTGTCCAAGGCAGGGGAGCTGGCAGAAGAGAACTCCGGCGAAAAGGTGAGCATGGAGAACGCGGAGCACGCCGTCAAGGTCGCAGAGAACGATGTGGTTTATGACCTCATAGTGTCGCTGCCCGAGCACCAGAAGCTCGTTCTTTACTCCATAGTGATGCTTGCGGAGAGCGGCGGCTCCTACAAAAAGCTTACTGACGGCGTAGACACGTACCTGTTCAGCGGCGAGGTATACAACCGCTACAAGTCGATAGCAGAAGGGCTGCACAGGGGGCCCAAAAGCGAACGCTGGTACAGGAACTACATAGCAGAGTTGGAAATGCAGGGGCTCATAGTGTCGTTCGACTCCGGCAAGGGCATACGCGGCCACACCAAGCTCATAAAGCTGCTTTATCCTAGCAAGAAGACTAGAAGCGTGCTCGAGAAGGACATATTCGGTACGGGTGAGCAGCACAAATCTGACCAGCCGGCTGACGGCAACGGCAATGCCGAGGTGTAAGCATGGACTACTACGACCTCGTCAGGGCGACGTGCGACTACGATCGCGGATTCGACGCCAGGCTCGGCTTCAAACGCGTCTTCAAGGAAGGCAATGACATTGGCATGGCGATCCAGGGCGGCGAATCGGGGCAGCATAAAGGGAAGTTCATGGCTGTCGGCAGGGACATGGGCTGGCTCGCCAACATGATAAAGGGAGGCGCCAAGGCGCTGGTCGTGGAGCGCAACGATGCGGACGGGAAGCTCCTCGCCACGATGCGCGAGCGAGGCACCATACTATTGTTTCCAATGAGCTCCATAACCGAGCTCTTCGGGCTCAAGCGCACAAGGGCCATGTACTTCATGGGCAACATGCTCAAAGACGCCACCAAGGCTGGAGTGCGCGTAGGCTTCGTGAGCCTTGCGGCATCGAAATTGCAGATGTGCTCATACATGCAGCTCGTGGAGCTGGCGAAGCTCATAGGCGCCAGCGAGAAGCAGGCGCGCAGTGCGCTGAGCGCTGTCAACTGTGAACTTGGTGGCGACGATGATGCGTGAGAAGAGGCGCTACGTGCTGGTTGAGACAAGCACTCCTGTGCGCGGCGATCAGGACGAGTTCAAGAAGAGGCTCTACATAAGCCTGATGGACTGCGCGGGCCAGCTTGGCTACCACCGCATAAACCCGCACGTCATAGGATTCGTCGGCAGCGACATGTTCATATTGAGGGCGAGCCTTGAGGGAACGCCAAGCATGGTAGCGGCGCTCGCCATGGTGAAGAGCGTGGCCGGCAGCGAGATGGCGTTCTACACGCTGAAGAGCTCGGGCACGCTCAGGGCGCTGCGGGACTACGCCAAGACCCTCGGGCGCGAGAGCGCACCGGGCACGGCCGCCCGGCAATAACAAGCATTAAAAATGTTCTATTCAAATAAATACCGCAATAGAAGGTCGTGCTTTTGCTGCAGGTGTTTGCGCCTTGCATAAGTGTGCACTGCCCGGAAGCGGGCGCGCTGGCAGCCATCTGACGTTCAACTGGTGGAAAAATGTATCCTAACATACAGGCTTATGACAGGGGCGTGATGTTCAGCCCAGAAGGCAGGCTCTTCCAGGTAGAATACGCAAAGGAGGCTGTGCGCAGGGGCGCCACATCGATAGGCATAGTGGCCGACACCGGCATAGTGTTCGTGGCGCACAAGAACATAACCGAACCTCTCATAATACCAAGCACCGTGCAGAAGATATTCAAGGTAGACTCGTTCATAGGCGCAACGTACAGCGGACTGGTGTCCGATGGGCTGCACGTCGTCAACCTGATGAGGAACAAGACCCAGATGCACAGGATGGTCTATGACGAAACGGAATCTGTTGAGGCAGTGGCAAGGGAGATATCTGAGGAGATGCAGATGGCCACGCAATATGGAGGCCTGAGGCCGTACGCCATATCGCTGCTCATAGGCGGCATAGACACAGAAAAGCGCCTCTACGAGGTGGAGCCCGGCGCGTCGTTCTCTGGCTACAAGGCCGATGCGATAGGCTCCGGGAAGCGCATAGCTGAAGATACGCTCGCCAAGGAGTTCAAGGATGACATGGAAGTGAACGATGCAATAAACCTGGGCGTCGGCATCATAAAGAAGATCAACGAGAAGAAGCTAACGTCAGACAACGTCGACATTTCAGTGTTAACCAAGGAGAAAGGCTATTCCAGCTTCTCTCAGAAGGAAATAACAGGCTATCTCTGAGGCGATGCACGCCAGCGCACCGGCGCGGTGTGATTGAATGCCATCTAAAACCGTAATCGCGAAGTTCTCTGCGAACAAGGACGATTTCGAGATCCTGGTCAATTCTGACCTCGCGTACGAGTACATAACTGGAAAGCGCAAGGATCCGATGAGCGTGCTTGAGGCCGAGGAGATCTTCAAGGACGCAAGGAAGGGCGAACGCCAGAGCGAGGACAAGATAAAGAAGGCGTTCGGCACAACCGACCTTGCGGCCGTTGTCGACCACATACTCAAGAAGGGCGATGTGCCCATAACTACCGAGCAGAGGAACAGGTTTGCGGAGGAGAAGCGCAAGCAGATAGTAGAGACCATAGCAAGGAACGCGATAGACCCCAGGACCAATGCACCGATGCCCGCGCTCAGGATCGAGAATGCGATGAAAGAAGCGAGGGTATCGATAGACCCGTTCAAGAATGCGACCGAGCAGATAGATGAGGTAGTCAAGAAGATAAACATGCTGGTTCCGATAAAGTTCGCAGTGGTGAAGATGGAGGTAACAATACCGGCTGACGCCTCGAACAGGTGCTACGGCATACTCAAGCAGTTCGGGCTGAAGTCGGAGCAATGGCTGGGCGACGGATCGCTGCAGGCGACGGTGGAGTTCCCGGCTGGGCTGCAGAACGACTTCTACCAGAAGATGAACAACGCGACGCAGGGAAGGGTCGCAATAAAAATAGTTTGAGCGATATTAATGCGGGAGATAGTGCTACCGGGTACAGCCATATCGGACAGGCAGCTTTCAGTCGAAAACACTTACTTCGACGGCTACAAGACGCGCTCTGAGGTGGTCGGGCTGTACGACAGCACGCACAATGACATCATACAACTGGAGGGCAGATGGAAGCCAAGGCCCCGCGACGTAGTCGTAGGCATTGTGGAGAGGGTAGGCAGGAACGGCGTTTATGGCATCACGCTCGATGAGGCAATCGACGGATTGCTAATACAGGACAAGTACGACAACGCAAGGTATGTGGTGGGCGACGTGATAGAAGCTGAGATACGCGACGTAGAGCACAAGAGGCTCGCCATTCTCGAGAGGCCCAAGCTCTTGCGGGCTGGACTGCTCATGCGGATAAAGGCAGTTAGGGTGCCAAGGCTGATAGGCAAGGCCAACACTATGATCACGCAGATAATAGAGCTTACCGGATGCAATATAATAGTCGGCAGAAACGGGATTGTATGGATGCGCGGGAGCAATGTCGCGGCGGCTACAGCAGCGGTGCTGACCGTAGAGCGCGAGGCGCACACGACCGGCCTTACCGAAAGGATAAAAAGCATGCTCGAAAGAATGAATGAAAACGCACAAAGCAAGTGAGTCTATGGCATCGTCTTTAAACAAACCGGAACTGATAGTGAACGGCAAGAGGCTCGACGGCAGGGATTTCGGAGAGCTCAGGCCGATAAGGATAGAGGCAGGCATACTCAAGAACGCCGATGGCTCGGCGTACCTTGAATGGGGCAACAACAAGATAATCGCGGCCGTATTCGGACCGAGGGAGGCAAGGCCGAAGCATCTTGCAGATCCGAGCAAAGCGATAATCAAGTGCAGGTACCAGATGGCGCCATTCTCGTCGCTTGGGGAGCACAACAGGACCGGCCCGAACAGGCGCGCGACCGAGATCTCCAAGGTGATAAAGGAGGTCTTCGAGAACGTGGTGATAACCAGCGATTTCCCCGGCAGCGAGATCGACATATTCATAGAGATACTGCAGGGCGACGGCGGAACCCGCGCTGCGGGGCTCACCGCCGCATCGGTAGCGTTCGCCAACGCGGGCATAAAGATGAAGGATCTTGTCTACGCAGTCAGCGCGGGGCGCATCGGCGACCATGTCACGCTTGACTTCAACATGATCGAGGACAACTATTCTGACGCTGACATGCCAATGGCCATATCGCCGAGGAACAACGAGCTGCTGCTGCTCCAGATGGACGGAGGTCTAACAGCTGAGCAGTTCGACGAGGCCGTCAAGATGGCGATAGACGCGGGCAAGACGATAAGCGCGCTGCAGCGCGATGCGCTGAAGCGTGTCTACGATACTGGGGTGAGCCAATGAGCGCGCTGGACATAGTGAGGAAGGGATACATAAAGGAGCTGCTTGCCAAGGGTCAGAGGGAGGATTCCAGAGGCATGCTCGATTTCAGGAAGATATCGATAAAGACTGGCATTATAGACCATGCGGAGGGGTCTGCGCAGGTCGACCTCGGCAACACCCGCGTGCTTGCGGGCGTGAAGGTGGTGATTGAGGAGCCGAAGCCCGATACCCCTAACCAGGGCAACCTGGTGATGTCGGCAGAGCTGCTGCCGCTCGCCAATGCGGATTACGAGACAGGGCCGCCGAGCCCTGACGCGATAGAGCTCGCACGGGTAGTTGATAGGGGCATACGCGCGGGCAACTGCCTAGACCTTGAGAGCATGTTCATAGAGGAAGGCAAGGCATGGAGCGCCTACATTGACCTGTATATCCTCAACTACGACGGCAACCTGTTCGACGCATGCGAGATCGCAGCGATGGCTGCGCTCTCCATCACGAAGATGCCAAGCTATAGCGATGGCGCGGCGGATTACTCTAAGCGCGATAAGCCAGCCAAGATAAACACAATTGTCACTTCTACCACGTTCGGCAAGATAGACGGCAAGCTGGTGCTCGACATGACGGGAACAGAGGAGGACGCAGCCGACGCCAGGCTCACCATAGAGACCGATGGCTCTGTAATACGCGCTATGCAGAAGGGGCTCAGCGGCGCCTTCAGCGCCGACGAGATAAAAGGCCTTATAAATGAATCGTTCAAGAAGCACGCAGAGCTAAGGAAGCTCATAGAGGAGAGCGTTAGGTGATTGCATGGTCAACGCAAGCGTTAGATACGGCGCGAGGATAAGGAAGAGGGCCGACGCTGTGAGAAGGCAGAAGGCTGCGCACTACAAGTGCGAGGCGTGCGGGCGCATGACTGTCAGGCGCATAGGCACGAGCATATGGAAGTGCACCCACTGCGGCAAGGTATACGCTGGCGGTGCATACACTATGACTACTCCGGCCGGCGAGATGGCGAGGCGCCAGATAGAGAATCTGAACGCGCAGCGCTGAAGTGCTTAAACTGTGATTATATGGTTAAGATAACATACGCACCGATACAGGAGCTGGTGGTGCATGAGGCCGTGAAGGTGCAGGCAGACGACCTGCTCAGGGAGCGTGTCACGCCTGCCGGCACAATGCCGCTTTACTGGTGCAACGGAATACTCTTCAGCTTCTCTTCGGTTCCGATGTCCAAGAGGGTAATTGACGACTACATGGACGGCACAATACACTGGATGGAGGTGCACTTCTGCGAGATGAAGGACTATTCATCGGTCCTTGACCTGAATGACGAGCACTACAACGCCTCGACGCTCAAGATACGCGTGATAGACACGAGCAAGTCCGCACTGCACAACGAGTTCGTGAAATGGCTGAAGAAGAACAGATAGGCATTTATATTTCGAACGCTAAATTGGCAATAGGTGCTTTAATGGTTTACATATGCGCAAGTTGCGGGAAGGAGATAAAGGAACTCGAGGGCTTCACGAGGTGCACCTACTGCGGTGGGCGCATACTAGTTAAGAAGAGGCCCAACGTGCCGAGAGAGATCTCTACTGACTGATGCTGCAGAAGCAGAACCGGGATTGTTACAGCTTCTGTGTACCAACTATTATGGTCTCGGAGACGTTCTTGACGCGGTCGTAGGAGACGCTGTTCTTCCTTAGTTCCGTTGCTGTGTTCTGGGACTTGACAAGATTATCGATCTTAGTCAGAAGCAGGTTTGACACAGTACCGGACTCGAAGTCGAGTATTACGTCTTCCACGAGACCGAGCTTGTTGCCGGTCGTAGTGATTATCTGCTTCCCATACAGGTCTGACAAAAGAGTAGCCATTGTATCATCAATTGCGCATCATAGCTTTATGCTTAGAATTTTCTTCGACGCAAACATGCGCGATATATACTCTCTAATCTCTTTTATAAACCTTTCCTCATTTCCATCGAGCTCCTCAAGCTCTTTTGGTTCGAATAGAGCCTTGTTGTGCCTGACGAGCTCCTTCAGGTAGGAATCTGTCAGGTAATAGCTCTTTGCGCCGCAGGCTTGGCAGACATACATGGGCATGACAGGCACGTTGTCGGGGCTTGACGCGGATTGCGCGGAACGCCTGAGCTCGGGCGAGCCGCACTTTGGGCATCTGGCGCCCAGGCGCACCTCCTCGTATACGCTCTCCCTGGACTCTATGCCGGAGCTCTCTATGAAATCCGATACCATGTCGCGTATTGTATGCCCGTTCAGCCTTACCAACTTTTGATTTAATATTGCGCCCTGTGCATCGAACGTAGTCTCTAAAGCATAGTCTTTGTTTATGGGCTCCCAGAGCATGGTGGTCCGTGCATGCTCCCCATAGTCCAGGCGTATCGAGTGGCGTGGGCTTTCTGAGATGGCTGCCTGCATTCAATTCCCGTGCTCAAGCTTGTAGGCGTCTATATCCTCTGCGCAGACGGCCTTGCTGCCTTTCTTAGCATGTTCAACGGCATACTTGGCTATCTCTGCGGCCTTGCTCTCTAGCATCTCTGCCATCTTCTCCGCTGCAGCATCCTCCATCATGACGTTGAAGCGCTCCTTCACGAATTTCTTGACGTCGCCCTTCGATATCGCCATGCGCTCACTCCATTTCAGCACTCAAGATCCACATCACAGCCTTAGCTCAGCTGACTCTCTTTTCATCACTGGCTTATTGTGTGGTTAAACGCATTTAAATCTGATGCAGGCGCACAATTAGCGGAAGCGACGTTATTCAATGCGTCCGGTCAAAGAGCTGCAGGCCGCCAGCTATGACCTTGGCCGCCCTTAATCCGGCTTAGTCTTTCAGTGCGTCTTTGAGGGTGTTTTCCAGGGTTGTCTTCTTCTCTTGGGACCTATTGATTGTTGGGGTTATGCTCATATTGAAGTTGATGCCGGCATTGAATCCCGCCCCAATCATACCGGCCTCGCCCGGATACTTGTTTTCGTTGTAGTTTTCGCTTATCCCAAAGTTTACCCGGCTCACCATGCCGGGGCCGTACTCCTTTGCCAGCCTGCTCTCGGTGTCCTCCGCTTTCGACAGGACCTTAACGAATGAAATGAATGCTTTCCGCGCCACTGTGCTCCAATTGATCTCTGGGTGCTCCTTCATCGCCCGCCAGACGTCGTCCGGTACTGTCAAAGTCATATTCTTTGTCATGCAATTACCACATATTACACATATTTATGTGTCATTAGACATAAATATCTTTGCCTGTCACATCAGTCCGAGGGCTATGGTCCGCGATAAAAACCCGCTCACACAAGGTTTAAATATTCCTGATGCGCTAACAATATGCAAATTTTAGGTGAGCAGAAATGAGTGTTATAGACGTCACTGAGAAGACTTTCGAAGGGGAAGTGCTTAAGTCGGACATGCCAGTCATAGCCGACGTGTGGGCAGTGTGGTGCGGGCCGTGCAGGATATATTCGCCCGTCATAGAGGAGGTGTCGAAAGACTACGATGGCAAGATAAAGTTTGTGAAGATAGATGCCGACGAAAACCCGGAACTGGCCAACAAGTACGGCATAATGAGCATACCGACAACGCTGCTGTTCGAGAAGGGCAAGGTGAAGGCGCAGAGCGTAGGCGCAGTGCCTAAGGAAATGCTTAAGAGATGGATAGAGAGCAACAAGTAATGTGGGCAATGCCATGGCAAAATCAGAGGTAGACAAAGTAACAGAAGAGAAGATCGCAAGAGGGGGCGTGCTGGTAAAGTTCTACTTCGACATGCAGCACAAGGACAAGGAACAGCTGCAGCCTTTGATGACTGACCTTATCAACAACCACCTGATGAAGGAGAAGGGGGTGGTCTATTGCTATGGCGCCATAGAGGAGCCGCTGCAGCAGAAGGACGTCTATACCACCAGCGCCGTAATCACGGTTCTGTTTGAGAACTTTATGTCGATAATAAACATCGCATTCAACTATGCACCTGCGGGCATAGAGATACTAAAGCCGACAAAGGACCTGAGCTTCAAGATGGGCGAGCTGCAGAACATGCTCATGGACATGTCGCAGTTATCGGCCACGTATTCGAGGTTCATACTGGAGCGCGTGCTCAAGCCAGAGGAGATAGAGGCGATGAACACGAGCCTTGTGAACAGGGCCGAGATAGGCAAGCGTTTCCTGGAGAAGCGGAGCGACGACAATAAGAAGTGAGGCGTGCAGCCTCAAATCATGCTGCGCGTTGGATGTACGAGGTAGAGCGGCTCCGCTAGGGCATTAAGCAAACAAAAAAATTGGAGAAGAGAGCTTGCAAGTAAGGCGTTAGTAAGGGAATGTTCGCAGGTCGCGTGAGCTCCCTGCTTGCGCACCCCTCCTATCAAAGCCGTCGATTGCGGCCGCCCTAGTGCCTCGTTTCGGGTCTGGCTTCGTCCTTAGATGCTTTCAGGACTTATCCATTTGGCGCGTAGCTACCCTGCAATGCATTCACAACAGGTACACCAGTGGCGCCGATCCCCCGTTCCTCTCGTATTAAGGGGGTCTTATCCTCTGGCACTTACACCTCCAGTAGATACTACCGTACTGTCTCGCGACGTACTGAACGCAGCTCATGTGAGTTTTTAATGGGCGTACAGCCCAACCCTTGGCAGCTTGTGCACCACCAGGATAACCCAAGCCCATAACGATGTATCAATGCGCCAGGTCGATGTGAACTCTCGCCGGCGACGAATCGGTTACCTCTAGAGTAACTTGTCTGACAGCTTGGAGCCCCATTAAAAGAGCTACCAACGTTCGTTAAGCCCCTGTTTCCAGTCTGCGCACCACGCTTTTCAGTGCACAGTCAGCCCTGCATTTGCCTTTTTGCTTAGCGGCGAGTTTCCAACTCGCCTAAGCAGAGCTTTGGTCGCTTTCGTTTCCCTATCGAAAGTAACCGTCCAGTCTAACTACCCACCTGTAGCTGTCCCCTCTCGGGTAAGCTGTACGGAAAGCCAAAAGTGGTGTTACATTGTCGCTCCGCGCGCGCCGCAGCGCGCGCATCGACGCTCCCACTTACGCTATGTATGGCAAACCGGACAACAACAGCAGGCTGTAGTCAAGCTTCATAGAGTCTTCATTTCCCACTGGAGGATCGTGGCATATTCACCACGAAGTGAGTTCACCGGATCCATGGTTGGGACAGTGGAACAATCGTTACGCCCTTCATGCAAGTCACCTATTAAGTGACGAGGTATTACGCTACCTCAAGAGAGTCAGAGTTACTCCCGCTCTTTGCCAGCGCTTATCCCCCTTGAAAAGGGTGTTCACGTACTGGCGGTGAGCAGGCGTCACCCACTGTACTTAGCCTTTCGGCTTTGCGGTGAGTTGTGTTTTTGATAAACAGTCGTTGTTCCCTTGTCAGTGACATCTGCGCTTACTAGGCGCAGACATGGCTTGTCGAAAACTTACGCCACTATTTTGCCGAATTCCCTAACCATGGTTATTCCGACACACCTTGGCCTTTTAAGCCAGCAGCACCTGTACTGGTTCTAGGTACGGACTAACGTGATCGTTGCAGATTCCCTTTTCACGGGCCCAAGAAATCAGTCCAACAGTTCATTTAGCTGCTTCTCCTCATAACGAGACTCCACAGCCCTTTGCACTTTCTTGCGGACCTATCCCCAGGCGTCAGAAATCTGCCTTGTGTTGCCACACCTACACGTTAGGGGCTGGAATATTAACCAGCTTCCCTTTTGCGGCGAGGTGATTGGCCCGCCGCTTAGGATCGCCTAACTCTCCGCTGACAAGCGTTGCGAAGAAACCCGTGTGCTTACGGTGTATGGGATTCTCACCCATATATGCTATTACTAACACCAGGATGTTCACTGCGGCGCGGTCCACATGTGCTCTCGCGCATGCTTCCAGCCGCGCCGTACGCCCTCTTACCAGTGCTTTCGCACTCCAGGGTCTCGGTACCTAGTTTAGCCCCGTATATTTTCAGAAAGGAACGCCTCAACTGGTACGCTATTACGCGTTTTTTGAAGGATGGCTGCTTCTGAGCCTACCTCCCAGCTGTCTGTGGCGCTTCTCGCTTTCTTTGCACTTAACTAGGATTTGGGGACCTTAACCTTGGTCACTATCTTTGCAGTCTCGCGGTGCTAGCTTACCCAACACCGCCGACTCCCGGGGTCTACGCAGCGCATGCATTCGGAGTTTGACGGACAGGCGAGTCCTTCCGGACCCATACCCATCAATCGGTCGCTCTACCGCGTGCGCAAGCTCGCCCGGAGCTATCCTAAAGATACTTCAGAGGGGACCCGCTATTGCCACGCTCGAGTGGTATATCGCCGCTACCCGCGCCTCACCCAACAGGGCATGCCATGACAGGTTGCAGGCCTCCACCAGGCGTTAGCCTAGCTTCGCCTTGGGCGCGCGTAGTTCGCAGTGGCTTCGGGTCGTATGAGTGTGACTTGGGCATTTTCATACCTCGCGCCTCGCATGCTGCGCGCTCTCGCTTTCGCTACGCCTTACGGCTCGCCACATCCATACACTCCCTGGCTCTTGCTTCAAGAAGAATGGCATGACAATGGTTCTTGCGCCTCGCTAAGCCTTCTCAAGCTCGCGCTTCGGCGCACATCATTCCTTCCTCGCCATACCTTCGTGTCACCACCTAGTTTCAGATCTTTTCACTCCCACGCGTGTGGGTTCTTTTCAGCTTTCGCTCACGCTACTTGTTCGCTATCGGTCTATAGCCAATATTTAGGGTTGGGGTTTAATGCCCCCGTCTTCACTCCGCATACTCGAGCGGAATTACTCTCCGGCAGCAGGTCCATCGCACTTAGCCTACGAGGCTGTCACTCTCTATGGCCGCGCTTTCCAGCGCGCTCGGCTCATGTCCTGGATCGGCGCTGCCCCACATCTCCGCGCCTTTTGCAAAGCGGGATTCAGTTCGCCCTGTGCGGCTTTCATTCGCATTACTTACCGCATCGCTTTCGCTTTCTTTTCCTGCGGGTACTAAGATATTTCAGTTCCCCGCGTGTGCTCGCACATCGCTGTGCGCAATTCGGCAATCCCGGGTTCAAAGCCTGACTTGCGGCTACCCCGGGCTTATCGCAGCTTGCCACGGCCTTCATCGCTGCTATAGCCAAGCCATCCTCTAGGTGGCTTAAAAATTTTGCAAGCTTCTCTTCTCCTCGATTCAATCGCGCAAACGCACGATCACACAAGTGCAATAGCACAGCAGCACAGATAGAGCGCTCTAGATAGCAGGTGTATCTTCACAAAGCAAGCAAAACTAGCTTTCAAATACAGGAGCCACTGAGTGCTCAGGCTGCCATACCGACACCAGCAATATTTAGGGCGTGAAAGATTTATATAGGTTGCCATGTAACAGCATTAGCGGGTGTGCAGGTGGAGCAGCCTCAGGAGATATTGTGCCTTACCTGCGGCAGCCCCATGCAGACCATACAGGCCTGCCATCTCAGATGCCAGAACTGCGGCGCTGAGCTTACGTGCGGCGAGAAGGGTAGTATTTGGTAGCATTTACGGGATCGCGTTTCCGCATCGGCCTTCTTTACCGCACCCCCAAGCCGCTGGCTTTGCCATTTTGCTGCTGTTATATTGTTTGGTTACTGACTGTTCGACTGGCGGCATAGCAGAAATAGAGTATAATGCCCCTTTCAAAAAAATATGCCCTTTCGTTACTCTGTCTTTCAACGTTCTTCTATTTTTAAAGCTTTTGGTGGGGTTTTATATATTTCCTAAGAATTCTTATCGTAAGATGATATTATGGGGTCTAATGTAAAGAGTAAGGACACAAACAGCAGGCTGGAAGTTGCGAAGAATTCGAATACTGATGCTGGGACGTTAAAGGGATTAAGCAAGGATACAGATGAAGAGGTCAGATGGGGAGTTGCGGGGAATCCGAATACTGATGCGGAGACGCTGAGGGAATTGAGCAAGGACGAGGATCGATATGTCAGGTGGGAAATTGCGGAAAATCCGAATACTGATGCGGAGACGCTGAGGGAATTGAGCAAGGATGCTGATGAAGAGGTCAGAGAATGGGTTGCGAAGAATCCGAATACTGATGCGGAGACGCTGAGGGAATTGAGCAAGGATGCTGATGCAGATGTCAGAGACTGGGTTGCGGAAAATCCGAATACTGATGCTGAGACGTTAAAGGGATTGAGCAAGGACGAGGATCGATATGTCAGGTGGGAAATTGCGGGGAATCCGAATACTGATGCTGAGACGTTAAAGGGATTGAGCAAGGATGAGGATCGATATGTCAGGTGGGAAATTGCGGGGAATCCGAATACTGATGCGGAGACGCTGAGGGAATTGAGCAAGGATACAGATGAAGATGTCAGAGGAGGAGTTGCGAAGAATTCGAATACTGATGCTGAGACGTTAAAGGGATTGAGCAAGGATGAGGATCGATATGTCAGGTGGGAAATTGCGGGGAATCCGAATACTGATGCGGAGACGCTGAGGGAATTGAGCAAGGATACAGATGCAGATGCCAGGGAGAGAGCAACAATGAACCCCAACTTATATGTGCGTGGTTAATGATGCACACATTTCAGGCATGAAGATGCAAAAGCCTTTACCATCATTGACAATCTTCTGCAGCCTTCAGTTGCCTGATTTCCTGCCTGGCTTGCCAAGCATCGCTGAATTCACCGACTTTATCGCATCCTCAAGCACATCAAGGCCCTTGTCGATGTGCTGCACCGACATGGTAAGCGGCGGTATTATGCGTATTGTTGACTCGCCTGCAGGCAGCATTATCAGGCCGTTGCTAAATGCGTCTTCAAGCACCTTTTCGCGCTCCTTCACTGCGGGCTCCTTGCCTTTCTTGCTTCGCACCAGCTCGATGGCCAGCATCATGCCAATGCCTCGCGCATCGCCGACAAGCTCATAGCGGTCCCTCATCTGCTCCAGCCTCTTCATTATGCGATGGCCTTTGCTCTTCGCCATGGCCTCGAGCTTGCGCCTGTTGCGCTTGACGTGCTTCAGCAGCGCGTATGCCGCCGCAACAGATACCAGATTGCCGCCGAATGTGTTGGCGTGCGCTCCAGGAGGTATGTCGCCGAGGCTCTTCCTCACCATGGTAACACCCATCGGCAGCCCTCCTGCTATTGACTTCGCCATAGTGTATATGTCGGCTGTTACGCCGAAGTGGTCAAGGGCAAGGAACTTGCCGGTGCGCATGTATCCGCTCTGCACTTCGTCTGCGACTAGGAGCATGCCGTTGTCATAGGTAATTTTTCTAATTTCCTTGAAGTAGTCCTTAGGGGGCACTATGTAGCCGCCTTCACCCTGTATCGGCTCCACGAAGAACGCAGCCACTTCCTTGCCGCTTACCTCGTCCTTGAGTGGGTAGTTGCGTATGTAATCGACGCACGCGAACCCGCAGTCTGGGTAGGTCTGCTTGAACGGGCACCTGTAGCAATATGCGAACGGCACGTGTATCGTGTTCGAGAACGGGCCGAAGCCTGTCCTCTGAACTGCCTTGGATGCCGTAAGCGCCAGTGAGCCCTTGGTGCGACCGTGGAAGGCGCTGTAGAAAGCCATTATGTAGCTCCGCTTCGTGAACAGCTGCGCGAACTTTATCGCAGCCTCGTTGGCCTCCGTGCCGGAATTGCTTAGGAACATGCGCCCGAAGTCCCTAGGAAACATCTTGACGAGCTCCTCGCCGAACTTCACCGGCAGCTCTGCGTGATAGTCTGTAAACGCAGGGTGCATGAGCTTGCCGACCTGGTCGACTATAGCCCTCCGCACCTCGGCGTTGGCATTGACTCCGAAGTTATAGACGGATATGAAGGACGAGAAGTCGATGAACCTGTTGCCCTCCATGTCGTATATCAGGTCCCCATCGCCGTGGTCGGCAACGAAAGGATACGACTCCCGTGTAGTTGACAGGAATATCTTCCTATCACGCTCAATCAGCTTCCTTGTCCTGCCCGTTATTTTTATTGCCATTCGAATGCGCCGCGTTCTCACGATAAACAGAATAGTTTATGAGTGCTGCAAGCGACCTCGCCGCGGAGCTTGGCGAATCATAGACCGGAACTCCTGCACTTTCCATCATTATCTTGTGCGCTTCGGTGTAGCTACCGCCAGGGCTTACCACAACAAGGGGCTTCTTGCCCGTAGTGCCGTACTTGATCAGCTCGGCAACAACCCTTGAGTCCGCTCCTGGAGTTTGGAACAGCACAAGCGCCATTATGGCATCCACATTAGGGTCTTCTGCAAGCGTCTCTATTGCTATCCCGAACCTCTTGTCGTCCGCGTCTCCCGCAAGATCGAGAGGCAGGCGCACGTTGACTATAGGGGGCATGGCCTTGCGTAAGATGCGCTCCGACTCCTTGCTTATCTCCGCCATCTTCAGCGAGTTGTTATACAGTGCGTCAGTAGCAAGTACACCTATGCCGCCGCCATTTGTTATAATAGCAATCCTGTTCTTTGTCGTAAGCGGCTGTGTATCAAATATTTTTGCGAAGTACAGCAGGTCTTCCAGATTCTCGGCTTCGACGAACCCAAATTGCTTGAAAACGGCCCTGTAGGCCTCGACACTTCCGGCAAGTGACGCTGTATGGGAGTGGACGGCCTTTGAGCCCTCTTCAGTCGTGCCACCCTTTATTATTACAACGGGTTTCTTTGGCGTGGCCTTCCTCGCGACCTCTATGAACTCCTTGCCGCGCTTCACGCCCTCGAGATAGAATATTATCACCTTCGTGTCGTCGTCATTCGCAAGGTAGTTGAGTATATCGGCCTCGTCGACCACGGCTGCGTTGCCGTAGCTGATGAACTTAGCGAGCCCGAAGCCCTCGTGCGAGATCAGGTCGAGCACTACGCTGCCGACCGCGCCGCTCTGCGAGACGAAGCTGACGCCGCCTATCTGGGGCTTGTCAATCTTGAAAGTAGGGAGGAAGAGAGTGTCGATCCTTGACTTCAAGTCCATGACCCCGAGACAGTTGGGGCCCAGCACAGGCATGGAGTACTTATGTGCAACCTTAGCCAGTTGCTCCTGGAGGGCCGTCTCGCCTATCTCTGCGAAGCCGCCGCTTACTACAACTGCGGTCCTGGTCTTGGCCTTGCCGCACTCCTCGAGTACGCTTGGAACCGCGGGCGCAGGCACTGCAATCACCGCCAGGTCTATCTTCTCCTTAATGTCAAGCACGCTTCTGTACGACTTGAATCCCAGTATAGGGCCCTCAGCCTTTATGTTGACAGGATAGAGCTTGCCTGAATAGCCGACGTTTATGTAGTTCTGCATTATGACATGCCCAACCTTCTCGGGATTTGCAGATGCGCCTATTATCGCAACACTCTTCGGTTGGAGCATCGGATTCAGGTCAGCATATTTCGTTGCCATAAGCACACGCTTCATTCTTCTATTACCCTCAAATCAACCGCGTCGTACGTACCACCGTGCAGTATTATGGGGTTTAGGTCAAGCTCGCTTATTGCCTTTTCCTTGATGAGCAAGCCTGACACATTGAGTAGAAGGTCGGAAATCATCTTCTTTGTTTTTGGATCTGGCGCAACTATGGCACGCGAACGCAACTGGTCTATCATTGAGTCTGCGTCATAGCGCGTTATTGGGCAGACGCGGAGCGCGAAGTCCTTGAACGTCTCAACGTATATGCCCCCGAGGCCAAGGAGGATCATCTTGCCGAACTGAAGATCGGTATTCCCGCCAACTATTATTTCTAGGCCGCCAGTTACCATTTTCTGCGCCAGGATCTTGTACGGCTTGAGGCTGCGCGCCTTCTTCTCAAGCTCGGCATATGCTGAGCGTACGTCGCGCTCTGTGGAAAGGTCGAGCTTCACGAGGCCGTTCTTGCTCTTGTGCAGCGCCTTGTCGGAGATGACCTTCAGGACTATGGGCTTGCTAGAAGCAAACCCAACTGCATCGTCGGGGCTGCCTACGTACTTTGCGTCAAGAGCCCTTATACTGTGCCGATGCAGCATCGCGTATGCATTCATGTATTCCAGAAGCTTGCCCATCAGACCACTAAGGCTATATTATGCCGCGCTGCACAAGCACTACGAAGATTACGATTATCACTATTACAGCAACTAAGATCGTGAGCTTCTTGCTCCTCTTCAGCTTCGAGGCCTTGATTTCTTTCTGCAACTCTGCAATTCCGTTTCCAGGTTGAGGCTGGGTTTCCTGGGCCTGCATCTGCTGCATGCTTAAATCCTGCGCCTGGGCTGATTGCGTCGCCATAGGCTGCACCGGGGCTGCCATGGGTTGCACCTGCTGCGCTTGTGCTGGCGATGGTGACGGGGCACCCTGCTGCGGCATGGCGGCCATAGGCGTTGCAGGCGCCTGTACTGGCATGCCAGTCTTCACCTGGATGAAACCCTTCTCAGTAAGCATCATGTTGACCGAGCCGTTGCGTATGTCGGCTGTGATGTACTGCTGTTCTACGAGCTTATTGAGGTGCATTGCCAGGTCTCTGGGCCTTATGTTGGTCACACCCGCAAGGTCGACAAGCGTGCGCTTCCCGCCTGACAGTTGCGTAAGCATCGATAGGTCGAGCTGGTCGAACTGGGTCTGGGCCTTGCTTGCAGCATCTGCAATGAGCTGCTTGCCGGCATCTGTGACAGTTATGGCATTTTGGCCTGGCACCATCGTTGTGAAATCTATCAGGCCCTTCACCTTGAGCGTGCCAAGTATGTTCTGGGCATCGAAGAACGATGAATTTATCAGGCTTCCGAACTTCTCAACTACAGTATTGCCGGTTATCTTCTCAAGGGCCAATAAATCGAGGAACGTTATTTCATCTGGCATTGAATCTGCTCGCCGGTCAGCAGTGCGGCATAGATTATTGAATACCAATGTTTTTATAGGTAAGTGGAAAAACGAGTGTGAGATGCAAGCGACAGAGCCGCAAGGCCAAGAATCCGATTGATTATGATGAAAATACGATTTTTTGGAGGCGCACATGAGGTTGGGCGCTCCGCCATACTGATAGAGGACGAGCGCAATATAATGCTCGACTACGGACTGAAGATAGACCATGAAACTGAGTTCCCAATAGGCAGCCCCAAGGTCGATCTTGCGGTAGTATCGCATGCCCATCTCGACCACAGCGGGTGCATGCCGGCACTATACAACGAGGCTTCCATACCAACGTTCGGCACGCGGCCGACGCTGAGGCTCGCTGGGCTTCTGCTCGAGGATTCGCTTAAGCTCTCGCACAGGAACCACACCAGGCTGAACTACCACAAGAAGCAGCTCGGCACATTCAACAGCAGGTATGTCGCGATTGACTACGGCAGCCGCGCGAGCTTCGGGAACTACGACATAACGCTCAGCGATGCGGGACACATAAGTGGCAGCGCGGTGACGCTTGTGGAGCGCATGAAGGGCAGGGACAACAGGCGCATAGTATACACTGGCGACTTCAAACTGCAACCGCAGCTGCTGCACACAGGAGCCAAGATCGTGAAAGGCGACACGCTCATCATAGAGTCTACATATGCCACAAGGGAGCATCCAGACAGGCAGAAGCTCATTAAAGGCTTTATCGAGGGTATTAAGGAAACGCTCGACAATAGAGGTACCGCACTTGTGCCAAGCTTCGCGGTCGGCAGGGCGCAGGAATTGCTGGCGATCCTGCAGCAGGGCGGCCTTGCTGAACGTACGTACGTGGATGGAATGGCCCGCGAGGCCACGCGCATAGTCATGGCGCACAGCACCTACATAAACAACGCGAAGCTGCTCGGCGAAGCTGTCAATAGCTCCACATTCATAGACGGCCCAGGCGACAGGAAGGGCATACTCGACGGCCCCGCCGTAATACTCACGCCAGCTGGCATGCTCAACGGCGGACCTGCACTTGAATACATAACCAAGCTCAACAGAAACTCGCGCATCTTCATCACAGGCTATCAGGTCGATGGCACGAACGGCAGGAACCTGGTCAACACCGGCAGGATAGACGTAGACGGGGAGAGGCGCAAGATAGGCATACCAGTAAGCGTGTACGACTTCTCTGCGCATGCAGGCAAGTCCGACCTCTACAAGTACGTCAGGGAATGCGCACCTAACACTGTCATATGCGTGCATGGCGATCCTGCAAACACCGAGGCATTCGCGGAGGAGCTGAAGGGCGAAGGCTTCGATGCCTACGCACCAAAGGTGGGTGACAGCATAGAGCTTGCAGGCTAACGCAAAACGCTAATAACCTGAGTTGCATTGCCTTATCGATGAGGATAATAGCGATTTCGCTCGGAGGGAGCATAATACATCCAGAGGGCGGTTTCAACATAAGCTACGTGAAGCGCTTCTGCGAAATCATAAAGAGAGAGCGCGGCACAAAATTCGCAATAGCCGTAGGCGGCGGCCACGCGGCAAGAACAGCAATCAATGCTGTCAGCGGAGAAATAAAAAACAAATTGCTGCTTGACGAAATAGGCATAGCGATGACGAGGACGAACGCAACCGCGCTGAAGAACGTCATGCTCGAGCAAGGGATGGATGTTGCGCCGCTGGTACCGGCAACGCTCGACGAATTCAAGGCCCTGCATGCACGCCACAGGATAACGGTCTTCGGGGGTTTCGTGGAGGGCGTGACGACCGATGCAGACGCAATGCTCGGGGCTGAGGCAGCTGGCGCCAAGACGCTTATCAACATTGGCATGACGGCCTACGTGTATGATAGGAACCCGAAGGAGCGCGGGGCCATTGCGCTAAAGAGGCTCAGCCACGACGAAATGGTGCGCTTGGCCGAGAAGTTCGACAGGCGTGAGGTAAAGAGCGACTTTGTTTTCGATGTCGTTGCATCGCTGCTCGCCGCAAGATCGAAGGTGAAGGTGCTGTTCGTCGGGCCAGACATTAAGGACTTCGAGGCGGCGCTGCGCGGCAGGCAGCACAGGGGAACCACCGTGGAATGAGCAGCTCAGCACAACCTGTGAAGTATCAGTCGTCTTTCAGCAGCCTTTCCAGCTTGGTTGAATTGCCCCGCATTACGTCCAGGAAATCCAGGCCGTAGCGCTTATAGACACCATGGATTGCGACATTGCCGACGAACTCCCCTTTTATACCGAGCTTTTTGTAGATGCGCTTCAGCTGCGCATTTGAGGGTGCCTCAATCTCCACGTAAAGAGGGATCTTCGGCCACTTGTCTAAGGTGATGTACGCGCCGTCAAGCTCGTATGCCTCGCGGCTGTTCTCAAAGTATATGCATTCCCGTTTAGCAAGCCTGCCCATTATCTTAACAGTCTCGGCGAAGTCTGCTGTCTTGACCTCGTGTTCTATCATCGGCTCGAAGCCGCCATTCTTGCGCATCTGCTTGAACGTGAGCGTTGTTTCATTTCCGTCGGTCCTTACCCGCACCCATGAATGGGCGGAGCCCAGCCTGCCGTCCAAGGCGAATTCCATGCGCCGGAACACGTGGTTGCCGACATGCCTGGCACCCAGCTCCTTCAGCCTGCTGAGGACCTGGCTCCGTTCTACATTGAGGATGGTTATCTCGTGTCGTCAGCCATTGCATCACTTCAGACGATGTCAAGTGCGGCAGCCATGAATGGCAGTATTATAGTGGCGTCGCCGTCTATCGTGGTATACTTGGCCTTCTCCTTTATCTTGCCCCACGACACGGCCTCTGTCAGCCTGGCTCCCGATAGCGAGCCGTCGTACTGTGTTGCAGTGGTTATGTAGACAGCATAGTCGAGGCCGCCCTTGAACTGGTTCCACCATATGACATGGTGCTTGCTTATGCCGCCTCCCATCATCAGCGCGCCAGTAACCTTGTTGTCGAACGATATGTTGCTCAGCTCCAGCTCGTCCTTTATCACATTCAGCTTGAAGTCGTGGTCCTGCGCAAAAATCGCGAGCTGGGTGCCGAAAGCGCCATCCACTATGCCAGGATTGAAGATCTTGACATTGTGCAGGTAGGCCTGGCGCAGTATAGAGTGCTCATCCGTGATGCGCTTCCCGAACTCGTTTATCAGCTCGCTGGGGCTGTACTCGCCCTTATAGTCCTTTGACGCATATATGTCGTCCATTACCTTCCTGAACGAGTCCTCTAGCATCTTGCCGTATTCCTTGTTCTCTATGAATACATTTCCAAGCCTGTATATCCCCATTGAGTGCAGCTTCGTGTCGTCGACATTGAATGTTCCTACGCTGTACTTACCCCCGAACGCCCTGGCTATGTCATGATCGAGTGTGCCGCAAGTCGTGATTATGGCGTCGAAATGTTTCACCATGCCGGCAAGCACGCCCCTGAGGCCTGTTGAGACTATGTCGGCCGGGAACGAAAGGAAGTTGTACGAGTCTTTATCTTTCAGCATCGCATCAAGTATGTGTATGCCGTCGATCATGTGCTGGCCAGAGAAGCCTCCCATTTTCTCCATTGCAGCGATGAGCTCCGACACCCGCATGCCCTTCTTGAGCCGTATGTCCTTCACGCCCTCCGCCAGGAGGGCCTTCTTCCCTAAATCACCGTTAGATTTTGCCATTCCAGCACCTTGATGGAAAACACGCGATTGCTCATAGAGAGTCTAACCTTTTATATTTTTACTTGAAAAGAAAAACAGGCGAACAGGCAGGTAATCTTATGGCAGCTAGCGTTGACGATGAGGACATCCTTAGATTCATAGAGAGCGCGAAACCGAAGATATATGTGGTTGGAACCGGAGGGAGCGGAAGCAACACGGTCACGAGGCTGGCCTCGCTAGGCCTTGACGGAGCAACATTGATTGCAATGAACACAGATGCGCCGCACCTCATAAAGACGAGCGCTGAGCGCAAGCTGCTTCTCGGCAAAAAGGTCACGAAGGGCCTTGGGGCAGGCAGCGACATCAAGGTCGGCGAAGAAGCAGCCTTGGAGAGCAAGGAGGAGATAAGGCACATGCTGGGCGATGCGAACCTTGTTTTCGTGACGTGTGGGCTAGGCGGTGGAACCGGAACCGGATCCGTTTCAACGATAGCGCACGAGGCAAAGGAGGCCGGCGCGCTGACAGTGGCAATAGTGACGCTGCCGTTCTCCAGCGAAGGCAAGACGCGCATGAAGAACGCACTCGAGGGCCTCGGCAAGCTGAGGAAGGTTGCTGATACTGTGATAATAATACACAACGATAAGCTGCTTTCGGTAGCGCCTGACTTGCCGCTCAACATGGCATTCAGGGTATCTGACGAGGTATTGGCGAGCGCTACGAAGGGCATAGTTGAGATGGTGACGAAGCCGGGCATGGTCAACATAGACTTCGCTGACCTGCGCGCTGTGCTGCGCGATTCGGGCTATGCAGTAATAGGCACCGGAGAGGGCGCTGCAACAGCGAACGATGGCAAGCGCGCGCTGATAGCGCTCGACAACGCAATAAAGAGCCCGATGCTCGATGCCGATTTCGGCAATGCGAAGAAGGCGCTCATCAACATAATAGGAGGCGAGAGCCTAACGCTCAGAGAGGCAGAATCCGTATTCCAGGACGTGGCCGGGCGCATAAGTCCTGATGCGATGCTCAAGTGGGGTGCGCGCATAGATCCAGACATGCAGAAGGACGTGCTGCGTGTCATGATAGTAGTGAGCGGCGTGGAGTTCCCCGAATACACAGAAGCAGGCATACAGAGGAAGGTAACCGAGCTGAAGGAGCTTGATCTAGATGAGGTCTTCGAGAAGAACCGGGAAGCGTGATCCTTTCGACCCGTCCATGTTCCCTCATGGTGTAGAAGCAACGGGAAGCGCAATAATCGAGAACGAACATAGAGAGATACTGCTTGTTAGGGACGCAAAGTGGAAAAACAAATGGGTCATGCCGGGCGGGCACATAGAGCCCGGCGAAACCATAATGGATGCAATGGCAAGGGAGGGAAAGGAGGAACAGAAATGGATCTCAAACCAGTTGCCATAGTGACGTGGGCGAGCTGATAAACTCAAAGGACTTCCACCGGCCAGCACATTTCATTTATTTTGACGTTTATTGCAAGGTGACGGGGGGGAAATTGAGGCTGCATGAAGCGCTGGACGCCTACAGATGGGTAAAGCCGTCCGATGCGCTGAAGATGGACATTGGCGAGAGCTATGGCAAGGTGTTGAAAGAATTCATAAGGTACAAGAAAATGAATGGATGAAAGCTCAAGCTTTCGGCTTCGGGGCGGCCGTGCTCGCTTCTGCGGGCTTCTCCCTCTTCACTTGCGCCGTTGCCTTTACCTCCTTCTTCAGCTTCCTGTGCAATATTATGTCGTACTTGTAGCATCTGCTTGAGCAGTAGTAGTTTATCTTGCCTGTGCGGAATACGTACATCATGCCCCCGTCTCTCGGCAGATCGCTTCCGCAATAAGAGCACTTCACGCAATCACTACTTTACCTTTATTTCCCTGGCCTCCCTGCTGGTGTCTGGCAGCCTCACTACGTCGCCCTTCTTGACCGGACCTATAAGATTGCGCCTTATTATGCGGCCTGTATCGCCGCCCTCCAGGATCCTGCATGCAACTGAGTACACCTCGCCGTACATTCCGGTCTTTACCTTCTTGTTCACGTCGACTATCTCCGCCAGAAAGCCGGCCAGTTGCTGCGCTGCTGGCTTCTGCGGCGTAGCCGGACTTTGAGGTGACTCTGCAGCCATGATTCATCACGAATTGATGTCTATTATTGCTTGGCCTGCTGCGACGGCTCAGCCTGCGCTGGCGCAGGCTGCTGCGCCTCGGCACGCTCACCGGGTTTCTGCTCCTGCTTCTTTGCATGGGGCTTGGCCTCCTTTGGCTTCGGCTGCGCTGCCGGCGTCTGAGGCGCCTGAGATTGCGCCTTCTGCGAGGTGCCTGTGACTCTCGCTATGACGTCCTTTATGGCGGACGCGCCTCCACCCTGGCTCTCTATGGCAACTGCCGCGCACTGCACGCCCAGGCCTATCGCCTTGCCGAGCTCGAGCTTGCTTGGAACGTACGAGAAGGGTATCTTCTTCTGCTCGCAGAGCATAGGCAGGTGCATTATTACCTCCTCGGGCTCCACGTCCTCGGCCAGCACAACGAAGCTGGCGAGCCCGCGCTCCACGCTCTTCGTGGCTTCATTCACACCCTTCCTTATCTTGCCGCCTTGCTTGGCTAGCTGGAGGGCCTCGTACGTCTTGTCTGCGACTTCTTTAGATACTTCGAATTTCACGTAGGATTTTGCCATCGGAAACACCTTGGTTTTAGCCTCATCGGTATTTTCATTCCCTGTAAGGAGAAACCTGTGATAATTCCCAGTTAAGCTATTTAAACGTTCGCTAGTCCATAGCTTTGTTCAAGAAATCAATTCTGCTCATAAAATGACTTTATGAGCTACGTTATGAGCAAACCGTTAGTCCATGAACTGCGCTGGCGTTGGCGGCTCAGGGCTCTGCCC
The DNA here is from genome assembly GCA_023473665.1 of Candidatus Marsarchaeota archaeon. Lineage (NCBI taxonomy): Archaea > Thermoproteati > Thermoproteota > Candidatus Martarchaeota archaeon. Next base: position 77,162 of record JAMCYM010000001.1, on the reverse strand, counting down.
CTTGCGTTCGCGTATCTCGCGGACTATCTTGTTCTGCAGGTCCGTGGGCAGGCGTTCGTAGCCAGCGAATGCCGTGTACCATATGGCCCTGCCTTGCGTCAGGCCGCGGAGGTCGTTCGAGAAACCCTTCAGCGTCTCTGCAACAGGCATCTTCGCAGTTATCGAGACCTGCTCGCGGTCCTGCGTTATGCTTGCAACCTGGCCGCGCTTGCTCTGGATGAACGTTATAACATTGGAAATGTACTCCTGTGGTATGTTTATCGTGAAGTCCTGTTTGGGCTCCAGGAGGGTCACGCCGGCCGTGAGCATGCCTGCATATATCGCGTTCCTTATAGCAGGTATTATCTGCGCAGGCCCCCTGTGCACGGGATCCTCGTGTATGGTTGCGTCTACCACGCTGACCAGCACGCCTGAGCATTTCTCCCTTGCCAACGGGCCGTCCTTGACGGCCTCGTCGAAGCCGTCTATCAAGAGCTCCATGACCTCGTTCATATACTGGACGCCGTGCGTCGTGTCTGCGAGCATGCACTTGTTGGATATCTCCTCAACGTTCTTGGCTATCTGCCTGTCCAGCCCTGCTGTGACCATCGCCTCTATGGCGTTTTGGCCTTTGGGCTTGCCCTCGCGTATGGAGCCCTCGTCTATCGCCTTCTGTACGCCTTCTGACAGCGGCTCGACAGTAACATAGAACCTGGAGTGCCTGTTCGGGGTCTTGCCCTCTATCGGGCCTGCTTTGGAGTTTATCGTTTCCCTGTATATCACGATCGGCGGGCTCGTTATGACCGGAATCTTGAAATCGTCCCTGAGCTTCGTCTCTATTATCTCGAGGTGCAGCTCTCCCATGCCGCTGACCAGATGCTCTCCGGTTTCCTGATTTATCTCGGTCACTATCGTTGGGTCTTCCTTGGAGAGCTCGCGCAGCGCCTCTATGAGCTTCGTGGTGTCGCGCGTGTCTTTGGCTTCCACCGCCTTCGTCACAACGGGCTTAGAGTAGTGCGTTATCTGCTCGAACGGCTCTATGATGTTGGTGCTTATCGTGTCGCCTATGTTGACGTCCTTGAGGCCTATGAGCGCTACTATGTTGCCAGCGGGTATCTGCTCCACCGGAACGCGCTCCGCCGCCATGTATATGCCGACCTGCTGGAGCCTTTGCGTCCCAGGGTTGCCTGACACGTGCAGCTCTATGCCCTTCTTTGCCACGCCTGAGAATATGCGTCCTACCGGCACGTCGCCGCTGTGTGGATCATAAACTATGTTGAACACAACGACGTTTGTTCCGGCAGATGCATCGGTGTTGAGCATCGCCTGGCCGTCAGGGCTGTTGAGATCGCCATGCCATATCTGGGGTATGCGATACTTCTGCGCCACCTGCGGGCTTGGCAGGTGGTCTATTATCATTGTGAGCACAGCCTCGTCTATCGGGGCGACTTCCTGCAGCTTCTTCTCGTCCTGCGCGGCAGTGAGCGCAAATATGTCCTTGAACGTGGTCTTGTACTTGTCCATTATCGGCTTTGATATGGCCCATTTCTTGTACGCCGAGCCCATCGCTACGCTACCGTTCTCAACGCTGACCTTCCAGTCCTTCACGAACTCCTCCGGGGCGTAACGGTCTATCATTTTGTTTATGTCGTCTATGAGCTTCAGCAGGCGCTCGAATGTCTGCTCCTGCGTGAGCCTGAGCTCGTTGAGCAGCCTGTCGACCTTGTTTATGAACAGCACGGGCTTCGCCTTCTCCTTGAGGGCCTGCCTCAGCACCGTCTCGGTCTGGGGCATCACACCCTCGACAGGATCGACGACAAGCACTACGCCGTCAACAGCGCGCATGGATCTGGTGACGTGACCACCGAAGTCGACGTGGCCTGGCGTGTCTATCAGGTTGATTATGTAGTCCATGCCCTTGTAGTCAAAGCCGAGGGATATGTTGGCGGACTTGATGGTCATGCGCCTGTCCTTCTCTATGGCCTCGTAGTTTGTGTACAGGGCCTCTCCTGCAACCGTCTTGGATATGAGACCCGCGCGCGCCAACAATGAATCGGTAAGGGTGGTCTTGCCGTGGTGGACATGGGCTATTATCGCAACGTTCCTTATACGCTCTATGGCGTGCATTATCTTAGCGATTTCCTCTACAACGTATTCCTTTCTTACCATGAGAGCACCTCACTTTGCGCTCCTTGCCATGCGCTCTATCTCGTTCTTGCGCTTGATCGCATAGCTGTTAACGTCATTCTTCGATGCTAGGATAAGCTCGTTGGCCAATGCCTGAGAGATGCTGCGCTTGTTGGAGAAAGCGCCGATTATTGCTGCAGTGGCTATGTTCCTGAGCGCCGTGTCGAGCCTGCGGCTCGCGCTTATGTCTACAGGTATGTTCGATATTGTGCCGCCCTGCCTTATCCGGGTGGTGTCTTCTATTGGTGCGCTGTTCTCGAGCGCATTGATGAACACCTGAACGGGATTGCTGCCTGTCTGCGCATGCACTGCGTCGAACGCCTTCTCTATTATGTGCATGACCTTGAGCTTCTTGCCCTGAAGCCTGCCCTTTGTGCGTATGACGTGCCCGCCTATCTTCTTGCCGGTGCCTCCGCGCATCAGTGCATTCTCCAGCCTCTCAATTATGTTTATGTTGGCCTTCGAGAACTTCTTGTCGCTCGTGCGCCTGTAGCTCGCAGGATAGGCCGCAGGCCTCAGGCTTACGTAACTTTTTATACTCTGGTCTGATACGGCAACGTCGTAGCTGTACTTTTCGAAAAGCAGCGAAAGGTCCATGCCGTCGCGGTGCTCTGGCAGGGGCGCTGTCTTGGCCTGCGGACGGCGCTTTTTCGGCGCGGCAACGCTGCCGGTAAGTGCATTGCTTGGTTGCGCACCAGCGATTGCCTCCTGAGCTTCCTTCTCCATGATCGTCATCTCTTCGGCTTCTCCTGCTTGCCCTTCACTATCTGCACCGCATTGGCGCCGTTAATCTCGACTACCTTGTACTTCATGCCAGGTATGCATCCCATCTGGCCTCTCTGAGAGCCTCCAAGGCCCTCTATCGTGACCTCGTCGTGCTCGTCTATGTAGTTTATGGTGCCGTCGCCAGGCACGAAAGCCCCAACGACCTTCCCGTTCTTGATGAGCTGCACGCGCACGCACTTTATCTGCCCGGAGTGCGGCTGCTTCTGCTCGACAGCAAACTTCTGCAGCACAAGGCCGGTCGCCCTTGGCACTGTGCCCATAGGATCGTACTTCTGCTTCAGCTTGAGCCTCCTCCGCTTTAGCCACTTCTTCAGGAGGCGCTGGTGCCTCCGCTCCCTCAGGAGCTTCCTTGCTGCGAATTCACCGTTAGGCAAAATATCACCATCATTGCTTTGCTGTATGTTGAACGTAATTTTCCTCGAGTATCTTCGAGTTGCCCTGCTCTGATATGGACAGCACGGAGACGCTGTAGGGTTTGCCGCACACCGCCCCGAGTTCCATTGAGTTGCCCGGAAATACAATCACGCTTATGCCTGCCACTTTGGCCAGGTGCGATATGTCGTTTGCTGTCTGGGGCTTGTTCTTCTCTGCCAGGACTATGAGCTTGGCGCTATTGTCCTTTATCGAGTCTATGACCTTGTTGACGCCCATGGCTGTGACTCCGCTGTCGACTGCGAGCCGTATGTCGCTTGCCAAGTCTGCCATTTAGGGCACCGTAAAATCCGAGCATTAGGCCAGAGAACAGACGCTAAGTCGGCTTTATTGCAGAGGTATTTTAGTAGAAACACATATATAAATTGTTGCGTTGGCTGGTTTCGTCGGCGTATGAAAGCAGGCATCAGCCCTGCGTCGTGTAGTTGCAGCCCGTTGGCTCTGTGAAGCTGCCGCTTATCGCGAGCTTGAGGTACCCGAGATAAGGAATTGAGGCGATGACCTTGCCCTGCACTTCCGAGGAATTAGCAGGGTAATTGCCGTACTGCAAGTCTAGGCCAGGATTGTTGTCGCCCTTCGTAAGCACGTAGTAGTTGCTGCTTGTGCGGAGCACCGCGTATACCCTGTGCACTATGTAGGCGTCGCCATAGCTGTAGAACAGGTCGCCAGGCACGGTTCCGTATACCAGCACGGTGTTGTTGGCGTCTCCGGTTATAGTTGTGTTTCCGATCGTTATCGACTTTGTATACGCTTCCTGCATTATGGTGCCGTTCGTGAATAGCACGCTTGTGGTGCCGCAGGTGTAGCGCACGAGATTCCCGTCTTGGAAGCTGCCGGGCACTATCTCGCTTCCTGAAGATGAGCTGTAGAGCAGGCCAACGCTGTAACCCTGCCGCACGAACTGCGAGACGTACGTGCCTGCAGGGGTGCTGAGGTATGCTACGCACTCCAGCGACTCCCTGTTGAGGTTCTGCTCGAGCGCGGCAACCTGCTCCTGGGTTACATCGACGACAGGCGCCTTTATCTGAGATATGTTATGCACCCCCTGGAGCAGGATCATATCGCCCCTCTGCAGGTAAGGCAGCATACTGCAGCTCGGCACCACGTCGAGCGGATGGCTCGTGGCCAGCACCGCCTGAAGCCCGAACCACAGCGCGACCACTATGGCTATGCCCAGCACTATCTCGGCAATGTTCCGCACCCTTCCCTTCTTCTGCATCGATGCATTGGCTATCTCTATGACGAGCAGCGCTACTATCAGCACTACGACCAGTATGCCTGCAACGAGCGAGATGTAGGCGACGCGCTGGAACAATATGTAAAGAGCGAGCATCAGAACGAGCAGCACATATAGTGGCCATGTGATTATATCATGCCTGCGCTGCACATTGGCATTGTGGTTGGCTCTCTTTCCCTGCATAATAAACACCTGCCTATGCTTTCTTCTTCTCCGCACTCTCGGGAGTGCCTGGCCCGACGAGCTGTATTCCTATGACCTTCGACTCGCCGTTCTGCAGGGCCACGCCCATCGCCGTTTCGGCTGCGCTTATCAGCGAGTCGTTGTGGCTCACGACAACGAACTGCGACCTAGAGCTCATCTGCTTTATCAGCATGGAGAGCTTCTTCGAGTTCTCTTTGTCCAGCGCAGCATCTATCTCGTCGAATATGTAGAATGACATCGGGTTGCGCATCTGTATCGCAAATATCAGTATGAGTATTAGCAGCGACTTCTCTCCCCCAGAAAGCTGCTCTGTTGTTTTCTTGAACTTATCCTGCATGCTTATCTTGAGCCCCGATTCGAACGGCTCCTTAGGGTTCTCTAGCACAAGCGACGCCTCGCCGTCGAATATGTAGCTGTACAGCTGCCTGAAGTTCTCGTTCACAGATCTGAAAGTCTCCATGAACACTGCAAGCTTCTTGGACTCTATCTCGTTTATCATGGAGAGCACAGAGTTGCGCTCGTTGTCGAGGACCTGCAGCTTCGCTTCTGCTTCGTCCACATCGCGCTTCCTCACCTCGTACATCTCCGGCGCCTTGAGGTTGACATTGCCGAGGCGCTCTATGTCGCTCTTTGCTATGACGAGTCTCTTCTCCAGCGACTCTGGGCTGTCGGGCATCTCCTCGTAGGCGGGATACGTTGCGAGCTCCGCCTTTATGTCGCCGAGCCTTGTCTCGAGCTGCATCTTTGCCGATTCCGCGAGCATGAGCTCTCTATTCAGCTTGTCGAGCTCTGCCTGGCGCTCGCCACGCTCAAATCCGAGCTCTGATATACGCTTGTCCAGTTCAGACAGCTCCTTGTAGAGCGATGAGGAAAGCTCGTCGTGGCTCTTCAGCTTCTTCTCCAGCTCTCCCTTCTGAGCCAGGAGCCCCTTCTGCCGCTCCTTCAGCGAAGCGATGGAATCCTTCGCCTGGTCTGCGTCCCGAGAGAGCTTGACGAGCTCCGCCTCAAGCTCTGAGTCGCGCGCCGCCAGCATCTCATTCTCCTTGGCAAGCGACGCTTGGCGCATCATCAGCTGTTCTATCTCCTTCCTTATCCCGCTTGACATAGCCTTCGAAGCGCCGTCCTGCGCCTCGGTGCCCTTTTGCGAAGATGCCAGTGCTGAATGCAGGGCGTCGCGGGCCGCTCTCGCGGCCGACTTCCTCTTTGCGGCGTCGCGGATTGCGCTCTCAAGGCTGTTGAGCTCCTTCTGCGCGGCCAGCATCTGCGAAGATAGAGATGAACCCCTGGCGTTCAGTTCCTTCAGAGCTGTGAGTGCCGTTTCGCTTGCCTCGCCGGCATGCTTCAGCTCGATGCCATAGTTCATTGATTCTATCTCAAGCGCCGAGAGCGCCTTCTTTGCCGAATCCACGCGCGCAGATATATCTAACAGGCTCTTGGCGAGCCCGGCCCTCTCCTCCTCGAGGCTCTTCAGCTCCGCCTGGAGCTTGCCAGGGAACTGCATCGCCTTTATCTGGCCGCCTGTTATCGCGCCTGACTGCTCTATCAGCTCTCCGTCAAGCGTGACGAACCTGTGCTTGCCAACGCCTATCTTCTGTGCAGCATCGACGCTCGGGACAAGGAATGTGTTGGAGAATACGTACTCAAAGGCCTGCGCGAACTTCTTGTCGAACTTGACAAAGTTTATCAGGGGCTCCTGCCCGGACGCGCGCTCTGTCAGCTTAACAGAGAGCTCCCTGAGGGGTATGAACGTGGAACGGCCGAGGCCTTTCTGTTTTATCGTCTCTATGCATCGCTTGGCAACGTCTATCGAGTCGACTATGAAGTAGTTTAGCCTGCTGCCGGCGGCAGCAGAGACTGCATTAGAATATTTGTCGTCGAATGAGCAGAGCTCGTACGCCCTTCCGTAGAATCCCTGCTTTATTGAACTGGAGAGCGCTGCTGCGGCCCTGTCCTGGCTACCCCCGTACAACGCGAGCGACTCGCGCACGTTTATAACTTGCTCGTCCAAGCGCGCCCGCTCCTTCTGCAGCTTCTCTTCCTCTGCCATGATGGCGGATATGCTTTCCTTAGCGTCGCTTATCCTCTTCGCCACAGAAGCGCTCGATGCCTTGGCGTCCTGCGCCCTCTTTTCGCTGGCAGATAGTTCTTCGGAAAGCGAGGCGATCTGCGAGCCTATGCCTTTCGATTCGGATTCCAATTGCTGCGACCTCGCATTGGCACTGGCCAGCCTGCGCTGCAGCGCCTCCTCTTCCTCTGTCGCAGAATCAACGCGCTTCTGATGCTCCTCATATGCGGCGAGCGCCTCCTCGGCCTCTTCGGGGCCTACGCCTAGCGACTTCAATGTGGAGGAGCGTTCGTCGATCTGCGCCTTGACTGCCTGCAGTTCGGCCTCGTTGGCGCCGATCTGCGACTTTATCCTCTTGCGTTCGGACTTCTGCAGTTCTATGCGCTCTTTTCCTGCCGAGAGCTCCTTCGACAGGCTGTCCGACTGGGCGGCAACCGTGGCTGCCGACGCATTTATCTCCTCTAGCTTCTTGCCGGCCGAGCTCGTCTCCAACGAGCGCTCGCTGAGCTTCTGCGACTTGTCGGAGCGCTCGGCACCCAACTTGTTCGCCTCTTCGCCCAGGCTGGATATCCTGCGCTCTATCCCCGTGCGCGTCTCGCCGAACCTTGAGAGCTTGTCTGCGGCTTCGCCGTATTCCTTTGCAAGCTGCAACTCGCGCTTCTTGAGCAGCGAATAGTTCATGCGCTTGACAGAGTCGGTAAGCGCGATGTATCGCTCGGCATCGTCCTTCTCTTTCTTGAGCTCATTCAGGAAGCCCTCGCGCTCGCCGAGCATCACCTTGGCGTTGGATATCTTGTCCTCGACCTTCCCTAGCTCCTTAAGGGAGCTCTCCTTCTTGTCGTCGAACTCCTTTATGCCTGCTGCCACGTCAAGAAGCCCGCGCCGCTCCTTGGCATTGTAGTTGAGTATGCGGGTTATCTCTCCTTGCGTTATCGTGTTGGTCTCGTTTATATTGCAGTTGTTGGCGTCTAGCACATCCATTATGTCCTGCCTGTGCACCCTCTTGCCGTCGAGCCTGTAGGATATCTTGCTGTTGGAGCGCACTATCCTCGAAACCTCTATGTGCTTGTCAGAGCCGTCAGAGAACATGACCGTCACGTAGCTGCGCTTGAGATGCGTTTCGGGATCAGGCTTGACCGTGCCGTTTATCAGGTTGGCCGTCGCAGTGACCCGCATGCGCCTTAGGGATGACTCGCCAAGGGCAAACAGCAGCGAGTCGCAGAGGTTGGATTTGCCAGAACCGTTAGGGCCCACTATGCAGTTGAAGCCATTACTGAAGCTCACGTTCGCATGCCGAAACGACTTGAAGTTATGCAGGGTAAGCCTGTCAAGATAGAGCATAAATCCACCAGTCGCCGCTTAGATATGCCGTCTAAGCATTTTTAGTCCTTCCCTCTGCACGGGAGACATGGAGCGCTATGACAGATTCGACGTGCTGCCTCTGCAGTATTCCTACCAGCATGCCATGGCTGAGCACGCCCGCCACGCCGGTGTTGGCCTCCTGCATCCTCTCCAGCGCGGAGTAGAGGCTCGCCTTAGCATCAAGCGTGGGTAGCTCGGCGCTGAACCCAGATATGCTCTGATTGGCCATGCCCCCTGCCATCTTGCCGAGGGAGTTGTAGGGCAGCCGCGATACCACGTAATACTTGCCCGCATTCCTGAACAGCACTATGTGGGTATGCTTGTCAAGAACCATACCATACAGGCGCGCTAGGGTCGTTGAACCCTTCGTCATTATGTAGTTTTTAGTCATCGCCGAGACGGCCGTCAGCCCTCTCGTGTAGGTCTTCAGGTATGCGGCCTGAAGCTCGGCCTTGGCCCCGCCGTAAAGGAACACTGCTATGAAGACGTCCCACAGCACTATGAACTCCTTGTAGAAGAATGGATAGCCGGGCTCCAGCCCAACATACACGAGCGTGCCTACTATGAACAGCACGATGAGCACGTTGCTCGCCTTCACTGCAGTGCGCGTTGAGTCGAGGAAGCTGTGCCTGCGCTGCAGGTAGCTCCTCAGCACGCGTCCGCCGTCCATCGGGAACCATGGCAATATGTTGAATACGGCGAGCAGCAGGTTGAGGATGAACAGCAGCTGCACGAACACCTTAACTGTACCGCCTGGCAGCAGCACGACAGCCATGCCGAACAGGAAGGCCAATAAGAAGCTCGATACTGGCCCGGCTATCGATATCCTGAACTCGAGCGAAGGCGGCACATTGTCAAGGTCTATTATGGAGCCACCGCCGAGGGGGTACAGCACTATCTTCTTTACGCCTATGCCGTAGCGCTTCGCGGTAAGCGAGTGCGCAAGCTCATGCAGGAATACGCACACGAACAATAGCAGGAACACTAGGAATATGTAGAACGAAAGCACGAGGGCGAACAGCATCAGCAGTATGAACGACCAGTGCAGCTGCACGCCTATGCCTGCAACCCTGCCTATCGTGGGCGAGAAGTTAAATGCCACATCCGCACCAAGCAACGTGTTTTGGCAAACAAAATATAAATAAGCAGCACTGCGATTTATGCGCGGCATTATGGGCAGCATTGAATCGATCAGGTTTGTCTACAACGAACCCGCACTCGTGGTTAACGACAACGGTAGGAACGTCCTTGTAGTGGGCGATCTCCACATAGGTGCAGAGGCGAGGCTCGCAGACAAGGGCATACATGTATATGGCACCAGCGCTGAGATGGCGAAGCACATAATCGGCACCGCCAATGAGTTCTCTGCGAAGGGCGTTGTGCTGCTAGGCGACGTGAAGGAGAGCGTGCTGTATCCACCCGTTTCCGAAAGGAGGGCGATTGCAGCATTCTTCGGCGCGCTCGGTGCGCTAGACGTGGAAGTGGTGGCAGGCAACCACGATGCACACTTGGGGGAGATTGCGGGCATAGAGCCCCTCAGGGAGCTCGTACTGGGCGATGTTGCGCTTATTCACGGACATACATGGCCGTCCGAGAAGGCAGTTGAATGCAGGTACATAGTGACAGCGCACAACCACATAGCAGTCACAGTGCGCGACAGCAACGGCGCACTCTACCGGGAGAAGGCCTGGCTCATAGCTCCAGTTGCGCGAGCGAAAGCAAAAGAGAGATACGGCCGGTTCAAGCCATCGAGGCTCGTAGTCATGCCTGCGTACAACGACCTTATACTCGGCATGCCTGTGAACGAGCTGGGCTCGAAGGGTGAAAACATTAACCCGCTGCTGAGGAGCGGCATATTCTCGCACGACAGGGCTTATGTGTACACGCTGAGGGGCGAGTATATGGGCACGGTGAAGGAGCTGCGCAAGGCTAAGAGCCTCATTCCCTGATTATTGTTATTGGTATTACTCCCTTCTCGAATTCCAGCTCTGCTAGGTCGAGAGGCTCGATTATGTCCTCGGGAACCTTTATCAATGGCGGCGCCCCATTGGCAAGCTGCAGCGCCCTGGCGCCTATCACCCTAGCCTTCTCGAATTTTGTATAATTTTCCATAATATCACGTCATATCGGATTTGGCTTGAAGCGTTCCTTGGCCTCGCTGATTATTTTCTCGACGCGTAGCTTCCAGGCATCGAACTGCTCAGGGCTCTTCGGGTACTCATTGTATACGGAATTGAGCTCCTTCATCTTGCCTGCCACATAAATCAGGTTCCTGAATGCGCTTATGTTCGATGCGCCTTTCAGTATCAGCTTGAGCTTCGATGTCATGCTGAGCTCCGGTATTACGCCAAGCGTTATGTCAGAGGCTTCTTTCGCAGTCAGGAATGTGCGTATCCCATAGTTGAGCGTGTCGTTATTGAGCGACTGCATGTATATCCTGAAGACCTCCATGCCGGCGGTCTTATGGCCATATGCCTCGTTGTAGTCCAGATTGTACTTCCAAAGCCCGCTGACGGACGTGTCGTTCTCGGCTATCGCTCTGACTGCGTTCTCACCGGCAAGCACCCCTGCTATGAGCGCCGGGCCTATGCCGCCAGCGCTTATCGGATTGGGCATTGCCATGCTGTCGCCTGCTCCCATGTAGCCATCGTATACCAGGCTCTCCATCTGCCTGCGGACCGCGACCGACCATATGCCCCTGCCGTTATTGTCCTTGTTGAACAGCTTAGTGTTCCTGATCGTGACGTTCCACTTCACGTAAGCGTCGATAAGGGATTGCACAGTATCCTTCCTTCCGAGCTTCTGGTTCCTCATCTCGAGGCTGCGCTTCTGTACGCCCAACCCTATGTTTATCTTCCCATTGCTCTTTGGGAACACCCAACCATAGCCGCCTGGCGCCATCTCCTGATTCAGGTGTATCAGCGCATTCTTTGGGTCGTAGTAGCGCAAATCCTCGTGGTCGAGTTCGAACTCGTAGATGTACCTTCCTGTTGACTCTATGTCATCTATGTCGATGTTCTTCTCTATGTACTTGTTTTCGGGGAGCCTGCGCCTCAGCACTGTGGCTACGCCCAATGCATCTATAACCAGCTTTGAGCTGAAGGTCTTGTGCTCCTTCTTCTCGTCCTTGCCGAATATACCAGCAACCTTGCTGCCTTCCATCACGGGCCCTTCGACCTCAAAATGATGCACGTAGTGCGCGCCGCTCTTGATTGCAAAGTCGAGGAGCATCCTCTCGAACTCTGGCCTGTCGAGCGTGTAGCCGACACCGTCGAACATGTACTTTGCGCCGAGGTCCGGCGAGAATGCGTATACGCCGTCGACCTTCAGGTCGAGGCCCGGCTTCGAGAACGTGATACCGGTCTTTTTAGTTATGTAGTCGATGTGCGACCCCGCTACAGCGTCGCCGCACGTCCATCCCCAGTTGTTCTTCTTGCCGGCGGTATCGCGGTCGTTTCGGTCAAGGAGGAGCACGCTGAGGCCCTTCTTGGCGGCTATGCCTGCCGCGAGCGATCCGGCCATGCCGGCTCCTGCTACAATTACATCATAGCTTTCGTTTTTATCCATGAAAACACGCACCGTGGCTAATATGCAGAATGTACAGTAGAGTTTTCTATCGCAGGTATTTAAAATTTTGTGTTATATGGTAAAGGCTACGGTTTAGGGGCAAGACCAAGCCTCGCCCCGAGCTCTTCGATGTCGACGTAAGACATAGGCTTCTTGTACAGTTCATTGACAAGCCAGAGGCCGCTCTCGCGTATTTTCTGCTTAGAAGAGAAGTTGCCGAGCCAGTCAGGCGATGGTTTGCATGCATCGCACAGCGACACTGTAGATATGAGCTTTGATTCCAAAGCCAGCCTATCCTCTTTGGCACCGACCTCAAATACAACGAAACTGAGATTTTTCCGCATGTATTCCGATACCTCATTCTCCACCTTTGTTATCGCGTCCATATCAAAGCCCTTGCTCTCGGACTTGCCCTTTCTTGTTGTACGATCCTTCTCCCACATTTCGAGGAGCTTCATATCGCCAGATTTACTTATTATTGCCCTGCCGACGTTCTTCCTGAATATGCTCCTGTCCTTGTTCTCGTTTATTAGATGTTGTGCAAGCCTTGAGCGCAGCTGGTTCTGGCCGTTGTGCGTGCCTATCCGCACTATGCGGTCGAAGCCATGGCTTCTCTCACCCTTCTCGAAGAACACGTATATACCATTGAGTGGTATCTTTGACGCGTCAAACTGCCATGTAAACCTCTCCAGCGAGTTAAACAGTTTGTGCAAAAGTGCACAGCGTTCGTTTGTACTATCCATGCCTATCGCTCTCTGCTGCTAATGCCTTCAATCTTTTGAGCCTGTTGCCAAGAGAAAGGCCAGCCAGCGGATATTCCTTTATGTGCACATGGCTTTCCAATGGCTTGGCATACTCGCTTCCGGCAAGCATTACGAATGTGTCGTTTTCGAGATCAGCGTGTTCACGCAATTGGCCTATCACGATATTGGCCCATTCCGCCTTTTCGGCTTTGCTCATCAATTTTAGGGACAAATCGTAAGGCTCTATCTCCCTGTTCGGGTCAAGCAGGTGGTGCTTGGCCGACAGTATGAACAGCTTGTCGAGCTTAAGTGTTTTGGCGTACTGGAGGCTCAGCCTGAAGAGTGCGCCGGTGTACATGTCGATGGCTTTCGCCCTGTGGTCCAGCTTGCTTTTTGAGCATGAGATAAGGACTATTTTCGCCATGGTATGTATTAGCAACTAGAATATTTCAAACTTTCTGCGGCACTGCCACACCTTTTAAATAGGGCTGTATAAGTAGCAATACACAAAGATGTGAATTGCATGGGGTTGCCTGTCGTTAAGGCTAAAATAATACCGTTGAGAATGGACCTCCCAACCATATATTCTCTGCGGAGCCGCTGGGTAAGCATCTTCAACCATTGGTATCCAGAGCTGGAAACACTATTAAAAGGCATAGACACGGCACATGAGCGAAGAAGGATAACGTATGGTTTTTTTAGCAGGGTTTATTTAAAACAAAAACCCGCAATGGAGAGAGCATTAATGAGATTCAACAGGAACTGGCCTTCTCTGAACAATGAGGTTATGCTTGCGCTATCGGAAGTGATTGAGAAGGAATGGCCAAAAAAAGACAGAATAATACACGCCTACATTTCAATGGACCCAGTAGGCCCTAGATACATAAAATCTAGGAGATTCGACATATTCTACAAATTTAAATTTATAGGAATGGCAGTAACATGCGTGCATGAACTCTCACATTTCCTGTATTTCGAGAAATGGAAGGAGGTGCTCCCCAAGGCTGATGAGAAGGAATTTGATCCCCCATATCTTGTATGGAAGTTGAGCGAGATGGTGCCACAAATCATCCTGAATGATAAGAGGATACGTAAGGTCGTGGACTTTAATTTCGGTTCCCATCCACAGTTTCAAGGATGTGTCATAAAAGGCAGACCACTGCTCGCTTACCTAAAGGATTTCTACGATAACAGAAAAGATTTTGCAGACTTTCTGCGCCAGTCATGGAAGTTTGTAAAGGCGCACGAGAAAGAAATACCGTAATCTCCATGCTCTGGAGGGCCTAATCTTCTCAGTAGAACCTTTTCTGCCAGACCTCTGGAAGCAAATCTCTGAGTTTTGTAGCTTTACCTTTTCCGATGACTATTTCAGTATCCAAGTTTTTGTTGTTGATCTGATACATCAACTCTCTGCACCTGCCGCAAGGCGGCAATATGGTTCCATTGCTTGAAACGGCCACGATTCTCTTAATGCTGTATTCCCTATTGGTCGCCATGCTGGCTATGGCACTGTGCTCGGCGCAGAACCCTATTCCGCAAGAGGCCTCGATGCTCACGCCAGTATACACATGGTTTTTATTAGTGATTAATGCGCAGCCTACCCTGCCAGTTTTAACATCTGTTGACGCCTTATGCGCTTTGGCTACTCGTTTTGCCCGTTTGATTAATTTGTTATCAGTCACTTCCACTGCATTACCCCTTATCAGCATGAGGTGCAGGGGGAGAGATTCGAACTCTCGAAGGCGCTAGGCCACAGGATCTTAAGTCCTGCGCGTTTTTCCGTGGCTAGTAAGAGCCAAACCAGACTCCGCCACCCCTGCATTCGCTTAAGCGTACATCGATGGGCCGCTCGAGTCCACAACCTGCTTGTAGCTGTCGTGCGTTTCCTTGCTCTTCTTGAGCATGTCCCTTATCTTTGCTTCTACTTCCTTGGCCTCGCGTTCGAGCTCTGTTGTGTCTATATTAAGGTCCGCGATTTTGTCTATGGCTTGTATGGCCAATTCGGCATAGCGTGGATCTACTATGTTCTGGTCGACAGGCACGAGTATCGTGACGTCAGGCAGGTCTGTCTTTGCGGCGTTAATCAGAAGCATGGCGCTTACGCCTGTGGCGACACCCTCGCTCACCAGTGTCATGCCCGCCTTGCGGACGTCTCCCTCGAGCTTGGCGCTTGAGGTTATCGCGAAAACATCCTCCTTTTGATGTTTGGCTTCTTCGTCTTTGTCGTCATCGTCGCCTATCTGCAGCGATGTTCCGGAAGGCATGCCGCCTATGGATATTACCTTTGCCATTCCTGCATCCTTTATCAGCTTGTTGAGTTCGGTGGTAAGTTCATAAGTCATCTTTAGAGGGATTGCGAACTCGGCGAAAATCGTGACTATTTTCTGCTTCTGGCTGTAGTACATGCGGACAGGGGGCATAGGTCTGCCGCCGTGTATCGAAACCAATGGTGGGAAGTCGTCGCTCTCTATGTAGCCGCAGTACTGCATCCCCAGCTTGTCTATCATGTAGCTTATTGCCATGGGCCCGACTAGGCCGATTCCAGGAAATCCTTCTACAAGAGTATATCCAGCCAGGTTTACCTTGTCGAATATTTTTATGGTTATCATGCGAATCGATAGGTATTAGCAAAAGATATTATTAAGTATGCGCTGCACACGGCAGATAACATTCACACCAAAGATGCATAGACGCCTAACGAGACCGCATTTGGCAGTTTTTCCCTCGAAGTTACGTCGATAGTTATTTAAGTTTATCCATGTATTAGTAATCGGTGAATCTGATGGCAGAAAGGATTGGAAGAGAAAGGGTAGGTAGAGAAGACGGCTATCTCTATTACCTAGGCAAGGACGGTTACGTCTGGCGCACACCAATGAGAGCCAATGCGCGCGGAAGGAAGGCGCGTATAGGAAAGGAGCGCGTGTCTAGGCAGAATGGCTACCTATACTTCATCGACAAGAGCGGCTATGTAGCAAGGACAAAGATGAACCGTGGGGGAAGGATGAGAGGCTCGAGGAGCTCAAGGAGGAGCGCAAAGAGGGCGAGCCCGGCAAGAAGGGCCAAGGCAAGAAGGAGATAATCCCTACGGACCTTTGCTTAACCGCACAGTAAGTTGGGTGCTGCGCCCAATGCAGCACCCCATTCTTTTCTTTTTGGCATTTTGCCTAGTTGCTAATTCTGAATGAGGCCTTCGCGCCGATCTTTAATTTTCTACGCTTTACAAACCCTAAATTTGTCTCAACTACGTACCTTGCTTGCCTAGATGGGTACATCGTTTTGCAGGTCAGACCACGGCATGGCCTTGCGTTCTCAAACATGTCGATTACGCGTTTTTGTGAATCAAGCCAGAGTATGTCTATCGGAAAGCGCATGTTGCGCATCCATATGCCCGGCTTGCCATCGGAGTCAAAAGTGAAAAGCATGCAGCTGTTTGGCGCTAGCTCATCCATATACATAAGCCCTATCATGCGCTTCAGCATCGTGTCGGCTATAAGCGCGCGTAGCCTTGCCCCGCCGATCGATATGCTTGCCGTCCTGTACCTCTGCCGGCGTTGTATAAAGCTCAGCAGCCCCATGCACACCACTCATTCGGTAAGGGAGACACTTTTCTCTCTCATGAACTGTGATAGGTAGTGCCTGCTGCCCGTTCCCTTGCCGGTAAGGCCGCTGCCCTTCCAGCCAACGAACGTGTGCATGCCGACTATGGCGCCCGTTGTTGCGCTGGTGCCGCGGTTTATGTAGACAGTACCTGCCTGGATGCCCTCAGCAAACTCCTTTATTTCACGCCTGTTCTTTGAGTAGAGGCCTGCCGTGAGGCCGTATTCGACGTCATTTGCCATCCTGAGCGCGTCCCTGAACTCATTGTATGTTTCTATGGTCAGGAACGGCAGAAAGAGCTCGGTATGCACCAGCTCGTGCTCGTGCCTTAGCTCAACTATGACGGGCTCGACATAGAAGCCGTCCAGGCTTGTAGCTACCCGGTTCCCGCCATAGAGCATGCGGCCTGATGCCTTCGCCTTCTCTACGGATTCTACGTAGCGCTTGTAGGCGCTTTCGCTGATCAGAGGACCCATGTAGTTCTCCTTGGCAAGCGGATCGCCCACTTTTATGGCCCTTGTGCGCTCGAGGAGCTTGCTTATGAAAATCTCCTTTATCGACTCGTGCACGTACACTCTGGAGAGGGCACTGCATTTCTGGCCGGCGAAGCCGAATGCTGCGCTCACAGTCCCGTCAACGGCCTTGTCAATGTCTGCATATTTTGACACTATGGCGGGGTTTTTGCCGCCCATCTCGACTATAAACGCCTTTTGGTTCCCGGCGCTGAAGGTGCGTGCTATCATCTTGAGCCCAGTCGACTTCGAGCCAGTAAACACTATTCCGGCAACGTCATTGCTTGAGACCAGCTCGTCACCTACCTCTGAGCCTGGACCGGTCACGTAATTGAAGACACCATCGGGCACCCCGCTTTCTTTCATGAGCCTGTAGATATGAAGGCCTGTCAGCATCGACATGTTGTCTGTTGACGATGGTTTAAACACTACCGTATTGCCGGTTATCATTGCCCCGACGCTCATCCCGACCGATATCGACACCGGGAAGTTGAACGGCGCGATGACGCCGAATACACCGTATGGCTCCATTGTTATTGTTATGCGCTCGTTGCCAGATGGCGCCCCTTGGAAGCCAAGTTGCACTTTGCCGGAACTCTGTTGGATTGCGGTCTTGCGTATGTAGCCTTTGTTGCGCTCCAGCTCATCAGCGTAGTAGCGCAGGAAGTCTATAGCTTCATCTACCTCACCGACAGATTCGTACCTTGATTTGCCGTTCTCATAGCTCAGCACTGCAGCCAGCTTGAACTTGTCCCTCACAAACAGCTCGGCTGCCTTCCTGAAGATGGTGATGCGCTCCTTGTAGTTAGTGGAGCTCCATTGGGCAAAAGCCTTCTTGGCCTCTGCAACCGCAAGGCGGCTGTGCTCCCTCGTGCCCTTCTGGAAGTAGCCTATCAGCATTTTGCGGTCTATCGGGGAGCGCTCTTCAAGAAGCTCGCTGGCATGCACTTCCTTTCCGCCTATGTACATGGGGTTCTTCGCACCGAAGCTAGCCCTGGCTTCCTTCATCGCCTGCTCGAAAAGTGCATCGAATTCCTGCTCCTTGCCCGACTCGAGAAAGTGCCTGTAGGTAAACTCGTTGGTGAATTTTGTACCTGCCATTAAACCACTCTACGCAATTAGCATGTGTGCAAGCATATTACGCAGGCAAGCAATTTAAAGGTGCAGCGACCAGGTCCGACATTCTCGTCCTGTTCCTTTCATGCAACCGGACATTATAGGAGAACGCTGCCTAAGTTTGACATGCTTACTCCGCCGTGATATAAAGGTTTAAATATTATGGAGAAGCCATCCATATTACTGGGTTATAAAATTAGTAGATAACATGACCGCAACGCAGGATAGTAATGTTGTTCAAGAGGAAAATGAGTACCTCAAGCTCTACGGCTTCCGGGACAAGACAGAGTATTCTGAGATACAGAAGGGTCTAAGCGAAGGCACCGTAAGGTTCATATCGAAGAGCAAGGGAGAGCCGGACTGGATGCTCGAGAAAAGGCTCGCGGGCTACAGGACATTTGTATCCAAGCCTGTGCCGACGTGGGGCGCCGACCTCAGCAAGATAGACTACGATGACATATACTACTACCTGAAGCCTAAGGCGAACAAGAGCGATGCGTGGGAGAACGTGCCCGAGGATATAAAGAAGACGTTCGACAAGCTTGGCGTTCCAGAAGCCGAACGCAAGTTCTTTGCTGGTGCAGAGGCGCAGTACGATTCTGAGGTCGTGTATCACCACGTCAAGGAGGAGCTTGAGAAGCAGGGGGTCATATTCACCGATACAGATACAGCGGTCAAGAAATATCCGGAACTCGTCAAGAAATACTTCGGGACAATAATACCTCCGACTGACAACAAGTACGCAGCGCTCAACACAGCAGTATGGAGCGGCGGTAGCTTCATTTATGTGCCGAAAGGCGTTAAGGTAGTTATGCCGCTGCAGGCCTACTTCAGGATAAACGCAGAGAAGGCAGGCCAGTTCGAGCGCACGCTCATTGTGGCAGATGAAGGCGCTGACGTTACCTACATAGAGGGATGCACAGCTCCGATATACATCAGCTCTTCGCTGCATTCCGCAGTGGTCGAGATAGTCGTACACAAGAATGCGCACGTCAGGTACGTTACTGTGCAGAACTGGTCCAAGAATGTCTATAATCTAGTCACGCAGCGAGCCTATGCGTACGAGAATGCGCACATGGAATGGCTCGATGCCAACATAGGGAGCAAAACCAACATGAAGTATCCTAGCATATTTCTTAAGGGAAGCGGAAGCAAGGGCGACATTCTTTCCATCGCGGTTGCAGGAGAAAACCAGGTGCAGGATTCCGGCGGCAAGGTTTACCATCTGGCCCCGAACACGACCTCGCAGATAATCTCGAAGAGCGTGTCTAAGGGAAGCGGAGTCGCTTCGTACAGGGGGCTTGTGCACGTCGATAAGCGGGCGACTAATTCCAGCGCTGCAGTCAAGTGCGATGCATTGCTGCTGGACGACAGCGCGAGAACCAATACTTACCCATATGAAGAGATTTACGCTGACGACGCCTTCGTCAGCCACGAGGCGGCAGTGGGCAGGCTTGGTGAGGACGAGCTTTTTTACCTTATGTCAAGGGGAATGAAGGAGGATGACGCCATAGCCACAATAGTTTTGGGGTTCATAGACCCGCTCGTGAAGGCACTGCCGCTTGAGTACTCGCTTGAGCTAAAGCGCCTCATAAAGCTAGATACCACAAATGCAGTAGGCTGATAGTGATCTTATGACCCCAGAAAGGCCCATAGGCGCATCGATCGATTACAGGTCAAAGCCCTATGAGCTGAATGAGCTCTACAAAAAATATGGGGTGGAGTTTGACTTGGACCGCTACGCGAAACTGCTCTCGGAGGAACAGCAATTGGTAGATCACAGCGCTCTCGCTTCGAAGATAGCCACAAAACTGAAAACGAAGTTTGATGCTGTAATATTGAACAACGAGCTGGTTTTTGACGATTCGGGATCCCTCAAGGGGGCAGATGCAAATGGCGCATTGGAGCATATGAACGGGCTTATACACGACAATAATAGGTTCAGCGCATTTGCAGGAGCCTTTGCTAAGAAAGCATTCATTCTAGACGTGCCATCCGGCGCTGAGGTGGCACTCAGTGTGCTTTTTATTTCAGGTACAACAGTTGCGCCATTGCTGCTTTCGGTCAAAGCCGGCAGCAACTCAAAACTCACCATGAACGAGGTGTTCGCTTCCGGGCAAGGTGAGGTGATGACAAGCATGCTGCAGAACATTCAGGGAGACGAACGCTCTGCGGTTGAGATGAACGTGCTGCACGTAGAGGAAAGCGGCGCTGCAGGCTTTTCAATCGCTAATGCAACTGCGCAAGACAGAGCATCTATCGCGATGAACAGCCTGTATGCCGGAGGTGCGATTCACAAGCAGCACAGCGAATTGGCAGCCATAGGCAGCAATTCTCGTGTTGAGTCAAATGACGTTGTAATTGGCGTAGGCGCACAAAAGCTTGACATGTACACGGGTCTTTTGAATGGGGGCGAGGCCTCAGTTGCCACATCAGAGGCAAAGGTCGTTGCCATGGACACGTCGTCTGTGATTGCCAAGGGGATGGCAAAAGTGCTACATGGCTCGAAAAAGTCGCTTTCGTACCTTAAGGAGCGGGGCCTTATATACGACAACGGTGCGCAGATAAAGATGATGCCCGACATGTCCATAGACGAGGGCGAAGTCAAGGCCACACACTCTAGCTCTGTGTCGCCAATAAGCGAGGACGATATCTTTTACATATCTGCCAGGGGGGTGCAACGCGACGAGGCGAAGAAGATAGTTGTTGGAGGCTTCATGCTGGAGACGCTTGGTAAGATAAATGATCAGCGTATAAGGTCGATCGCAGCCGCAATAGCACTTAGCAGGCTGCGGGAAAGAAGTGGGGGTGTTCCGGAGATAAGCCTGAAGGACGCATGGGCAAGCCAGACACAAGGCCAGCAAGCGCAATTCGATGGGGCACACAAGCTCAGGTGATACGATGGATGCAAACTACGATGTTGTGTTGAGGGAGTTTATGCCAGCGCTCAAGGGGAACCTTGCGCGAACCATGGCGTTGAAGTACAAACTGAAGCAGGTCGAGATAGCCAGGCTCATAGGCGTCACACAAGCGGAGATAAGCAAGTACGTAAATGGCAAGCAACCGAAAGGCAATGGGATTGTTTTCGATCATGGTAGCATAGACAAGATAGCAAGGCATATGCTAAGCCATAATGAACACGAGGCACAAAAGGCAGTTTGCAGCATGTGCCCTAAGGGCATGTCGCTCTCGTGTTCGCTGATGATTAGATAGCTGTAAAAAGCAACTATGAAGATGTGATACCATGAAACTGGAGATTAAAGACCTGCACGTTGGTGTCGGCGGTAAAACCATACTGAACGGGATAAATTTAGTAGTGAATAGCGGTGAGTTCCATGTGCTTATGGGGCCCAACGGCTCGGGCAAGACAACACTGGCCAAGGCCATAATGGGCTACCCTGGTCTTGAGATATCGAAAGGCGACATCTTAATCGATGGGAATAGCATATTGAAACTAAGCCCGGATAAGCGTGCAAAGCTAGGGCTATTCCTCCAATTCCAGAATCCTGTTGAGATAGATGGCGTTGGTTTCGTCAACTTTCTCAGGTCGGCCCTTGAATCAAAGACAGACGGCACAGTAAATATGCGCGAATTTATGGAGAACATCAAGGCTTACTCCGAAAAACTGAAAATCGACAATGGCGTGATAGGCAGGTCGCTTAACAAGGGCTTCTCTGGGGGCGAGAAGAAGAAGGCAGAGATATTGCAGATGGCTGTACTGAAGCCGGGTATCGCGATTCTCGACGAACCTGATTCCGGGCTCGACATAGATGCCGTCAAGGTAGTTGCGGAGAACATTAACGAGCTCGCCACTAAAAACAGTATGGGCCTGCTTGTAATAACGCACTACAGCAGGGTGCTGAAGTACATGAAGCCCCAGTTCGTGCATGTAATATCCGATGGCCGGATAATCAAGGAAGGCGGCGTGGAGCTGGTCGGAGAACTCGAGGCAAGCGGGTACGGGCAGATGCGCTCAAACGGGCAGACGGCAAGTGAACAAAATGATTGAATCGAATCATGGCAAAGCTAGGACGGCGCTTGATGTGGAAAAGATACGTAAGGACTTCCCGATACTCGGCATTAGGATGCATGGCAAGCCTCTCGTCTATCTGGACAGCGCAGCCACCTCGCAGAAGCCAGCGCAGGTGATAAACGCCATAAAGGAGTACTATGAAGGCTACAACGCGAACATACACAGGGGGATATACGAGATTTCGGAGCGCGCAACCGAGGCATACACAGGCTCTAAGGTGAAGCTAGCAAAATTCTTGAATGCAAACTCATACCAGGAGCTTGTATACGTGAGGAATACAACAGAGGCCATGAACCTTGTGGCACTTACATGGGGAGCCTCCAACATAGGGAGAGGAGACCACATACTTATATCAGAGATGGAGCATCACAGCAACATAGTCCCATGGATAATGCTGGCAAAGAAGACCGGCGCTATTCTTGACTACATAAAGCTCGATGAGGAGCGCAGCAGGCTTGATGAGGAAAGCCTTAAGGAACAGCTTGAAAAGCACCCGAAACTAGTTGCCATAACCCACGTTTCGAATGTGCTTGGCACTATAAACGACGTGAAGAGAATAACCGCCATGGCGCACAAGGCCGGCGCAAAGGTGCTCGTGGATGGAGCCCAGTCCGCACCGCATATGCCGGTTGACGTAAAGAACATTGACTGTGATTTCTTCGCGCTTTCCGGACATAAAATGCTTGCGCCTACGGGCATAGGGGCGCTGTATGCTAAGAGGCAGCTCTTGGAGGATATGCCGCCATTGTTTGGAGGGGGCGACATGATACGCACTGTCAGTTTCCAAGACTATACGCCGAACGACCTGCCATGGAAGTTTGAGGCAGGTACCTCGAACATAGAGGGAGGCATAGGGCTGTCTGCTGCACTTGATTATCTAAATAGGCTTGGCATGGAAAACGTAAGGAGGCACGAGATCGAGCTTACGGAGTATGCGCTCAGCAGGCTGGAAAGCGTTAGGAACGTGTCAGTATTTGGGCTTGGCCGGTCGCAGATCAAGAGCAGGGGTGGCGTGATATCGTTTGAGGTAGATAAGGTGCATCCGCACGATGTCGCAAGCATATTCGACAGCGAAGGAATAGCGATACGCGCAGGTCATCACTGCGCGATGCCACTTGTAGCCAATATACTCAATGAAGCAGCCGTGGCAAGAATGAGCTTTTACATCTACAACACAAAGGCTGAAGTAGACAAGGCCGTTGACGCAATAGCAAAGGTCAAGAAGATTTTCAGAGTTGCTTGAGGCGAACTTATGCCTATGGACTTGTACGCAGAAGAGCTCATATCCAATTATGAGCATCCGCACAACAAAGGCAAGCTTGATGGAGCAGATGCAGAACTGCACGAATACAATCCAGTATGCGGAGACGACATAACTATATACATAAGTGTAAAGGGCAAGAGGATCGCTGATGTCAAGTTTGACGGCAAGGGATGTGCGATAAGCATCGGCGCCGCCAGCATGCTTACGGATTTAGTGAAGGGAAAGACACTGGCCGAAGTCGAGAAGATGGGATTCAATACTGTTGTAGGCCTACTCGGCATAGATCCGGGCCCCGCACGGGCGAAATGCGCAACGATAGCGCTCAAGGCGCTGAAGGGTGCAGTATTCGCGTATGAGCACAAGACCATCGATGCTGAAACCAAGAGCCTTTGATTACTCAAGTGCTATCTCTATTCTTTTGTTGTGGGCCCCTTTGTTTTCGTATTTTATGATTTTAATCTTGCCGACCTCTTTTGTGTGCGCCACATGGGTGCCGCCGTCTAGCTGGAAATCGAAGCCCTCTATGTCTATAATGCGGATCTGATCTAGCTTTTCGAGTAATTCTTCTCCAGGCGCTGTCCTTGCCAAACCTTGAATCTTTGAGGCCTCAGCTCTTGTCATAAACCTTACAGTGACTGGATGGTCTTCTTCTACAATGCTCTGTGCATCATCGATGATGCTTTGCGACTTCGTCTTGTCAAGACCGGGAACATCGAAGTCCATCCGCGCCCTATCCTCGTATATCTGGCCGCCGGTTATTTTGCCTGAGTACCTCTTTTCAACTACCCCGTCTATTATATGGAGGGCGGTGTGAAGCCGCATGTGTATGTAGCGCCTGCCCCAATCGATTGCGCAGTGTACTGCAGTCCCTTCCGAAAGACTGGATGCGTCATCTACAAAATGCACAATGCGGTCGCCGTCCTTTTTTACTTCTGTAACTGCAATAGCCTTGCTGTTGACCGCCAGCGTGCCAGTATCGCATGGCTGGCCGCCGCCGGTCGGATAAAAGATTGTCTTGTCGAGCTCTACCTCGTTTCCGTTAACAGCCGTAACCGCTGCATCGGCTTCCTTAGCATATGAGTCGGTTTGGTATATCTTTTCAGTCATTTCAGCATCTCATAAGATCAATGGATTTATCACGAAATATATACATACAACCATCATGACTGCCAAGGCCATCTTGCGCACCAAATCGTGCTCCTTGAATATTATGGCACCTAACATAACGGTTATGGCTACGGTTGCGCCCTGCCTCAGTGGCGAGACAATGCTTATGAAAGCAACAGATGCAGCAGCATAATAAGTGAGCCTATAAAACAGCGTTAGCACCGCTATGGTAGTAAGCGGTGCAGGATGCTTCATGAGATTTTTAGTCATCTCCCTTACGCCGCCGTACTTGAATGTCATGTATACCGCCATATTGAACGCTATCGACAGCCCAAGCACGACGAACAGCGTGAATATGCTGACTCCCAGGTCAAGCACGTACTTCATAAGTATGGCGCCTACTGCCATGAGCAGCGAGGTTATGATAAGATAGTTAATGTAGCGCATGCGTTCGAAGTACTTGATGCCGTTCCTGCCATTCCTGAAAAGCAGAAGGTAAGTAAGGGCGACAAGTACGATTATGAATATATACTGGCTCACCCTGAGGCTTTCGCCTAGGAAGATGAATGCCAGAAGCACGGTAAAAACAGATGGAAGGGTGCTAAGAATTGGGCTGGCAGCCGATACGTCCCCATGCTTGTACGTCCTGGCTGTCAGAAGATAAGTCGTAGTTGAGGTGAGACTCAGCAGATACATGACCAGCAGCTCCTTCGCAGTGATATGAAAGTTAGCAAACGGGATAAGCAACAGCGATGCCACGGCAATCAGGAGGGTTGCGTCGCTGCTGTACACTGAGGCGTGCTCATTCTTCAGCGCAAATTTCTCGACTAGAGTCGCTGTGCTCATAAGCGCGGCAGAGATTATTACTAGGTAGTACCATGTTAGTGTCATCGGGTTCCCTGTATCGCATTAGTTATGCATATGTAGCCCCGACCGGATTCGAACCGATGTACGCGGGTCCAAAGCCCGCGGTCCTTGGCCGCTAGACGACGGGGCTGAGAGACCAGTAGGATTTTGCGAAGTTAACAATAAATTGCTGCTATGTCACGGCGTACGCACTTATCTCGTTCGCATTCTTCTGTTCGGCCTCCATTCATACACCTTGCCGCTCAAGCAATGATCTAAACAATAACTTGACATGCCCAGCTTCTTTAAGCCTTCTGTATGCGTATGGCACCCATTCCTCGCCGAATGGCACATAGAGTGCCGTTGACTCGCCATCTTCTGCAAGCTCAATGATTAGCTTGTTGCGTATGCCTCTCAGCATGGCATAAGTGACGTGCCTCTTTTCATTGACATTCAAACGCCTGGCCTCACTTATCAACCGGTCATCGTGCGTGGCTATAGTAAATTCATCCGTGCCTCTGAACAGCATTCTCATAAGCTTGAGATAGTTGCCTGTAACGTCATCGTGCGATATATATCCTTTGTTTTTGCTTACCGAATATGCGCCCTTCACAAGGCGCACTATGCCTCCTTTCTTCAAAATGGTTGAAATGTCTTTCTCGCTTCTTTTCAGGTTAGACTGTATGCATATGCCTGTGCCCCCATGACCCAGATTAGACAGGTATGCCTCTATCGCATCTGCGACATGCTCTGCTCCCTCCATATCCAGCCACGTAAACAGGCGATGCCTGCGCGCCATGGCTGCAATCCTAGCGTAGTTATTGATGGCTACGTCTTTATTTATAAGAAGCCCGAGCTGTGTGAGCTTTACCGATATATCAGCATGTATGCTAGACGAAACTAGCGCGTTCATAAGCTTCGAATATGTGCCTATTGAGCGCTCCACGGATTGCATTTCTGTGTAATCTTCTCCAAGGTAATTGATGATAGGCCTTATGCCATGCCTCGCGATGTTCGCGGACGCCGCCAGTGCATCTGGTATACCTATTCCTGCAATCCACCTTCCTGCAAACAGCTTCTCAGCAGCAGAGCTGATTACTAGGGATAGACTCATCAAATCGCGTTCATGCGCCTGAGCGCAGTTTCGAGTGTTTTGTAATTGGTAAAGAGTATGCTGCGGATGCCGACTTTCCTGGCTCCTGCTATGTTGTCGGACTGATTGTCTATGAATAGCGCCTCCGAGGCTTTCACGTGCATTTTCCTTAGCACGTACCTGAATGCCCTTGCCTCTGGCTTTCGCATTTGAAGGGCATAGGACGCAAAGACCTTATCAAACATTGAGGGTCTAAAGTACTTTGTCGAAGCGACTATGTATCTGCTCCTGCTTATGTTTGATAACAACACGACGCGATATTTTCTCCGGAGTCTCTGAACTAGTTTCTTCACTTGGAGATTGGTGCTAGTAAGACGTTCAAATGCAGCAGACCACTCCAAATCACAGTAGGGTATGCCAAATGCAGTGGATGCCTCGCGCTCCAAGGCTTTCTGCGTTATGCTAGAGGCCTCGAGTTTCTCAGCAAGAGGAGCCATTATCCTTTTTACCCTTCCTATGGATATGTTATATTTGGAACCGAGATACGCGTAGTACTCTAACTCTGAATAGTCTATGATGACCCCTCCAAGATCAAATATTATGAGTTTATACAAAGGCTCGCCGGCATTTACACTCAGAATGTGTGGCTAACTACTTATTGCTTGCGCAAGTTCCTGCCTTTCCTGTTCAGAAAGTATGCTTTCCTTGATGAAGCTTTTTAATGAGAGCACAAAACGCAATGCCTCGCGCCTTCCGGCATCATCTTGCATAGTGGCCCTAATTATCTCAGATATGCTATTTTCCCTGACATGATGTGTAGTCTCTTCGGCCCACCTGTCCATCATCTGGCTATAGGCCATTAGCATACGCATCTCGTCCACTGCCAGCACGAACTTCTTCAGGCCTTCCATGCGCTCGGCAGTCTTGCCATCGAACTTTGATGGATTGGACTCAAACTCTGCTATTAAGAAATCGTACTTCTCATGCATGGCCACGCGATCGTTTATGAGGTTATTGACAACGAAAAGCTTGTTCTCCCCGTCGCTCTGTTCATCTGGCTGCGTTATCACTGAGCCGCCTATGCTTATGCGGCCTGCCTTAATCTCGCCCTCAAGCACTGCTATGGCCTCGTTGGCAAGCTCGTTCTTAAGCTTTATGAGCAGATCGCTGCACAGTATCCATGCAGGAATTCTATCATTTTCTTTCTCCATGCGCTAACCTGTTATACGTTTCCACCGCTTACCACTGCCACTGCAGGGCTATTTGGATCAAGGCGCAGCTTGCGCCATGCAGCTATGCTCGCAACTCCGGCAAGCTCGGCTACAAGCCCGTATTCATCAAGTAGCCTTTTCTGTTCGGTTCTCATCTCAGCGTCAGTCACTGCAAGTACCGTTCCATGCTGATTCCTAAGCTCAGCTGATGCAGAATCGCCGAATGTTGGATAACCAACGGCTATGGCGTCTGCCTTGGTAGAAGGCTTCACGTACCTGATGCGCTTGCCTGATTTGAAAGCCTTCACAAATGGATCTGTTCGCACCGCCTGCACAGCAACTACAGTAGGCGCATTACGTATAAGCTTAGCGAACTTCATCTCCCGTATTGCCTTAAGGATGCCGCTCAGGAGAGTCGCGTTGCCAACAGGCACTATGACATGCGTGACTCTGGGCGCCTGGGCCATTATTTCATAGGCTAGAGTGCGTTGTCCTTCCTTCCTGTAGCAGTAATCTCCAGTCAGGAACGCCCCATTCCTGTGCGCGTACCGTTCGGCCAGATGCTGGGCTTTGGTGAAGTCACCGTTTACCCGCTCTATGTCTGCATCGCCTACTTTCCTTATGTCGTTTATCTTGTCTCTGTTGGCGTTGTTGCTTATGTATATCTTCGCAGTAAGGCCGACAAGCTTAGCATAGTACGAGATTGAGTATGCCATGTTACCCGTAGATGCACACGCCACTTCGCTGAATCCGTATTCATGGGCCTTCGCTATCTCTACAACCGAACCCCTGTCCTTGAACGACCGCGTGGGGTTCTCTAGCTCTAGCTTGAGCATCAGGCGAGGGTCGTGGGCCTTCAATAGGCGGGTGCCACCCAAATCGTAATGCCTGTATTCGCCTTCTGGAAGCACTGATTCATAGTCCCAGAACTCGTTGCTCAACCTACCTAGTGTAGGCCTGCCCTCATACACCACTTCCAGTACAGATCCGCAGGCAGGGCACACCTGGTAAGGATGCCGCCTGCTGTACCTCGCATTACAGGCATTGCATTCAAGATGGTATTCCATGCATATAGATCGGTAAAACAAATCTTTAAATATTAAATAAACCTAATTAACATAATCTGCGAAGCTGCGGAGTGACTTTATGAAACAGAACGAGGTTATACTGCAGATTTTCGATGAGAATGGAGAGCCTAAAAAACGCGTTCACGATTGTTACCTCTGCAAGATATACAAGAGGGAAATGGCGAGAGGCAACAAAGATGCTTATACCTGCTACGTCAACCATCTCAACTACGTCGCTTCGAGGGAAGGCGGAATCTCGATAAAGGTAAAGAAGTAGATTAATCTATTCTAGTATCCAAAATACTGGAACTACGACATAAGCAGATTAGTGAAGCAAACATAAATATCATAGTATATTGAGTTGCAACCATGAAAAGCGTATCAAAGCTCGTAAAGAAGACGGAATACGACAGAAAGATTTTAGGTGACACTGAATTTTTTTACAGGGTAAACGACTCGGCAAAGGTACGTATTGCTGAATCTGCACTGGCCAGTGTTGAGCGCGATATGGATAGTCATTATGAAACTGCAGGCTTTTTGATCGGCAAGGTCTATTCAAACGATATGCTGAAATTCACAAAGTACGTTCCGCAGGAGAGGCTTACGAGGTTGCCAGAGGCAATTAAGTATGAAGAGACAGATGTTTTGGAACAGCTGCGCACAATAAAAAATAAAGGTAGCGAAGGGAGCAACGCAATAGCATTCATACACCTGCACCCTGCAGGAGATATTTGCACTGCATCTAATGCAGAGTCGATGGCAGAGGAAATATATGAGGGGTTATTTGTCAATAGTGCGGATTTGCGCGCTAAT
Organism: Candidatus Marsarchaeota archaeon; assembly: GCA_023473665.1. Lineage (NCBI taxonomy): Archaea > Thermoproteati > Thermoproteota > Candidatus Martarchaeota archaeon. Next base: position 47,941 of record JAMCYM010000001.1, on the reverse strand, counting down.
CGCATAGAAAAAAGGCTTGGCGAGACTGCAGGTTTCATTTCCGTATATACCGGCGTATTTGTGCGTGAGGAATGGAAGAGACCGTCGGAAGGTAAAATGGCAAATGCTGGAAAGGTTGCTGTGCTGGCCCTATACGATATGAATAACGCTGCAAACATACCGGAAAGTTTTTCCGTTTTTGATGATACCTACACGGTTCCTAAGTACATTGCCGACCTTGAACGACTGCGCAGGCGGAGCAAGGATTCGGGACTAGCAGCCAATATTGAGAGCTACTTTCATGGTTACGAGTATAGACCGAGCAAAGACCAGTTGACAGCCGCACTTGATAGGGCTAAAAAACTAATAGAACAGTACGAGAATGAAAATCTACAACATAAAGGTTACATACGCGTTAGGGCAGAAGCTCCTGTAATCATTATAGATGTGCTTAGCACTAGGGAAACACGGGCAAGCAACTCTGACATGCAAATCAGACAAAAAGCAGTAGATATCGCAAAGCAATCGGTACTCGATGATCCCATATATGAATGGCTTAATGGGATACCGGACGATGCCAAGGAAGATATAGAGTGGGGGCTTATGAAATCGCTCTAGAGCGACAAAATGCTGGCGCGTATTAGGCTTTAGACTTTATACCAACATATGCGCCATTGCCTATAGAATTCTTCAGAAACTTAGCGTCTATGCCTGCCTTTCTCATGATGCCTATTACTCTGCGTATGTCAAACAGGCCTATATCGTATCTATCTATTGAATACCCCACTTTCTTGTCGCCAATTTTTGCCACCAGCGTGTGTATGTCCATTATCTGGCGATTACCAACGTTAATTGGAATACGAATCCTGGCTATCTTTAACCTAGGGCTGTCATATGTGGTCATGTACGGCATGCCTTCGGTATAATAACTTTTTGTTCTTAACCCATCCGTGGATGTCGTGTACCACGGATCAGCTATAAGCACGCCCCCTGTCTTAAGATGCTCTGAGAAATTATTTATCGTCGATTCAAGCGCGTCATAGCTCTTTGCATATGAAATAACGCCCCAGAGGCAGAGGACTACGTCAAACTTCTTGCCAAGGTGCATCTTGGTCATGTCGGATCTTAGCAACTTTACGCCTTTGAGCTTTTGTCTGGCTATCCGAAGCATGTTAGCGCTTATGTCGATGCCAGTGCATGAGAAATCCTTGCTTATATATTTCAGATAGTTGCCGGTACCGCAACCAACTTCCAGTAGCTCATTTCCGGATGATTTTTTGTATTTGTGGATTATGCCTTTTATTACTGATACGTCTTTTTTGTATTCCTTCCAGTAATAAACATTGTCGTAATATTCTGCATACCGCTGGTATAGCAGCTGTTCCCCTTTGATTACCATGTAACCATTGTATTCCTTACTTTCATGCCAACAAGCAACTTATAAATTGCGCCCTTCTTCTTTCCATTTATTATATAACCGCTTGTTCTTGTGCCTTTCACCGCTTCATACAGCAACGCCACTTTTGTCTTCATCCCGCCGGTAACATCAATTTTTAGTGACGGCCCTGCTTTTGATATGACGTCGTTTATTGTATGCCTATTTACTTTACGTATAAGCTTGGCACTTTTTTCAAGTTTAGGGTTGGCGTCAAACACGCCGTCCACATCGGTGCAGAATATAATTTTTTCCGGATGGAGCCGACGCGCAAGCGCCGCCAACAGCTTTTCGGTTGATATGTCAGAAAATCCCTGCGTGTAATCCATAAGCACATCGCCGTAGATTATTGGGACAGTGCCGTTTCTCAAAGCAATCTCTATCGGTTTTGTGTACAGGTCAGATACAGCGCTATTTATTGTTGTGCTAAATGAATGCGGTTGGAACGGAAAAACAGGCATGCCTAAATCAATAGCAGCCTGCACCACAACATCGTCGAGCCTGCTACATGCGCGCTCTGTATACATACTGCCATATCTAGCACGTTCGCTCTTGAATCCGTCACCAACATTGTATTTCTGAGAAGGCACATGACCAGGGGCGCCGGATCCGTGCCCTATTACAATATTAAATCCGGCAATTTGTCTCGCATCATCAATCTCTTTCAGTATTCTTCTTATTTCGCGCTTGTGTATCTCACTTTGATTTTTCTGGCCTGCTATCAAGCTGCCTCCTATTTTCAGCAGATAGAGCTTTTTGTTCAGAATGTCACCTGAATCAGGAGGTTTATAACCGCGGCCTTAAAATATTTAGCTTCATGTTCGTCTATTGGCCACTTTGCAATAGTAGCGTATATTTTTATATTAAAAACACAATCATTGTATGAGTTGATTTCTTTGGATAAGTTGGGTCCAAACGATATAAGCTTCGTGCACAACGCGCTCCCAGACCTCGCGTTAGATGAAATAGATGTGACGATGCGTTTTGGTTCTCCAGAAACAACACTCAAGGTGCCAATTTTGGTACTAGCCAAAACGCCAGAGGAGGCGCTTGCACTTTCCTCAGCCAATCCAGATATTTCGTTAATGACGCGTAACGGCAGCAAGATTGCGTTGTACATCGACGGAAAGCCCAATGACGTTGATTTTGGCAGGATGCATGAGGAAAAGGTAGGGGATGGAATCGAGGCCGCGAAGGTCATTAGAATGGGGGGCATCCCGTTCATAAGCGCGGAGCAACTTGGAGAGCTGCAATTGTATATAAAGCAGCTTAGAATTGCAATGTTCCTGACAAACTCAAACGACATAGAGCATCTGAAGAAGGCACCCATATACGTAACGAGGTGATCCATTGCCTGACGAGCCAATTGAGACCCAAAAAAGGAAGGTAGAACACATAGACATAGTGCTCAACAAGGACACCCAATACCGTAACAAGACAACCATGCTGGAGTATATTGAGGTCATTCCGAAAGGAAAGCGCATCAATATTGATGATGTAGATACATCGATGGAGCTTATCGGCAAGAGAATATCAGCGCCACTATTCATCTCTGGCATGACAGGCGGCCCTGCAGCTACGCTGGAAATAAACAAGAACATAGCAATTGGAGCGTCCAGGGCAGGCATACCCATGGGGCTCGGCAGCCAGAGGGCGATGCTTGAAGACCCAAACTTAAAATTCACATATGAAGTTAAGAAATTCGCCGACTTGATACTTATCGGCAATATTGGTGCCGAGAAACTACGAAAATATACTGATGACAGGATACAGGAAATGCTCGATGATGTAAAGGCAGACATGCTCGCCATTCACACCAATCCAGGCCAAGAGAGTGTACAGCCTGAGGGCAACGTTGACTTCAAAGGTGCATATGAGAGAATCTGCGAAGTCGCTAAATCAGTCAGACAGCCTACGCTGCTCAAGGAGGTGGGCAATGGCATATCAAAGGAAGTCGCGAAGAGGTTTGAAGGGAAGATATACGGCATTGATGTGCAGGGTGCCGGTGGCACCACATGGATAGGCGTTGAGACCTACAGAAGCAAAGGCGCTTACGGGAAGGCTTTCTGGGATTGGGGAATACCAACAGCGCTGTCGGTGCTAGAGGTGAAGTCTGTCTTCTCCGGCCATGTGTGGGCCAGCGGAGGAATAAGGAGCGCTAGCGATGTGCTCAAGTCGGTGGCGCTAGGGGCTGACATGTGCGGCATAGCGAAACCGGCATTAGTCAGCCAGAACAAAGGAGGAGCAGATGAAGTTTACAGATTCATAAGCAGCATAGCGGAAGGGCTTAGAGACAGCATGGCGCAGCTGGGCTTCAGCTCCATAGACGAGCTTAGGAAGGCCAAGATAAGGCTGAATGGGCCGCTGGCAAAGCTTGCGGAGCAGAGAGAACTCACAATAAAGAACCTCGCTTGACAATATGAGTAGCCACTTTCGTCGCTTCTCAGATGGCTTCTGCTGATTAAGACCAGAAGGCTATCACATGCTCGTAAAATCAGCCTATTCGGATCTTACCGTTGTACTGCCGACTATGAACGAGGCTGGCAGTGTCGGCAAGCTGATAAAAAACATATTGGATTCATTTATTGGAGCTAAGGTAATTGTGGTTGATGATGGTTCAACAGATGGGACAGTTAGGGAGATGCGCGAGCTCTCCCATAAAAGAACAGAAATCAGATTTATTGATAGGAAGGCGCTACATAGGGAGAGGGGGCTCACCGCCAGCGTTGTAGATGGTATAATTGCGGCCAAAACCGACTTTGTCGTAGTCATGGATGCGGATGGACAGCACCCCTACCAACTCATACGTCCTGTCATGAAGAGCTTGCGAGATGGCAACGACCTTGTCATATGCACAAGGACATCGGTGAGGAATTGGTCTATGAGTAGGGTAGTTATCTCAAAGATCATGACTGTGATAGGAAGAGCTGTGCTTTTGATCCGTATGAAGCCGCATCCGCGCGACGTAATGTCCGGCTTCTTTGGAGTCAGGCGCCATTTCTTTTCAGAGGTATACAGCTCATACAGGAAGGGGTTCGTAGGCAGAGGATTCAAGATTCTGTTTGACCTCCTAAAGTCGATGGACGGCAGGCGCACGATACATGAGATACCATATGTCTTCAGTGACAGAAAACGTGGTGCTTCAAAGGCGAAACTCATCCATGGAGCGTATCTGGTAAAGTCCTTTTTGACTTAATCCTCAGCTGTACGTGTAGTTTGCTGGCACATAATATAAATCTGCTTCAAATGGCTGCGTCGGTGCTATGACCCATGTGCTGTTGTAGGGAATCTGCGGTGACATGACCTTTATCCAATAGTCGCAGTATATCAGCGGATTTGGAACGAAGCTGAAACCATCATTGCCGTATCTTGGTATGACCACATACGACCCGCCAGGTATCTCAGAGCAATTGTTGGCTCCGCCATAACCAAGATAGAACCGGCTGAAGTTCCTGAAACCCATATACACCGCTAAATCGCCATACCCTGCGTCAAGATACACTTTGGTGCTGCTCGACAATTGGTTCAGCATTCCTGCTATAGAAAGCTCAGTATACTGAGAGTCAACGAGCACCAGGTGCCATGAGTATGTTATCTCGAATGATGTTATTGCAAGGACTACAAACCCCAATGTAAGGATTGCAATCTTTATTTCAGAATAGCGTTTCCTTGACCTGTGCACGACATCGAAAGCCGCACCTGCAATTGCTACGCTGAGTGGAGGGCCTATAAGGGTCAGGTATCTGTCCAGCCTGTGAGACAGGATGTAGGTCAGCGGGTTTAGGCTGAAATGCATAGGCCCGAACTCGAGATAAGCAAAGCCAACAATTATCCATATAGCAGGTATTGCAATGCGTCTGTCCTTTGTGATTATCAGGTATGCCAGGGCTGCGGTCATGGCGTAGAAGAAGAGTCCTGACTTGCCGTAGGATTGCTGTGCATATGTCAGTATAGAGACAACCGAAGTGACTCCCTGTGAGAGAGAATAAGGGAACATGACAGACGGATAGAATGCGAGGGCAATACTGATTGGTTGCGGCATTATGTCGGGCCTGTATATTTGGCTATAATACTGCGCATTGGCCGTAAACGTTATAAACGGATATCCTGATGTTACATAATTGAAGAGCACCATTACGGCAATGACTGCAGTGAAACCGCAAACCGCATAAACTGCCTTATACTTGCGTGAGCGCTCGCCTTTCAGCATTTCCCAAAGAAGCACGACGGCCATTATTATCCAGAAGATGAAACCCTCTGGGATCACAAATGGGGCTGCGGCTGTAGCAGCCCCTGAAACAATATACCATTTTCTGGAGTGCTTTTTCGTCCCCTTAATGAAGGCGAACACTGCCAGAGTCGCCAAAAACATTAGTGGTATGTTATCACTCATGGTCACTGAATAGATGTTTGCCATAGGGAATATCGCAAGTAAGGAGGCAGCAATCACTCCGACCTTCCAATTGTATAGCTCCTTTCCTATTAGGTAGGTTAGGAGGACAGTCAAAACAAAAGAGATTGCATCCCAGGCATTGCTAGTGTAGATCCCAGACCCGAAGAGGTAATAGAAGGTCCCTATAGGTATGATCTGTAATGGACGCACGCTCAGTATGTCGCCAAAGTTCTGCTTGTATGCGCTTATGGAGGCGTAGTGCGCGAGCCAGGAGTACCAAACGTCGTCACCAAGGTGGCTCGGGCCGATGGCGAATGCAATGGAGTAGAGGCTTGTTAAGAGCAGCAATGTTGCTACAAATGCGACCTCAATGCTATTGCTGCGGACCTTGACCATCTAACCTACCATCTCAAGATTAAAAGCAGTATAAAGATAAAAGGTTGTACGATGGAGTGGACCACAAACTGTTAAAAGGGAATGGTTCTCGCATTTTACAAATTATATTGGGCAGTAAATGCCAATGTAATTGATTTGATAGTCCATCGAAGTTGATGTATGCTAAGACCAATACGTAACCTCTTCCGCGCGCTGGGAACCCTATTAATAGATTGACGCTGTGCATTCGCGAAATCAGAAGGTAAATACAGTGAATCCTTCCCTGGAATATCTTGAGAAGGCGTCCCTTGCAAACTCCAGCGCTATGTCGAATCTTTTTGCATTCTCTTCGAGCCCCCAGGCTTTTGCCTCTGTTGCGCATACCTTTATCGTTAATCCGCCCTGTTTCAGCTCTTTTATAAGATTTTCAAATTCTTCGGGCAAAGATTGCAGAAGTTTTGAGCCGCCAGCATAAAGGAACACCTCCACGACGTCCACACCATTTGCTTGCCTAACTTCATATATGCGCTTAGCCAGATGGAGTCCAGAAGTCACTTTGAGTTTTTGATCCCAGTCAGATGCTATGATTATGGCTATCTTCCCGCCCATAGAATCGTAACTATTTACGGCTAAGAAGATTTATATATTTATGTTTATAAATATATTATTTATTATGGACCATGAAAAACGGCGTATACTTTTCAAGGCGCTAGGTGACAAGACAAGATATAGAATAGTTTCGATTCTTGCCAATCATGAAAAGTGCGCCTGCGAACTGCCTAAGCTTGTCAAGCGGGCACAACCGACTGTCTCATTGCAATTGAAGTATTTGGTTAGGGCTGGGATCCTCTCTAACAGGAAAGATGGGAAGGAGGTTGTCTACTGGGTAAGCAACAGTCGTGTGAGACGTTTACTTGGCAGAGGCACAAATCCCAGACAATCACTATAGGTGAATTGATGGCTAAGCATGTAAATGCTAGAGGAAAAGCGCAAAAAAGTGACTGGGCATCAAGGTTGACAAAGCACGTTAGGAAGTATCTTATTCTGTATACGCTTCTGGCCGTATTCATTGCCGTATTTGTGGGTTATTATACCAAAAGTTTCGCAAGCTCTCATGCGCAGCTCTTCTCTAATCTAGTCATCCTTTTCGCGATAATGACCATATACCCATCCATGATACAATTGAAATCTGAAGGTTTTGTAAGAGAATTAAAGTCGTGGAAACTGATTATTACTTCACTTGTATACGTGTTTGTACTCGCCCCTGTTGCAGCTTTTGTCATTGCCCCGTCACTTGGCTCATCTGTCGGAGCCGGCTTTGTTATTTCCAACGTAGTGCCAGCGTCGAGTGCGTCTCTTGGTTATGTGCTGATAGCGGGTGGCAGCATAGAACTGGCGACCGCACTTGCAATTATGAGTCTTATCATTGCGGTGCCTGCCATACCAATAATTTTGGGGCTTTACAGCAGCCACACGTCGATAGCGATCCCTGTGGGGCCCGTAATGCTGTCTATTCTGTATATTCTCATACTTCCTCTTATAGTTGGGCAGATTACCAGATATCTGCTTATAAAGTGGAAAAATGAGACCGTGGTAGAAAATGGATCTAAGAAATACCTGTCATTGATTACAATGCTATCCATGCTTGCCTTGATATTCGTGCTTGTGGATAAGGAAGCGGCATTGATAATTTCTACGCCACAATTAGTAGGTTATCTCATAGGCTACCAGTCGGCAATAATAGTTGGGGTACTGGCACTTTCGATAATAGTGAGCAGACTAATGCGCATTACATACGAGAAACACCAGGCTGTTGCGTTTATCTCTGTAACAAAGAATCAGAGTGTTGCAGCTGCCATTGCAATATTTGCACTCAACTCTGAAGCAGCTTTAGCTCCAGCAGTAATCCCCATGATACAGCCGATCCTTGCGGTAGTCTACATACATCTCGAATCGGTCGTAAAGAGGATCTTAACCCCGATAACGTCTAAACAGCAATAGCGAAAGCCCTAGCCAATCATTTGGGATTTTAAATTAGGTTTCTCGAATTATCTAGACGCTTTACGCGAGGCGGCTTCCATTGACTGCCTTGCAACCTCTAAATTGCAGCTATTGTGCTTTGAACACCAGGCGTAACACTTATCGGCTAGCTCCTTGCTTTTGTAATGGAGGCCGCATATTTTACAGACATATGTGCTAGTTGCCATGTTGAATATTAGTCAACAAAACAATAAAAATTAATGGTTGGTGGCATCTTTATAGAAAACCATTAACGAATACTGTAAACAATGCCTGGGCCATCAACAACTGTACATCTCTGTCAGATGGGGTTGCGGGGATTTGAACCCCGACCAGCAGGTTACTTCATACTATTTTGCAATTCCAGATATTCATCATCGCCATTTGGCTCAACACTTGCTAAGCATCTGGAGCCTGCTGCGCTGCCAAGTTACGCCACAACCCCTGGCGCTATGGATTCTGCTGCAACTGATATAAAGGTTCTCTCTTTATGGTTAGCGTGCGCGTATGGCAGTAGTATTCAAAGGGTGGGTCATCAAGGTCGAGACTGTAAGAAACAGGATTAATGGCTATGAGGAGCTCAAGATCACGAAGCCTGATGTCGCAGTGATAATACCGATGCTCGACAAGCGCACAATGCTGTTCGAAAGGCATTACAGGTCTGCAATAGGCAGATACATACTTGAGCTGCCCGCAGGGCACATTGATGCAGGAGAAACGCCCGTGCGTGCGGCACGCAGGGAGCTGCTTGAGGAAACGGGCTACAGGGCAGGCAGAATGAAACCGGTTTACAATGCATACATGGCTCCGGGATTGCTTGCTGACAAGATGCATTTCTTCGCGGCAACTGAGCTTAGGAAAGCAGGCCTGCCAACTGACAGCAATGAGAAGATGAAGCTTATCCGTCTGTCAGTAGAAAAGGCGTACAAGTACGTAAAGAATGGCCGCATAAAAGACGGAAAGAGCATGATAGGCGTGCTTCACTGCATCGCAGAAGCGAAACACTGAGCCTGAAATGCATCATTTGCTCTTGAGCTTTGCCGTTACCCTAGTGAAGTATATTATTATAATTACGGCTAACACAGTCACAACCACAGCATAGGCGAACATCGCTTCGAGGCTTGACTGCGTGCCGAATGCAACGGAGAACAGCTTCTGGATTGCTGAATTCCAGGCCAGGGCCGCAACAAGGCCGAGTGCAGATGTTATCAGTATGGTAACGCGGTCTATCGCTTCGTCCCTGATCTCGTGCTTCTTCTGCGCGGATGTTCCGGCTGCTTTTGGCATGATATTAATTTGGATTAAAATCTAAAAACTCATAGCACATGACCAACGGTTGCGCCAGGTTTATTAACCTTGCCACTCAAACACTCCTGCATGCTTGGCATTCTGCAGGCTTTGTACTCTATATTGATAGGCATAGTGCAGGGCATATCTGAGTGGCTGCCCATAAGCAGCAAGACGCAGGTATTGCTAGCCTCGCAGACGCTGCTGCACCTCAACTTCCAGCAGGCTTATACCTTCGGCCTGTTTATGGAGATAGGCACTGTGCTCGCCGCCATAATATACTTCAGGCGTGAAGTCTGGTCGCTTATAAGAGTTATAGCACTTCGAGGCACGCAGATGGAAAAGAAGCTGTTCAAGTACGTGCTTGTCACGATAATATTTACTGGCATCATAGGCGCGCCGCTATACATAGTTGCTGATTCTGTGACAGGAGTATCAGTGGGCGTGCCTATGGCTATAATTGGCGTAATACTGATAGGCGACGCCATGTTAATAAGGTACTCAAGGAAGAAGCGCGAGCAGGGAGTCAACACACGCAAGTTCGCGAACATGACTTTCAAGGATTACATAATAGTTGGTGTGGTACAGGGCATAGCCGCCCTGCCAGGAGTCAGCAGGTCTGGCATAACTACTAGTGCGATGTTCCTCATGAACTTTGAGGCGGATGAAGCGTTCAGACTTTCTTTCTTGACTGGCATATTCGCATCTACGGCAGCGTTCCTCCTCACCTTGATCAAAAGCTATGCGAATGTAAGCGCTGCGCTCGCGTTCATTGGCATATATGGGCTTCTCATAGCGATAGTGGCAGCCACAATAGTTAGCCTGTTCCTGATAAGCTTCCTTATAAAAGTAGCCAGCAAGTCCAAGATAGTGTACTTGATAACGGCGCTCGGAGTGATAGCTCTGGCCAGCGGCATCCTGTATATGGCATTGGGCAGTTTTGGGATAGCAGTAGTCAGCTGATATACAAATGCATTTCTTAGTTTGCTTAGATTGATTGTATCGGTGGTACCTGATGAACAAGCGTACTCTTGCGTATGTGATTATCGCATTGGTGATCATAGCGGCTGTAGTGGCAGCCGTATTCCTAAACAGCGGTGTGTCAAGCTCACAGCTTGTGAAATATGATAACGCGGCAGTGCCGCAGGCAACTCTGACGCAATTGAGCAGCATAGCAAACAACATGAGCCTGGCGAATAGCGTAGGTGTAGGGTCGGCTGGCGCAGCAATGCTGCCTGGCGCATCGGGCGCTAGCATGCTGACGCTTAATGGCCTTCCTGAGGTGCTTTACATAGGCGCAGACTACTGCCCGTATTGCGCAGCCACAAGATGGGGGCTGATCATAGCACTGATGAGGTTCGGTAACTTTAGCTCGCTTCACTACATGACGTCCAGTGCATCTGACTACGATCCGAGCACGTCCACATTCACGTTCTACAATTCTTCGTATACAAGCGGGCATGTATCTTTTGTTGGGGTCGAAGCGTATACGAACTACGTGCCTTCTGGGGCCAGCTATTACGCCACGCTGCAGACGCCGACCCAATCAGAGGGTGCAATTTTCAACAAGTATGACACAAACAACACCCTGCTGCCTGCCAATGCAAGAGGAGGCATACCATTCGTAGACTTTGGCAACTTGAGTGTCGAGGCAGGAGCGCTGGTACTGCCTGATGCGTTCTACAAGCACTCTTGGAGCCAGATAATATCAAGCCTGGGCGACAGCGGCACCCAGCAGTCCCAGGCTGCGATAGGGGCCGCAAACATATACACGGCCGCAATATGCAGGATGACGAACAACACACCATCAAGCGTGTGCGACCAACAGTTCGTCAAGGCCGCTGCCAGCTTCCTGGGCTGAACGACCTACGCGGCAGGGAGCGGATCGCCACGGCCGTAATAGTTTAGCAGGTGCTGCGCATCGCTGCGCCGCGAGTCCATTATGTTGTCAGTTTCCATGGGGTCCTTCTTCAGGTCATAGAGCTCATCCTTGCGGCTGCCGAAGAAATGGATAAGTTTCATGTTGCCAGAGTAGATGGCAACAGAGCGCTTATTGTGTCTCAGCTTTGTCTCGTATATCTTATTTGCCATCTCGGACCTTCCCTTCAGCATGCGCAGGAGCTCGCCGTCCCAGCCCTCGCTTATGCCCAGGTGCTCGCTTACGGCGTAGCGCGATGCTCTTAGATTGCCGTTCAGGTATTCTGATTTCCCTGCAGCTATATCGATAAGCGATTCGTGCAGCGAAGCGGTGCTGACGTTGCTGTATACGCGCTCGTGCGTCTTAACAGGCCTTCCATTCTCGTAGTTTATCGCGATGAGCGGCACCTTCACGACCTCCTCGTATGGCGGAAGGGCATGATACAGAAGGCCGTGTTCGCCGAAGAATTGGCCATGGTCTGAAGTAATCACTACAGAGGCATTGTCCAGCACCCCGCGTTTTTTCAAATCGGATATCATGGCCCGGACCTTAGAGTCAAGGTAAGAGAGCCGTTTTATGTAGCCGCGGTGAAAGAGTTTTGTGACGCTCTCGTCCATGTCGAGTATGCCGCTGAGGTATAGCCATTTGTCCTGAATGACATCATTCCTCCCCACAGGGTAGTTCTCGTGCGCCTCTATGAAGTTCATGAACAGGAACTGCGGTGTCAGTGCATCCTCCATGCCGAGATGTGTCATTAGGCGCTCGTTTGTATCTGTCATGCCACGGTCCAGCTTATGGGTGCCATCGGCGTTGGCCACGCCCCTGTCCATCCGTAACCTGAGAGACAGATAAATGCCATCGATGAAGCGCTTTGGTATGAACTGCGCTACTGCAGCGCTCGCTTTCGAGAGCCTCGACCTCGTTTTGTGCCCGCCCTTCAGCACGGACGCCATCCTGTTGGTCAGCTTTTGATCGTATTTGCCGTTCGATTCGAGCCATATGTCATATATGCGGTCGAAGCCTGCGCCGAGGTTAGTAAAGCTTGTCAAGAAGGGGTTGTTCGAGAACAAGGCAGTAGTATAACCCAGGCGCGAGACCTTTTTGGCGAGGGTTTCTGCGTCAGCTGGCAGGAACTTAGTCTGCGTGAACCATGGGTCAATCGCGCCGCTTGCAAGGAAGTCCTTTGACACACCGCTGATGCTTGACGCCCTCGTGCCTGTGAACAGCGCAGCGTGCGATGGCGCAGTCCACGTAGCGGGCGAGATCGTATTCATGTATGCCGTGCCTTCGCGCGCTAGACCTGAGAGGTAGGGCATGGCATTGCTATACCCGTCGCTAGCCCTGACAGTGTCAAGCAGCAGCACTACTATGTTCTTCTTCGCCTTCATACCGCTCAGCAGCCCTATGCTGAAACGCTATATAAAGCTTGGGATGAAACGGTTTCAACGATTTATGCTGCGCTCCGGGGCCGCTTGGTCTGAAATTCTGGCGCCTCTTAAGGTAATAGCCTGATAGATCTCCTCCTTTGTAATATTATTTTGGTAAAAAAGAATCCTGAACAGATGAGACGACAGGTTGAGGTTATTTGTATGGAGCCCACCAATCTTCGTATAGAAGTCAAAAATAAACTTGTACTTATCTCCATCTATGTAGAAACCAGTTGGATGCTTTATGCCAGCTTTATTAAGCACGGAACTAATTTGCTTGCGTACGGCTTTTATGCCAAAATTTATTGGGACTGCATGAATTTTCGCGCCATAGATTGCAAGGCCTTCATTTAACTCTTCCAAGGTATTCTTAAAAGTGACAGGATATTGCACGTCGGCCCAGCCTTGCATGAGCATTTTCTTAAAGGAGCCACTGAGCGACATAGCAATGTATACCTTCTCCCCATCGCTGTAGCTAAACCCGCTATGCCTCTTTTTTGACATGGCAGAAGGCAGAGCCTCTTCGAACAATGCAACGATGCTGTTGATGCTGTTATTAGTTAGACTGCCGGCGATGCCAGTACTAGAACGTAAAAGCGCGGCTAGCCGCGCTTTCTCTGGATTTATAGTAATGGTTGTCATACCAACCGTGTGATGTGGGAATTTTCTAATATTTATATTTTTCTTGGCAGGCATGGTATAATGTTTATATGAATGCCAGGCCAATAGGTAGCGACATAGATGGACATATGCGTGCTCAACCCCTTCTTCTACCCGTTCAATGGGGGAACGGAGAAGGTCCTTTTAGAGCTGTATAGGAGGCTTGCCCGCCGTCACAACGTATGTGTAATTTCAGCCTCGCTAAAGCCCGGAAAAGACACGCACACAGAGCATATTGACGGCATAAAGGTAGTCAGGCTGCGCACACGATACCTGAACCTGCCCGGCCTGCCTCTGCCATTCTTGGCCATGTCAGGCATCAAAGACCGAATAGAAAAGGAAGGCGCTGAGATTTACCATATAAACAACAGGTACCAGTACTTCTTCGGCTCTGTGAACGCAATAAGGAGAACTGGCGGCAAGCTGGCCATGACTATACACAATTCTCTGCCTTCCGGCATCGGGCCCCTCACCGATGCGGGCGGCATGCTGTATGACATCATGCAGGGCAGGAAGACGATGCATGCTGCAGACCTTATTACGGGAGTGTCGAGGGATACGATAGATGCGACAGTACCCAAGGCAGACCTTTGGAAGAGCCATGTGGTATACAATGGAGTAGACAGCAGGCGCTTCAGGCGCCTGGGGCATGTGGACCGACGCATAATAGCGATAAGAAGCAGGTTCGACGGGCTTCCGATCGTGCTCAACAACGGCCGTCTCACGCAACAAAAAGGCCAGACATATCTTATGGACGCGGTCTCCCGCATGGAAGAAAAGGTGGGGCTCGTGTTTATAGGGACTGGACCGCTTGAAACAACGCTAAGAGAACGCGCTTCGAATGCGGGCCTGAAAGGAAGATTTTCCATACTGAACGGCATACCGGAAGACGAGCTGCCGCTTTACTACAATGCGGCTGATGTATTCGTGCTGCCGTCGCTATACGAGCCGGCCGGACTGGCGCTGCTTGAGGCATTGGCCAGCGAAACGCCTTCGGTCGCATCGCGCGTTGGCGGCATACCGGAGATGATGGGCAGATGCGGGCTCTACGCAAAGCCAAAAGATATAAATGGTATCAGAGAAAGAGTAGAGTTCGCACTCTCGCACCATACCGCGATGCACAGGCTCGCGGTGGAAGGCAGGAAGAGGATGCTAAAGTTCCATGATTGGGATGGCATAGCGAAGCAATATGAGCGGCTTTTCGAAGAAACAATAAGGAGATGAGCGACCCTATGGAGAATCCGATAATGAAGAAGGGCTCGATCTGGTACACAATAGCGCACATAGAGGAGCTCGACAGAGACAAGTACATCAATCTCGTGCGCGGCGTTGCTGTCTTCGTGGGTGCGGCCATCCTTGTGAGCTTAGCTGTATTCGTGGTAATAGCGTGGATAGGCGGCATAGGCAATGTCGTCAATATAATCCTGCGCATGAACCTGTATCTCTTCTCGCTTGGCTTGCTTGCTGTGTTTGCGAGCTACTTGCTGCGCTTCTGGAAATGGAGGTACTACCTGGATAGGCTGCACCTGAAGGTGCCAAGGGGAAAGAACCTCATAGTCTACCTGTCGCTCTATTCGATGAATATAACGCCTGGCATGCTTGGCAGGTTCCTGGTCGGCTATACTATAAGCAGGCTTACCAAGATGAAGGCTGCGAGCGTCATACCTATTGTCACAATGGACATATTCACCGACTTCATAGGCACGGCCATAGTGGCGCTTGCAGCCTCGTTGTACTTCCACACCTATGTGCTGCTTATAATCGGGGTTGACATTGTGCTGCTTATCCCATACGCTTTCATACTGAGCGACTGGTTCTACAGGATAATAAAGCGCATATTCAAGGGCAGGAGGATGCTCGAGATGTTCACGCTTTTCGGAGATGAATATTTCGCGTCGCAAAGTGCCCTTAACACTACAGGCACATACGCCGTATCGCTCGCGGTCACCATACCTGCTGCAATACTCACAGCATTGGCGCTTTTCTTCACCCTTGCTGCGGTAGGCATAACGCCGCATTTCGCAAGCTCAGTATTCATATACACGTCTACGCAGGTATTGGGCATGGCAACCGCCGTGCCAGGCAGCATAGGCGTTACAGATGGGGCGCTCGTGGCTTTGCTCAGCGCATCATTGCATATCGGCACGGACATAGCTTCTGCAGTCACAATACTGACAAGATTTGCGACACTCTGGTTTGGCACGGCCCTTGGCGGCGTGCTGCTGATCTACAGCTTGCGCTACTGGAGTGAAAGCATTGGTGCAGGAAAAAGCAGCAAACGGAAAAAGAAAAAGGAGAAAGGCTAATGAGCTTACTTAGCGGAATCAGGCTTCTTCCTCGTCGGAGGGGCTGCGGTCGTCCTCCTCGCTCTCTAATAGCTCCTCGCTCTCGCCGGACGACTTGCCGGTCACCTTTATCTTGCCGAACTTGCCGGTCGATATCTGCGGTGAGCCCCTGAACTCGCTCACGTAGCAGTTCGTCAGCTCGACGTTGTCCCCTACGTTGACTGTGCTTATGTCGTCTCCCCAGAGCGACATTGGTATGGTACCCGTGTCATCCTTGAGCGTTATGTTTGCCACCATAAGTCGCTTGCCATACTTTGTCACCACTTCCCTTGGCTCGTCCTTCTGCACTATCTTAGCGCTAAGGTTTATGTTGCTGGCACCTGCCTTTAGTTCATTTATTTTCATATGCTGCACCTTGAAATTCTACCAATAGTTATACCACAAAGGTTATTTAAGTCTTTTTAGAATTGTGGAAGCCCTGTAGGTTTTTTACCTGCTTGCATGATTCATGCGGAGTGCTTTAAAAAGAAATAGCACAAAACTACACACATGGCAGAAGATGGCGCAGCACAGCCGGGCATGCATCCGTCGTTCATAAACACCTTAAGGCAGAAGGAGCGCGTCAAAAAGGCGCTGGCTGGGATACGGAGCAAGATAGGCGTGTACAGCGCGAAGGGAGGCGTAGGAAAGACGACAGTAGCAGTGAACCTAGCATACACGCTGCACAGGATGGGCCACAGCGTCGGCCTGCTCGACGCAGACATAGACTGCCCTAACGTGTGCATGTTCCTTGGCACTGACGCTAAGATGGACATACGGCAGTTCCCGCTCAAGCCCATTGACATAAATGGTGTGAAAGTTGCTTCCACGGCAATGGTGGTAGACGATGCAAAGAAGCCGATCATATGGAGGGGCGCGCTGATAGCCAAGATGCTTGGTGATTTCTTCGAGAACACAGATTGGGGGGAGCTTGACTACCTGATAATTGACCTTCCTCCGGGCACAAGCGATGCGCCGCTCTCTATCATGCAGCTCCTTGACATGAAGGGCTTCGTGCTCGTCACTACGCCCCAGAGGATTGCATCGGTCAACTCGGTCAGGTCGGGGCTGATGGCCAAGAGACTCGGGATCGCTGTGCTGGGTGTGGTTGAGAACATGTCAGGTGGGAAACCTGCTCCAAGCACGGAAAACGCTGCTGAGATGGTCAGCGCTCCCATACTGGGAGCCGTGAAAGCAGACCAAAGGCTCAGCGACATGCCGGATTCGGGCAGGGTGCCTGTGCTCGAGGACGAGGCGCTGTACGGAGAATTCAAGGCCATTGCCGAACGCATAGAATGATGCAAACTGCCGCAAATTGGCAACGTATAAATAGTTTACCCTCATTAAATTAATCTGGGCATTGTCTGAATGCGTGTGTAGGGGGATGCGCTCGGTTTTGCTTGCTAATTGTGCTTATAGAAGGTGTAAAAATGGCTGAAAATCAACTAGGCGGGCAGCAGGTCCTTCTGCTGCCGGAAGGTGCAACGAGATTGCTTGGAAGGGACGCGCAGCGCACGAACATAGCTGTTGCAGTGGCAGTGGCGAATGCGGTGAAGACCACTCTAGGGCCGAAAGGCATGGACAAGATGCTGGTCAGCGACCTTGGGGACATAGTGATAACGAACGACGGAGCCACAATACTCGACGAGATGAATGTCGAGCATCCTGTAGCCAAGATAATGGTCGACATAGCCAAGACGCAGGACAAGGAGGTTGGCGACGGCACCACAAGCGTGATAATAATGGCCGGCGGACTGCTGAAGGGCGCCCAGGACCTCATAGAGCAGGGCATACACCCCACTGTGATAATACGCGGATACAAGATGGCCGCGGCGAAGGCGCACGAGGTGCTGTCCAAGTATTCTAGAACAGTCGGCACGGACGACGAGACGCCGCTACTGAAGATCGCAATGGTGGCAATGGGCTCCAAGAACGTAGGCGACGACCCGACTAAGCTGGTGATATCCAAGCTGATAATCAAGGCCGTGAAGCAGGTCATGGAGAAGGGCGCCGACGGCAAGATCCATATCGACCACGATTATATAAAGGTGGAGAAGAAGGCGGGCGGCAGCATAGCCGACACCGCGCTCATAAACGGCGTGCTGATAGACAAGGAGGTGGCGCACCCGGGCATGCCAAAGTCGATTTCGGGGGCGAAGATAGCGCTGCTTGACGTGGCCCTCGAGATAGAGAAGACCGAGACCGAGGCCAAGATAGAGATAACGTCGCCTGAGCAGATGGAGGCCTTCCTGCAGCAGGAGGAGCACATGCTCAAGGAGATGGTCGAGAAGATAAAGAAGAGCGGCGCCAACGTGGTGTTCACGCAGAAGGGCATAGACGATGTGGCGCAGCACTACCTGGCGAAGGAGAAGATATTAGCTGCCAGGCGCATAAAGAAGAGTGACGTAGAGAACCTCGCAAGGGCCACAGGGGCCAAGATAGTGACGAGCCTGGACGACCTGTCGGCTTCTGACCTCGGGTTCGCGGGCATCGTGGAGGAACGCAAGATAAGCGGGGAACAGATGATCTTCGTCGAGAGGTGCAAGGACCCCAAGAGCGTTACAATATTCGCGCGCGGCGGTAACCAACAGGTGGTCGACGAGGAGGGCCGGGCCATCGAGGACGTCATAGGCACGGTGTCTACCACGGTATCGGACAATGGCAGGTACGTCATAGGCGGCGGCTGCATAGAGATAGACGTGGCTGACGAGCTGAGGCTCTACTCAGGCGATGTGGGCGGCCGCGAGCAGCTTGCCATACAGAAGTTTGCCGATGCCATGGAGGACATACCAAAGACCCTTGCTGAGAATTCAGGCATGGATCCGATAGACATACTGGTGGGCCTGAGGAGCCAGCACAAGAAGAAGGAGGGCAAGGTCTATGGCGTGGACGTTAACAGGAATGTGATGGGCGACATGGCCAAGGCAGGCGTCTTCGAGCCTACGAAGCTGAAGGAGCAGGCAATAGACAGCGCCAGCGAGGCTGCGGAGATGATCCTGAGGATAGACGATATAATAAGCTCCAAGGGCAAGGGTGCTGGCGGCGCCCCGCCGGGCGGCATGCCTCCTGGAGGCATGGGAGGCATGGAGTGAACGCTAGCACCTTTCTATTCCTGACCCATTCCGGGCAGGCTCGCGATATTTTAATCCTTGCTGCCAATTGGCATAGGTGTTGGAGTGCAGGGTAGGAAGCTGATAGTGGTTGCTGGCATTCCGGGCGCTGGTAAGAGCAGCATACTTGACAGGCTGGGACATTCCGATCAGGCCACAGTAGTGAACGTTGGCAACCTTATGAAGGGTATATCTGACAGCAGCGGAGCAAGAATAGACAGGGACAAGATACGCTACCTGCCTACCGCCAAGATAGACAGGCTCAGGAGCCTGGCCTTCAGAAAAATAGCAGGCATGAAGGGCAGGGTGCTCGTAGACACGCATCTCATCATAGAGCATGAAGGCACATTCGTGCCGGGATTGCCGATGGATTCGCTAGGCGCCTTGGGCGGCATAGACGGTATTATTTACATAGACGCTGAGCCAAAGGAGCTGCTGACCAGGCGCAAGAAGGACAAGGGAAGGAAACGTGAAGATGAGGGCCTGGAGAGCATGGAGCTGCAGCGCAACATCAATCTGTCGATGCTGGCGCTGTATAGCGCACATTTAAATATTCCCTTTCACATAATACATAACAAGGAGGGAAGGCTGGAAGAGGCAGTCGCATCCTTCAGGAAGGCGCTTACGTATATAGACCCTGCCCGATGATTCTCTTGGTGGTTCCAAATCTCACTGTGCCGATGCCGATCGCCACTACGGTCATTCTGGTAGTCATAGGCGTGGTGTACGTGATGGCTTCTACCTTTATCCAGCGCAAGCTCACCAATCCAAAGCGGATGCGCGAGATACAGGCAAAGATACAACTGATCAGCAAGGAGATGAATGCGCTTGTGAAGAACAAGGCCGCGCAGGAGGAGATATCGGCCAAGCAGAAGGAGCTGATGCCCCTGATGAGTGAGAACATGAAGGTGAGCTTCAAGCCCATGCTCGTACTCCTGCCCATATTCCTGCTGCTGTACTACGTGCTCTTGCCCACCGGATTCAAGAGCGTGTCGAGCGACTACGTGGTGCTGTTCGGCCTCAAGCTTGGCTACCTCGGGGTCTTCTTCGCGACCGTGCTCATACTCGGGCTGGCGGCATCGGTTGTAATAATGGCCTACGACAGGAAAAAGGCGCGCGAGGAGAGGCAGGCGCTTGAAACCGCTGGCGTTGGAGATGGTGCTTAATATTAAATTCTTTGCACGCACAATACTCCTGCAATAAGCGAGATACTGCTATTTGCATCGGCCGCTTTGCGCACCGATGCGTTGAAGGTGTTTAATTTGCCAAAACCTATGCACAGATCGCACAGCTTCAAGAAGGCCCACAGGGTCACCAGGAGCGGCAAGAATGTGATCCATTACAGAAGGGCCAGGCCATCGCAGCCTCACTGCGCCATATGCGGCAACGAGCTTAACGGAATAGGTACGAAAGGAGGCAGGAGCAGGCGCACTAACAGCAGGCTCTTCGGCGGCGTGCTCTGCGCGAGATGCACGGCTGAAGTGATAAAGATGGGCTCTAGGATAGAACGCGGAGACATGAAGCTCGACGACATAAGCGTCAGGGAACGTGCCTTCGTGCTGCAGCTTGTAGCCCATTGACGGGCATCATGATGAAAATATGCATCGGGGGCCTCTCGGGGAGCGGCAAGACGACATTGGGAGAGCTGCTTGCTGAGGAGCTGAAGATAGAGCACATAACAAAGTCGCGGACAGGAACGTTCGCCGCCATGATGCATGACGTGAAAGAAGGAAGGACTAAGGGCCTTGCAAGGAACGAGCTCTCTAATCCAAAATACATAAAGAGATTCGATAAAGAAATAGTAAGGCTTGCGAAGGGCAAGGACTGCGTGATTACAACATGGCTCGGCTCATGGATGGTGAAGGACGCCACGCTGAGGGTGTGGCTCAATGCAAGCCCTGATGAACGCGCAAGGCGCATAGCCGAGCGGACGGGGACAAGCCTCGCCAAAGCGCGGCGCAGGATGGCAATAAAAGACAGAATCGCTATAAGCGATTTCAAAAAGACATATGGGATAGACGTGAACGACCACCAGATATTCGACGTGGAGCTCAACACCGAGAGGCTGGACAGCAGGGCGTCCGTAGCAGTGATATCGATGCTTGCTATGCTTAAGGAAAACAATGGAAACAAGTGGTAAAATGGCGCTGATAGAAGTTGGGCGGGTATGCGTGAAGAAGTACGGCAGAGATGCGGGGAGCAGGGCGGTGGTCACTGCCTTGGAGAGCGACGGCTTCGTCAAGATAGTGAGCGCGAAGAGACCGACAGAGAGGCGGTGCAATCCCAACCACCTGGAGTTCCTCAACGAGAAGATCGACGCCAAGAATAAGGAGCTACTGAACAAGACGCTTGGAATTGTCGAGAAGGCACAAAGGCCGGCAGCACAAGGAAAGCGCTAATCTGTCTTGCTCCTGCTTTCGGATTCCTCAATGAGGCGCAGCGCTGCCTCTATCACCTGCTCCTTCTTGGCGGCGCGCGAATCCAGAGTGTCGAACAATCTGCCTATGCCTATGCTATCGTCGAACTTGAGCTCCTTGAGCTTAGAGGCCAGCATGCTCATGCCAAGCTCCTTGATTGAGAGGCCGCCGTCTGTGCTCTGCCTCAGCTCCTCTATACTCTTGGAGAGCTCGGGGCTCTCAAGCCTCGAATAGTCGATCTCGAGGAACGCTTTCTGCGCATACTTTGCCGATAGGCCTCTAAGCCCGAGATCGCTGATGTTGACTCCGTGGCTCATGCTTCCTTTCACTGTTAAACGTATTACCGGCTTGGTGGGAACGCTGCCCAGTATTTTATTGATGGCCCTTTCGCATGCCTCAAGTATCTCGTCCCTGCCTGCGCTTTTGAACTCCAAAGTGCTTGCAACGAACGGCCTGGAGTTAATATTCACGAACTTGTGGTTGCCGGCTTTCGTGTCGAACACGATAAAGCCCTTGCGCTCCTGCTCCCCGTCCTTGAGCTGCGTCAGCACCGTGCTACCGGGTATCAGGAAGGGCTTGCCGTGCACAATTCCCTCGACGCTGTTGTGTATGTGGCCGTCGATATAGAGGTCAAAACCGTTTGGGAGGTCATCATAGCGCAGGAAATTATCGTCGAAAGGAAGTAGTTCGTATATTGACTGATGGAACATGAACACATTGAATAGTCCCTGCACCGGCTTGGGGGCCAGCCCATTGAGCACAGAGCGGACGCGATCCTCTGATATGCCGCCGAGGCCGAAGACAGCCACCTTCTCATCGCCCTTGGAGATTATAGCGGTAGACTCGCTTACGTCCACCAGAAGGCCGGCCAGCGCAAGCAATGTGAGTGGGTTCTCCTTGCCCTCGGCTGTTCTTTCGTGCGTGCCTGGCACTGCGAGCACGGGAATGCCAGTGAAGTAAGTGCCGTTACCTGAATGTCTGGCAACCTTGGCGTTCCAGGGATTGCTTGCAAGGTCGCGGAATATGTTTATGCCCTGGGCTATTACCTCAGGCTTGGGGGCCCGCTTGTCAAATACATCGCCAGGTATGAGTATCGCATCTGCCTGAGTCTTCGCCAACTCAAGCGCCTCCTTGGCCTGCGCGAACGCGTCGGCCTCGAATCGCTCGTAGCCTATGTGAAGATCAGAAACTATGGCTATCCTCATGCAGTCACCGTTGCTTGTGCTGCCGCACCAATTCCTCAACGTTGGAGATTATTAAGCTCACTGCTTCTTCGACTGAACCACTGCGCGGGCCGTACGCCCCTGCTGCGCATGGATGCCCGCCGCCGGTGCCGCCTATAATGGCTCCGACCTTTTTCATTATTACGCCTAGGTGTATGCCGTACATCTTGTCAAGAGTAGGGCGCAGCCTCGCCGAGATTGCTGCCTCGTCTGTGCTTCTGGAGGTGAAGATTGAAAGGTCGGCGCCGACCTTTATCGCATCGTCGGCTGCTGCACTTGCCCTGTTCGGCGTGGAGCCTGATGCGATCACTAGCCCCTCGCGGACCTCGACGCTTGCACCGAA
The DNA here is from genome assembly GCA_023473665.1 of Candidatus Marsarchaeota archaeon. Taxonomy (NCBI): domain Archaea; kingdom Thermoproteati; phylum Thermoproteota; species Candidatus Martarchaeota archaeon. Next base: position 25,031 of record JAMCYM010000001.1, on the reverse strand, counting down.
GAGGGCCCTCATAGTCTGGGCGCGTATGTTGGCATCCGCTACGTGCATGAACTCATGCGCCATAGAGGCGTAGTCTGTGCCAGCTATGTCGAACAGCTCCCCGAGTTGGCTGAACGTCAGCGCCGTGGAGTTCTTGAATTCTGCCGAATCTGATATTATCCCTATTGCAAGCAGCTTTGCAAGATTGGCGTCCATATCGCCTTCGAGCTCGGACATCAATTCATATACTATGCTGGAAGTCGAGTTGTAGCCCTCGTCATCGAATATAAATGCGTTTGCAGCGCTTACATGCGAAGGCGCATGATGGTCTATGATCAGGATTGGGACGCCGAGCGCAGTTATAGCACCGCCGAGACGGCCGCAATCCTCAAGGTTGTTGACGTCCAGCAGCACTACCAGCTCAGTACCTTGCGGGATTTCCGCGTTCATCTCACCTTTGCTGAACCCGCACCGCACTAGCGCCGATTCGGCATTGTAGGTCAACTTGTCGGGCGAAACGATAGTAGAACTTTCGAAAAGGTATGACAGCGCTACCGCTGATGCTATGGAATCAGTATCTCCCATCGAGTGGAACGTCAGCGCGGCTCTCTTCCCCTTGTTTTCGCTTATAAAATCGGCAAGGCCATCAAGGTCCAGTATCCGCGACATCGCATCATTGCTTGGTTGCTTTGAGTGCGTCGGTTATCTGCTTCCTGAGCTCCAGCTCCTTCTTTGACAGTTCCTCGCTCTGCTTTCCGACTATGCTGAGCCTCATGTCGACGAATTCCTGGCGCTCCTTGACGCTGCGCAGGCATTCGTCCTTGCTCGTTTCGATAATCGCACCGCCTATCGCGGTATATACCCTGCCTGTGGCCTTCGCTACCTCTTCCTCAGCACGCTTGTACTCCTCCTTTTGGGCGTTGAACTGCTCCTTTTGCAGTGCCAGCGCCTGCAGCTGCTCCTGAAGCTTCTGGTATTCGACGGTAAGTCGGTCAATCTGGTTCTGCTCCATCTGTTTCACCTTTTAATCATGTCATGCGGTATATTTTGCACTGCTGGAATTATATTGGTTTCTTGATAGCTACCGGTCTATCTCGGCCATCACTATATCTAGGCTACCAAGTATTGGGAATAGGTCGGCGAACTTCTCGCCTTCGACTATGTGAGGCAGTATGGACAGGTTGGCGAATGCCGGAGACCGGAGGAACACGCGATAGGGCCGCTGGGGGCCAGGCACCATGTATATAAGGCCTTCGCCGCGCGGCAACTCCCTCCTATTCACGATGCTGTTGGGATTTGCAGGAGGGCCGATGAGCTTTATAGGCATGCCAACTACGTTGCCTTCAGGCATCTTGTCGAGCGCCTGCCGTATTATGCCCAGGCTCTCCAGCATCTCATTGTACCTCACCAGATAGCGAGTATAGGAATCTCCCTGTGAGTATGTGGGAATAGAGAACTTCAGATTGCTGTAAGCATAGTATGGTGCGCTCTTCCTCGCATCTTCATCTACACCAGAGCCGCGCAGCACTGGCCCCGATGCACCGAGTTCTATCGCATCGCGCCTGCCGAGCACGCCAATGCCCTTTGTACGTTCCAGGAACACTTGGTTTGCGTCGAGGACCTTCCGATAGCCATGTATCTTTTCTTCTAGGTAGTCGGCGAGGCCGAGCGCCCTCTGCCTGAAATCTGCAGGCAGCGGCCTGTTCAGGCCGCCAATCCTGAAGTTGACATAGAACATCCTGCTGCCGGAAACGTCCTCGAGGAATTTTATTATTGGAGCCCTGTCCCTGAATGTCCACATGAACATCGTGAACATCTGGCCCATGTCGTTGCAGAAGGTGCCGAGCCATAGCAGATGGCTCGCGATGCGCTGGAACTCCAGGAGTATAATTCTGGCGTACTGCGCCGGCTCTGTAGGTTCCCTGCCAAGCGCTTTCTCAACCGTATTCACATATAGGTCGTCCCAGGCCATCGGAGCCACGTAGTCCAGCTTCTCCACGTAAGACGGGTTCTGCATGTACATTCTTGTCTCCATGAGCTTCTCGACGCCCCTATGGAGGAACCCGATGTGCGGCTCCACCTTCTTTATTGTGTCGCCATCCACATCGACTACCAGTCGGAGAACCCCGTGCGTGCTCGGGTGTATAGGGCCTACGTTTATCCGCATGACTGCCATCAACTCACCTTCCTGTACGGCTTGCCCCATGCGAAGCCCTTCCTCAGCGGCGCATCTGCGCCGTTCCATTTCTCGAGTAGGAGCCTGCTTGCTTCCCTGCCGTCTATCTTTATGCCGAACATCTCTGACAGCTCACGCTCGTACCAGTCTGCGCTCCCGTACACGTGCATTATGGTGCTTACTTTCAGCGGAGCCGTAAGCTTTACCAGCAGCGTCTCCTGCTCCTTCGTGGTTGTGTTGTAAAGCAGGTACAGCACCTCCAGTCTGTCAGTGTAGTCTACAGCAGTTATGGCTTTGAGGTAGTCAAAGCCCTTCCTTTTCATTTCTTCGCAGGTTTTCACTAATTGTGCGTTCGGTATCTCCAGCAGTCTTACCACCTACTTTGTCTTGAAGCTTCATAAGCGCAGCGAACAGGTTCTCGGGTTTTGGAGGGCATCCTGCTACATATACATCTACAGGCAGCACCTGGTCTATCCCCTGTATTATATTGTAGCTCTCGTACCAAGGCCCGCCTGAAGTTGCGCACTCGCCGTATGCGATCACGTATCTGGGGCTTGCCATCTGCTCGTAGAGGCGCTTTACCCTCGGGGCCATTGATTTGGTGACCCATCCTGCAACTATCATCACGTCGCATTGTCTTGGGGTGCCCCTGAACAGCAGGTATCCCTTCCGCTCTGCATCTATTCTTGCGGCGCCGAAGTCCATCAGCTCCATGGCGCAGCATGCGAGCCCGAATTGGAGCGGCCAGAGGGAATTGCCGCGCGCCCAGCCGATTATGCCCTTTGCGCTTTCCTGTGTTATCTCGCTGAGCCTCGCAAAGATGGCATTGACTGGCACCTTGTACTTGCTAGATGATTGCGCCAGCATTTCGGTCATTTCCTGCTCGGCGTTGAGGAACTGCTCCGGAGTGTATGGCGCTACACCGTCATTTTGCACGTTTGTCACCTGCAAGCATGTAACCCAGCGTCGCCAGGGCCGCAGCCAGCACCAGCATTCCGATAACCAGTAGCCCGTTTGTAAGGCCCGTTACCCTTGCCGAAGGGCTCCACAGGAGCACAATGACAGCCACGACCTCAAATGGTAGGAAGAGCATGAAGAACGGAAAATACTCGATGTCAAGGTCGCGGCTCGATCCTATGGTCTTCTCGCCGCTCTCATACGGCGAATCCTTGACACGATTGCCGGCAGAGCTTGGGCGCAGCAGCCTGGACGCCAGGAGGAACGCCGCTGGTATGAAAAATGCGAACGCGGCGAAGAACACGATGGCGATATAATCGTAAAGCATGCTGCTACACAGGGCTAAATTACATGCCAATCTTATTATACTTTGGTAGGTGGTGCGCAACATTTATTCCTTAATGCCCGGCCAGGTCCTCCAGCGCCTGCCTGCTATCGCCGGCAGCCTGCTTGAAGCGCCTACGCACGCCGCACTTTAGGCAAACGTAATGTATGGTGAAGGTGCCGTCGCGGTCGCACTCTGCAGAGACTGGCTTCATTTCGCCGCCACACCGCTCCAGTCTGTCGCCAGGATTTTTATCTACGTGCCTTCCCCATAGGCATTCGGGGCAGTGGTCGGTGTATCCGTTGCCTGCGACATGTGCACCGCAGTGCAGGCATATGAAGTCTTCTTTCCTCCTTGCGAACGTTTTCGCGCTATTTTGCATGCTAAGCAATGGAATGAAAAATTAATATGGCATTGGTGTTTTTATTTCTGCGGCGCAATGCATAGTGATGCAATGCTCATAGTCTACTCAAAGCTTGATATAGCATCGGAGAATGCGGCAGCGGAGCTCATAAGGATTGGCGGGTTTAAGCAAGTGGAAGATGTTGCCGGGCATGCGATGCACATTGCCGGCCAAACAAAAATGCTTGAGATAGACACTGCGATGGTCAATGCTGGGTTTCTTGACGACTTGGTTGATACAGATCTCATAGTGTTTTTGAGCAAGCATAGAAGCGAGAAGGGGGTCGCATCGTTCACCGTGCACGCAGAAGGGAACTGGTCGGGCAAGGCCGACCTTGGAGGCACACCAAGGCAGCTGAGCTACGCCGCGCCGGTGCAGATGCTGGCCGTGCTCAAGGTCATGCATAGGCTGAACGCAGGCGGCATTGAGGTTACGTATGAAGCTACGCACCACGGGCCGCTACTCGTAGCGCCATCGATGTTCGTCGAGATAGGGGGAAACGACGATATAATAGCAAGCAGAGAGCATGCGAAGACCCTTGCTGAATCTGTGAAAGACGCATTGCTCGACTGGCATGAGCCAGATTTCGGCGCTGTCGCGGTTGGGGTAGGGGGCATGCACTATCCGGGAAAGTTTACGAGGCTGGCCCTCGAAGGCAAGTATGCGTTCGCCCACATATTGCCTAAGTATTACGTGAACGAACTGGACATGCTGGGACAGGCGTTCGAACGTTCGTCTGTGAAGCCGGAGAAGGCCGTTATAGAATGGAAAAGCATAAATGCTGTGGAGAGGGAATCTGTAATAAAGAGGTTGGGAGAGCTTGGCATGGACTATGATAGGGTTTAGGAATGGTGGCGCAAGGGCAGCGGTATTAATGGCCGTTGTGCTGCTCTTCGCGGCGCTCGGGCTTGCACACGCGCAGTACTGGTTTCAGACTGGGGCAAGGGGCTCAACCCAAACCACGCAGAACAGCGGAGGAAGCGTGCAGATAGAAACGGTATACCAGCCGAGCTATGCGCAGGACGGCTCGCTCGGGTTCTGGGTTGGTGAAAGCCTGTCTAACGGAGCGTTCGTTCAGACTGGCTATGAGATACCTAATGTAAGCGGCATGTATCCTACCAATTGCACACAGAGCGGCTGTACTGGCAATACATACATAAGTGCCGGCACCCCAGTATGGTTCTGGGAGTACTTTCCTGCAGGCTATACCGGCAATTCTTTTTATGGAAGCATAGGCGGCAATGATTCGGCAGGTGCTTACGGGAAGTTCAATACCTATTCGTTCAACTATTCAAACGGTATGTGGGATTTCTACTTCAATGGAAACATGACCGGTTCCGTCAACCTGGGAGCGCAGGACTCCGACGCCAATCCGATAACCGCGTTCGCGGAATATGCTAATGTGAACACCAACACACTGCCGATGGCGATTGTTAGCTTCAGGAACCTGAGTTATTATACAGGGGAATCGTACAGGCTGGTCCAGAAGGGCTACAGTTACGTTGGTTATGGGTCTGGCAGTGAAACTGCGCTTAAGAACCCATATGGCATACAGGAGGTTATGCCGTACACCAACTACTTTGAGATAGGTTCAGGCCTGCAGACGCCGGCTAACTTTACGGAGCTATGGGCCATCGGATACAGGCTCGACATCAGGTCGCAGTACGGAAACCTGAACAGCTCAGTAAACTACAGCGCATATTCCCAAGTGAGGCTTTCTGCACCTTATGCAATCAATGTTTCTAATGGTGTGAGGCGTGCATTTTCCGGATGGGTAGGCACGGGCTCTGGATCATACACGGGGCCATCGACAAATATAACCATAACGATGGACGGCAGCATAAACGAGACCGCAGAATGGACAACGCAGTACTACCTCAATGTTACAAGCCAATACGGCAGCTCATCAGGAAGCGGATGGTACGACGCTGGCTCATTGGCCGCGTACGGCATCAGCGCTAACACAATTCCTTCAGGGTACGGCTCACGTTCTGTTTTTGCTGGCTGGAGCAACGGGGAGGCATCGGCAAACGCCACCACAGCAATGGACTCGCCGGAATACATCAGCGCGGAATGGAAGACGCAGTACATGCTAAATGCCACCTCGCAGTATGGGGTTGCATATGGAAGCGGATGGTACGACGCCAACAGTACAGCGCACGTATACATAAGCGCGGGAGTTAAGGAGGTAAACAGCACCAACAGAATCGCATTCGATGGCTGGAGCAACGGGGAGAAGAACATGAGTGTTTACATAACGGTCAACAGGAGCGTGCTCGTGGAGGCCATGTTCGCTCCGCAGGTGCTGGCGAGCTTCAAGTTCACGAACGCGTATGGCGGGCAGGTATACGCGAACACCCTTTATGCTGACGGGGAGCAGCTCAACTCTACCGCGTTCGTGTTTGCCGACAGAACCTATGCGATCGACTATGTTCTTTACAAGGGCACAAATGTGACTCCGGAAAATTCGACGTTTGCATTGTCGGAGCCAGGTGTGGTAACCATAAAGCTGCCGATCTTTAATGTGACGGTGCAGGCGGAGAGCATGTTCGGCACGCCCCTAAATGCATCCGTTGGGCTCTCGTTCAGGAACGGAAGTACCTATTCAGGGTATCTTGGCAGTTCTGGAGCAGTAACGCTGGATGACGTCCCTTACGGCTACTTGTCTGGAAGTGTCAAGTATCTCGGAGAGATAGAGCATGTGCAGACAGAAAACGCCAACTCGGTCAAGCTCGTGTTTATGACACCGCTGCAGATCGCCGTTATAATCTTGCCAATAGCGCTGATAGCTGCGATAGCTGCAGTAGAGATTTGGCACAGAAGGCGCGCATGATTGCCAGAGGTTGCGCATATGACTGTTTATGACGTGTTCCTCAGGACGTACAAGCACTACACGCCTATCCAGGAGCTTGCTCTTCCGTTAGTTGGCGGCGGCAAAAACTGCATAATAAGCGCACCTACGGGCTCTGGCAAGACCGAAGCCGCGCTGCTGCCTGTGCTGGATAACATGGTGCGCTCGGGAAAACGCGACGGGGTGATGGCCCTTTACATAACGCCGCTGAGGGCACTCAACAGGGACATGATAAAGAGGGTTGAGGGCCTGTGCAGCGCTATAGGCGTGAGCGTAGCAGTAAGGCATGGTGATACACTGCAAAGCGAAAGGAGCAGACAGAGCAGAAAAGCCCCGATGCTGCTCATCACCACGCCAGAAACGCTGCAGAGCATACTCCCAACGAAGTATATAGGCAGGGCATTGGCGAATGTAAGGCACGTGATAGTCGACGAAATACATGAGCTTTACCATACTAAGCGCGGGGCGCAGCTGGCACTTGGGCTTGAGAGGCTCGAGGAACTGTCTCAGAACTTCCAGCGAATAGGCATAAGCGCGACCATCAGCGATTTGGGGGGAGTTAAGAAGCTGCTTTGCGGAACCCGGAAATGCGAGGCGGCGGTTATAGACAGCAGGAAGGACCTTGAGCTGAAAGTCGTGATACCTAAGGCCGCTGTCAGAAGCATGGGTGATATAGCGGAGAGATTCGGCCTGGACGCACAGGCGCTCGCCAGGCTCGATGCATTGTCGAGGTTGATATCAGGGTCTAAATCTACGCTTGTGTTCGCGAACACCAGGCAGATAGTAGAGGCGCTTGGAAGCAGATTGCTTTACCTAAACAGCATACGGCCATTCGGCGGCATAGGAGTGCACCACAGTTCGCTCGATAAAGAGGAACGCGTGCGCATAGAGGAGCAGTTCAGGAGCGGCGCGCTCAAGAGCATAATAGCCACAAGCTCGCTGGAACTTGGGATAGATATAGGGGCGATAGACCTTGTGGTGCAGTACAGCTCGCCACGGCAGGCGCTGCGTATCATCCAGCGCGCGGGGCGCAGCGGGCATTCGGTGCATAAAAAAGCGCGCGGGACGATAATCGCGACAAACGAGGTTGATGCGATAGAAGCCATCACGATATGCAGGAATGTAGACGAAGGGAAGCTTGAGCAGTTCAGGCCGCACGAACTGCCGCTGGATGTGCTGGCTAACCAAATCTGCGGAATTGCGCTCGACAAAGGTGCCTGTTCTATCGATGAGGTGCTTAACATTGCAAGAAGGTCCGGGCCATTCGCAAAGATCGAGAAGAATGCAATTGAGGCACTGCTCAGGTTCATGGCCGACCAGCGCATGATAGGATTCGACGGAAGATCCATCTCGTCTGGAGGCCGCACCAGGATGTACTATTACGGGCACCTCAGCGTCATACCGGATTCCAAGCGTTACGTGGTCAAGAACATAGCAAACAACAGGATTGTGTCGTCGCTGGACGAGAGATTCGTGGCAAGCAATGTGGATGAAGGTTCGGTGTTCATAACAAAGGGGTTGCCGTGGAAGGTAGTTAGCATAGACAATGACATAATACACGTGGAACCTAGCGACAATCTCGAGGCTGCAGTTCCGGACTGGAGCGGAGAGGACATCCCTGTGAGCAGCGAGGTTGCACATGGGTTTTTCGACACGCTGAACGAACTGCACAATGGAAAGTTGGCAATTGGCGGCCGGGGAGAAGACGGGCTTGCCAAAGAGCTCGATGATTTTGCAAGGGCACAGAGTGGCGCCATTCCGTCAAGGGATTCGGTAATGATAGAGGAGCACGATGATTATTCAGTAGTTTACACAGGTCTAGGCACTCTTGCCAACGAGGCATTGTCAAGATTGCTAGGGCATCTTATGAGCGTTAGACTGGGGCACAGCGTCAACATAAAAGCCTCGCCGTACATGGTTTTCGTTGAGGTGCGCCCGGATGCCAACTTGGCTGCGCTCCTGCATTCGATTGCGCCGGCCGGCATAGAGCATGCACTGCGTGACGCCGTAGCAGACACGGAGCTGTTCAGATACAGATTCATAACCGTAGCAAAGCTGTTCGGCCTGGTTGATAGGGATGCAACGGTTTCGAAATCGGTTGCAAGGAGGCTTGTCAAGGTATTGGCTGGCACGCCTGTCTATTCCGAAACAGAACGCGAACTGATGGAGAACTACTTCGACGTGCCATTGCTCAGGGACTTCTTCTCCGGAATTCACGAAGGCAGGATTAAGATTCGCAGCGTACGTACTGGGCAGATGACTCAGCTTACCAAAACCATACTCGACTCCGCATATTACACGAAGGAATTGCTGATGCCGCTCACGCCCAGCACTGAACTGGTCGACTCGTTCGTGAAATACATGCTGGCCAAGAGGACAAAGCTCCTTTGCACGTACTGCGGTATGACGTTCACACGAAGCCTCGAGGAACTAGAACCTATGGGCGAGATAGTATGCCCGGCATGCGGGAGTCCGATGCTAGTGCCGTTCACAGAAGAATACAAGGCATTAATCGATAAAAGGAGGAGCGGCGCAAGACTGTCGCAGGCCGAACGGTCTATGCTGGGCGACATCATGAAACAGGCCAGCCTTATGGAGTCCTATGGAGGTAAAGCTGCCGTGGCTCTTGCGACCTATGGGATAGGACCGAGGACCGCCGCAAGGGCGCTGCTCATGCTGCGCAGGGACGAGCGGCTTTTCTATCTAGATTTGATAGAGGCGCAGAAGCAATTTATAAAGAACAAGAAGTATTGGTCTGTGACATGATTGGTGGCTTTATGCTATACCTGATAGGTGTTGGACTTGCAGACGGAGATGTGCCTGTGGCGGCGCTTGATGCATGCAAGCGCTGCACGCTCTATGCTGACACATATACCAGCCTAATGAACGAGAGGCGCATCGCATATCTAGAAGCGCTGCTAAGCAAGAAGATAACCGAACTGAAAAGGTCAGATATGGAGGAGAACGCGCCTGCGCTTGTTAAGCGTGCGGCAAGCGAGGACATAGCGGTGCTGGTTGGCGGAGACCCTCTCACTGCCACAACGCATAAGATACTCTTCATAGAGGCAAGGAAGGCTGGCGTTTCAGTAAAGATCATGCATGCAAGCTCTATCCTGTCAGTTATAATAGGCGAAAGCGGATTGGATTTCTACAGGTTCGGTGCAGTGTGCACTGTACCGAGATGGAGTGAAAAATACAGGCCAGTCTCTTTCTACGAGACGATTGAAAGAAACTCAAGAAGCAATCTCCACAGCATAGTGCTACTCGATTATGATGCAGAGAAAGGTTCATCAATACCATTGCAGGAAGCGCTGGATGTGTTTTGGGAGGCGGAATTGCATTATAGGCATGGCATAATTGCCAATGAGAGGAAGATATTCGTCATGCATGACCTTGGGCGTGACGGCCAGTCGGTTTTGGTGCTCGGGTTCGGCGAAGCAAAGGCACTAAAGCTTAATAATGGCGTAACCTCAATAATAGTACCTGCTGAAATTACCGACGTAGAACGCGAAACTGTGGCAGGCATGCATGGTGTGAAGGCATGACTCTTGAGATAGCCTACGACCGCAAGCGGAAGCGCCTGTTCGCGACTGACCAGTCTACCATAGACATACTGAAGAACGGTAACATAGGCAGCTATGAGAACAACACGCTGGACCTTATGGTTGAGGAAGCTCTCTACCTTGTTGATGTGAGAAAGGCAGTATGCACAGAAATCGGCTCTGGAAAGGCCATGACCTTCAATGATATCGCGGAGGAGTTCATAAAGAAAAGCAAGCTGATGGCCAGGTACTTCACGTATAAGGATTGGAAAGACAGGGGGCTCATGATAAGGCCCCCGGCGCCAGGGCTTGTTTCAAGCCAGAGCGCGACAGTTAAAAAATATCCTGCCTCGGAGCTAAGGCTCAAGGAAGTGTATTTTGAGGGGGTGTTCTTTCCAGGTGACATGACCACTGTGATAGACGATCCAGCCGCAGGGCAGGAAATCTACGAAAAGTACTGGCTGGGGCAGTTCGGTACATATAAGGTCACAGGGCATGGGACGCTAAACAAGCTTGACGTGTATGAAACGCTTTTCCTCGCTGATGCAGGCGCGCTCAGAATAAGGAACTACTCGAGGAAGCAGGTGATGGATGTAGCAATCGCCAGGCGCTTCGACTCGCAGAAGCTATACGACGTGTACAGGGATTGGCGTAGCAAGGGCTACGTCATAAAGTCAGGCTTCAAGTTCGGGACGCATTTCAGGGTGTACTTCCCTGGTGCAAGCCCGGTGAAGACCGACAGCGAATGGATACATTCGAAACACGTACTGCACGTATTCCCACGCGACACCAAACTGCTCATATCTGAATGGGCGCGTGCCATACGTGTCGCGCACTCTGTAAGGAAGACATTCATACTTGCGATACCTGGGAAGAGCAGGAGGAAGAAGCTTGCAATAGACTTTGTGTTATACCACAGGCACAACGGCAACATAGAAGTGCCGGGTAGCGACTCGCCTCGTTATGCAATGCTGTCGTTGGGTGAGAACGAGTACATAGGCGGAAGCGAGCTTGCTGCTGTGATAAACGAGGCAAGATCAAGAAGGCTCGAGCTGATACTCGCGATAGCTGACAGGGAAACGTCTGTCACGTATTACAAGGTAAGGATAATAAGCCTGCCCAAAAGCGACTATGAGTATTACGAGATAGACTGGATGCAGCCATAGCTTTCGGTTCATTATATGTCAACGCCCTTGCGGTAATGCTCATAACCCTTTTTAATGTGGAACGCCTCTCCAAGTATTAGCCCGGTAGTTCCAGCCAGCAACAGCGCCACTGCAAGCAGCGCATAATGGCTACCAGGATACAGCACTTCGATCGCAAATCTGCCAACGAAAGATGCAAGCCATAGCATCGTCACCGCTGAAGAGCGCTTGTAGTATACCATTCCGTTCCGCTTCGAGAAAGCTACACCTCCGGAAATCTGCAGGCCTACTATGGTTCCAAAGACGAAGACCAAGACCGCTGAGGTTATATCTGCAACGGTAAGAGATAAGGTGGCAAGAGCTATTGCTGTGAAAAGAACATAGAAGACAGGCAGCCTGTAGATGCGCCCCGCGCCGTACTTCGTCCCCTTCGCCGCCCTGTATAGCCTGAATGCAACCACTATGGCTACAATTGCAAGCAGTGCTACCCAGCCTGATGTCGCATCATTATATGACAGGGACAAAGCAAAACCAAAGATTTAGCGGGTCCAGGGGGATTTGGACCCCCGGCATGCTGGTTAAGAGCCAGCCGCTCTACCAAGCTGAGCTATGGACCCACGAGGATTTATTTCCGGTGCAGTATTATAAAGCCTTGCGAAGCGCGATTCTGGCGCGGGCGACGTTTACAGGCTCGCATGCTGCCAGCACTATGCTCCGCCTGCTCAGCATGCCGAGCAAAGCATTGAACAGCGGAGATATTTTGCTGAGAAGGCCCATCCTGCTCCCGTCCTTGTCGATCACCATAATGTCGTCATGCCCGCCCTTGAAGTGGTTTATCTCTACTACGTAGTCGTTATAGTCCAATCCGGCGTGCCCGAGCGCCGACTCTAGTTCCCCCTTCTTCAGGTCGACATCAAGGCTGTCGATATAGTATGCGCGCTTGAACAGCTTCCTTTCCTCTACATCCTTTGCAAGCTTCGATCCTGATTTCGAATGCAGCAGTGCCTCTGAAAGCCGCAGGTCTTCAAACCTTGCAGCTTCCTTTGGATCTATCTCGCCTGATGATATGCATGCATCAAGGGCCTTGTTGAACATACTTGACGCTATAACAGATGTGTGATGGAAATATACTGATGATAGCATGTAGTATCTGGCAATAAGCATTGATTCTGCGCCGTCGACACCGTTCAGGTATATGGCTGGCTTCCCGTTCCTGTAGGCGAGCCTGTTCTTAATGCGAACATAGTCGATTATTCCGTACGCTACTCCTGTTTGATAAGCGTCGCGCATCAGGTAATCGAGCCGGTCAGAACCGAGAGGACCCGTTATTATGGTACCTTTGCCATTGCCATCGAAGCCGCTGAGAACCTTTTTTAATGAAAGGCTGGAATCCTGTATCGCATCATGCAGCGGGCCTGCCATTATCATATCCCGGCCGAGCTGTTCATGCGTCTTGCGCAGACGATGCATGAAGACGGGCTCTGTTGCATGCGAATATGGCGTATGGCCTACGTCGTGCAGCAGGCCAGCGACCGATAGTTCGGGGTCTATTTTCCCGTATAGGTTGATGGAAAGGTCTTTGGTTATGCGCATGGTGCCGAGCGAATGCTCAAACCTGGTGCCTGTCGCACCAGGGTATACCAGATTTGCGAACCCGAGCTGGGACACGCGCCTCAGGCGCTGGAACTCGTTGGTGTCTATTATGCGCTCCTCGTCGGATGTGGCGTGTATTTCCTGAAGAACCGGATCCCTGATATACAAACTACCACCAACTATTTCCGCATGACCCCAAAATAAACAGCAATGAGAAACAATATTATTGTTGCGTCCAATGTGGCGCAGTATACGCATATGTTTCCTAGCAGGTACTGCGCTATCAATGAGTACGCTACTCCAGCAGCTCCGATAAAGCCCCATATGGGGGTAATAGTCTTCGATACCTGCGAGGCGCTGTATGCTAAAAGAATGAGCATTACAGCCGCCCATATAAGCCCGGCTACCGCAAGCGGTACCCCGAAAACAACGGAATACCTGCTGGTGAGCACCGTGAAGCAGTTTATAATGCGATTAACAGGGCAGACAAGAGGCACACTCCCGAAATGCTCCAATGTGAGATATGACGAATCTGCAAGACCTATCAGCAGTAGCGCCAGGGCTATGAGCTTGAGCTTCTTCATAATATTATCTATCAGTTGAACTTCTATAAATTAGCACTGCAGCGCCGCTACTCTTTTTTACTACCGCCTAGCGTCAGTCAACCGTGGTACGGGAGGGCATTGTGTAGAATCAGTATAGGACGCTTATCCCCCTGTCTGTGAAAAGGACGGGCTTCTTGCCTATTATAGGTATCGGAGTGCCGCATCTGCGGCACCTGTTTTCTGAGTCAAGTTCCCAGCCAGTTATCACATAGCCCTCGCGCTTTATTACTGCGTTTCCGCACGATGGGCAGTAAGTGTGCTCGTACTTGGTACCAGGCACGTTACCTATGTAGACGTAGTTTAGCCCTTCAGCTTTGGCTGCGTCATAGTGCTTTTGCAGCGTCTCGAATGGAGTTTGCGGATAGTCCAGCATCTTGTAATCAGGATAGAACCTGGTGAACTGAATAGGGGTGTCAGGCCCAAGATTATCATGGATCCATCGCGCCAGTTCGCTGCACGCATGCACCGAGTCGCCAACGCGGGGAACGATGAGGTCGGTTATCTCTATGTGTATTCCGGCCTTTTTCATCTCGAGGAGGGCTTCTTTTACGGGCTCGTTTGACGTCACCATCTCATACTTGTTCGAGAATATGCGCTCGCCGTTGCCTTTGAAGTCCACTGCAACGGCGTCTATCTTCCCTTTCATCAGCGCTATTGCTTCCTTGGTCATGAAGCCGTTGCTGACGAACATCGTTGAGAGGCCACGCCTGTGGGCGAGCTCTGCTACATCGATAGCGAACTCTATGAATATCGTTGGTTCGTTGTAAGTGAATGCGATACCGCGTGCATGCTGTTTTATCGCGGTTCCGACCACCTGCTCGGGGGTCATTTCGAGACCGGTTATTTCGCGTTCCTTCGATATGTTGTGGTTCTGGCAGAACAGGCAGCCGAAGTTGCATGATGATGTGCCTATGCCCAGAACGTAGGTGCCTGGCATGAAATGGTTGAAAGGCTTCTTTTCTATAGGATCAACCTGCATCGCAGATATTACGCCATAGCTCATCAGCACCAGCTTTCCACCAATGTTCCTGCGTATGAAGCAGAATCCGCCCGAACCGTCTGGAATTGAGCATTGGCGAGCACAGGCCGTACACACAACCCTATCGCCGCTCCTGCGCCAGAGTTTCGCTTCCCTAATCATAATCTTACTTTTGTATTGTGATATTTATCCTTTCCGTGCCTGCATTTGGAAGTGCACGTTTGCAGCAGAAAACGCAATCTTTATATCATTTTCAGGTAGTCACCAAAAGGGTTTTAAATGTAAAATCCCAAGCTATTTTAAGGCGATAATTAGGGGTTGTTTCGCGTCTTTGCCTAGCTGATAAAATGAGCGATAACAGTTACAGCGCTAAAGATATCGTTGTGCTCTCTGGGCCTCTTGGAGTGAGGAAGAGGCCTGCCATGTACATCGGCTCGACTGGCAGCGCGGGCTACCTCCACCTGCTCTACGAAGTGCTTGACAACGCGGTCGACGAATTCCTTGCCGGCTACTGCAAGAACATACGCATAACCCTGGCAAGGGAGGACGATATGGACGTGGCAGAAGTCACGGATGATGGCAGGGGCATACCGACAGACATAATGCCAAAGGAGAACAGGCCTGCGCTTGAGGTGATAATGACCTCGCTGCATGCAGGCGCCAAATTCAACAGCGGCGCGTACAAGGTGTCTGGCGGGCTGCACGGCGTCGGACTGACCGTAGTCAATGCCCTATCAGAATACGTCGATGTAACGGTAAACAGGGACGGCAAGACTTTCAGGCAGAGGTTCGGACGCGGAGTGCCGGCCACGCAGCTCCAGGAGATTGGCAGTTCTGATGGCGCCAATGGCACCACAATACGCTTCAAACCGGATTCTGAGATATTCCAGATGCACAGGTTTGACACGATCGCGCTCACTGAAAGGCTCCACGATCTTTCGTTCCTGTGCCCGGGTCTTCACATATACCTGACAGATTCAAGAGAGGGGCAGGGTTCTGCCATAGAATACGCATCCAAGAACGGCCTTGTTGACTTCCTGGAATTCATCAAGAACGGCCGGACAGCCCTTACCAAACCGGTCATAATCTCAAAGAGCGTAGATTCTATAAGCGTCGATGTGGCGCTGCAGTACATAGACTCTTACAGCGAGGAGGTGCTCTCTTTCGTCAACAAGATAAAGACGCCTGAAGGAGGCACGCACATTGCAGGTTTCAGGGCCGCGCTGACACGGGCGATAACAAACTACGTACAGAAGGGCGCGAAAAAAGATTTGCCTGCGATAGAGGGCGAGGACACGCGCGAAGGCCTTGTAGCGATAGTTTCGGTGCTGATGCAGAATCCGGAATTTGAGGGCCAGACCAAGGAGAAGCTCGGCAACACCACCATAAAGACCGTATTGGAGAGCGTATTGTACACGCAGCTCTCCTACTATCTCGATGAGCACCCTGGAGAGGCCGAGAAGATGCTCGCGAAGGTTGCGAAGAGCGCGGAGGCGCGTGAGGCCGCAAGGAGGGCGCGTGAGCTCGCCAGAAAGAAGAGCGTGTTCGACAGCGCAGTACTGCCGGGCAAGCTGGCCGATTGCATAGAAACAGATCCAGAAAAGGCTGAGATTTTCATAGTGGAGGGCAACAGTGCAGGAGGGTCAAGCAAGCAGGGGCGCGACAGAATCTACCAGGCAATATTGCCGCTGAGGGGCAAGGTGCTCAATGTCGAGAAGGCCTCAGTGGAAAAGATATTTGGCAACTCTGAGCTGCATACGATGGTAACAGCATTTGGCACAGGAATAAAGGAGGGCTTCAACGCGCAGAACCTCAGGTACGGCAAGATAATCCTGCTGGCAGATGCTGACGTTGACGGCAGCCACATAAAGACGCTGCTGCTGACCTTCTTCTACAGGTACCTCAGGCCCTTGATAGAGCAGGGCCATGTGTACATAGCGCAGCCTCCGCTGTACAGGATTGCGAACGGGAAGGACGTGAAGTATGCGTACAGCGACGCGGAGCTCAACAGGATCATGCACGATGCGGGAGACAGGGCCGAGGTGCAGCGTTATAAGGGCCTTGGAGAGATGAACCCGGAGCAGCTCTGGAGCACTACAATGGACCCGTCGAAGCGTGTGTTGAAAAAGGTTGCAATCAAGGACGTGGAGCTTGCCAACACCATGTTCACCATACTGATGGGCGTGGATGTGGAGAAGCGCAGGAAGTTCCTCGAGGAGCATTCTACAGAGGTGGCGTTCCTCGACGTGTGATGGTGCATGGATGGCTGAAGACATCGAAGTGGCAATAGAGAACGAGATGCAGTCAAGCTACATCGACTACGCGATGAGCGTGATAATAGGCAGGGCGCTGCCTGATGCGCGCGATGGGCTGAAGCCCGCGCAAAGGCGCATTCTCTATGCTATGTACATGCTTGGCAACACGCATGACAAGCCCACGAAGAAGAGCGCCAGGGTGGTCGGAGAGGTCATAGGCAAATATCACCCACATGGGGACATCGCTGCATACGAGACGCTCGCGAGGATGGCGCAAGATTTCTCCATGAACCACCTGCTTGTCGAGGGCCAGGGGAACATGGGTGACATTGACGGGGATCCGCCCGCGGCGCAAAGGTACACGGAGGTAAGGCTTAGGGGAATGGCCGAGGACATGCTACTCGACCTAGACAAGAAGGCAGTGCCAATGATGCCCAACTTCGACAACACGGAAGAGGAGCCCGTGGTGCTGCCCTCGAAGGTGCCAAATCTTCTTGTCAACGGCGCGTCTGGGATTGCAGTCGGAGTGGCAACTAACATACTGCCGCACAACCTAGGCGAGGTGTGCGACGCAATAAACGCGTACGTGGCCAACAGGGACATCACCTCTTCAGACCTGCTCTCGTACGTGAAGGGGCCGGACTTCCCTACAGGAGGTATCGCATTCTACAACAACGCTCTTGAAAGCGCTTACACGACAGGCAGGGGTCTGGTGGTGATAAGGGCGCGCACGTCGATAGAGAAGGAGGGAAAGAGCCAGCGCATAATCATAACGGAGATACCATACACTGTCAACAAGGCCATGATGCTGGAGCGCATAGCCGAGCTGGCAAGGAACAAAACGATATCGGGCATAGGCAACGTAAGGGACGAGAGCGACAAGAGCGGCATACGCGTGGTCGTAGACGTGAGGCACGACGCCAGCCCGGATTACGTGCTGAACCAGCTCTACATGCACACACAGATGCAGACCTCGATGCCGGTCATGAACATAGCGGTGATAGGCAACCGTCTCCTTACGCTGAATTTGCGTGACATGATAAGGGTGTTCGTGGACCACAGGTTCAGCGTCATAAAGAACCGCTCGCAGTACGATTTGGGGGTGGCACGGGACCGCCTGCACATAGTCGAGGGACTCGTGAAGGCGATAGCCAGCATAGACACGGTGGTGGCGCTGATAAGGAAAAGCCGCGACGTGAAAGATGCCAGGGCTGCGCTCATGGAGCGGGTCGGAATGTCGGAGAAGCAGGCGAACGCCGTACTAGACATGAGGCTCAGCAGGCTCACCAGCCTTGAGAACGCCACGCTGGTGAAGGAGCAGGACGACCTCGGCAAGACAATAGAGTACCTAAACAAGGTGCTTGCTGACGAGAGCATGGTCTACAGGATCATAAAGGACGAAACATCAGAGATAAAGAAGCGCTACGCGCGCGCCAGGCGCACTACCATAGAGCAGGGAGACGACGAAGCAGGGGCGGTCGCAAGAGAGGACCTGATAAAGGACGAGCCGAGCACCATAATACTGACAAAGGGCGACTACCTGAAACGCATCAGGACGGAGGAGTACAGGCTGCAGGGGCGCGGCGGCAGGGGCGTGATAACGATAGACCTGCGCGAAGGAGATTTTGTCAGGCAGGTAGTTGGATGCATGGCAAAGGACTACTTGCTCGCCATATCAGACAAGGGCAGGGCTTACTGGCTGAAGGCCTACGAGGTGCCGGAAGGCAACAGGTACAGCAGCGGAAAGCCCGCAGTGAACCTCATCAGGCTTGAGGAGGGCGAGCACATAGCGCGCATAGTCAACACGCGCGTTTTCACAGGCAAGTTTCTCGTGTTCATTACAAGGAACGGGAAGATAAAGAGGGTTAAGGCTGAGCTCTTCTCAAGGCCGAGATCGAACGGCATAAAGGCCATACCATTGCTTCAGGGCGACACACTCGCAGACGTGGCACTCTCGGACGGGGGGAACGAGCTGTTCATCGCGACCAAGGGCGGTTTTGCGTTGAGGTTCGAGGAGAAAACGCTGCGACCAATGAGCAGGGTCGCTCACGGGGTGAGAGGCATGCGGGTCAGGCAAGGCGACACCGTAGTCAATATAGCGCCGGTAAGGCATGACAGCGACGTGCTAACAGTAACAGGCAATGGCTTCGGAAAGATAACGCAGGCAGACCGGTACAGGCTGCAGGGGCGCGGCGGCAGGGGCGTGATAAACCTCAGGGTTACAGAAAAGACCGGTGAGGTTGTAAGGGTGATGCCTGCCAACAAATATGACAAGCTGCTTGTGGTGAACTCGCTTGGCGTGTCAATAGACATACCTATCGATTCGATACGCGTAACTGGCAGGGGCGCGCAGGGCGTTAGGATAATGCGCCTGCAGAACGGTGCGAAAGTGGTCGACGCAAGGGTAATAGAGGGCGGAACCGAAGGGACGCAGGCTAGCGGCGCGTAGCGTTACGCCGGTCTCGCAAAGCTTATTATATTTAGGCAGGTGTCTAACTCTGACTTCGGCAGGGGGTGCAATGATAGCGATATTAGCGATAGGCAGGCCGACATGCGAATACTGCATGGACCTGGGCCTAGCGGCCCGGGCCTTCGGAGCTTCTTCGATAATATTCACCACGCCGAAAAACCAGAGGGTTGTAAGGTATTTCAATAACATATCGTCTAAGTGGGGTGGGAATTTCTCTGTCGAGTTCACGAACGACTGGAAGCGCGTGATAGAGTCCAAGAAGAACTACAAGAGCGTATATCTTACCAGGTTCGGGGTCCCGATAAAGGGCGTGGAGTCGATGCTGAGGACCTACAAGAACCTCATAGTGGTGATATCGACTACCGACAATAGGGGCGTGCTCAAGCGTGCGGATTTCAACGTCAGCATAAGCACCCAGCCGCACACGTCGATATCCGCACTGAGCGTCTTCCTGCACGAGTTCTACAGCGGGCGGGAGCTGGCGATACACTTCGAGAACGCGAAATACAAGGTAGTGCCCGCCGCGAGGGGAATGAGGATAGCTAAGAGCTGATGACAGGGCCGCGAACGCGCTTTCGATTCGCCCGTGCATTGCGACGCATGTAGTTTGAGATCAGCCATTCCTTGCTTACCCCATTGGCGCTGAACGATTTCCATATGAAATCAGGCACTGTAGATGGATTGCTGCCGTATACCGGATGGTTGCGCATGAAAGTTGTGCGTATGCTGGCACTGTCGCCGCTCTTGAGCTTAAGGTAGATTTTCTTAAGCAGCGCCAATGCTGCACGCTCGTGCAAGCGCGCATCCCTCAGTTCCTTTCCGTGTTTGGACGTGCCGGAGCTTATCGGGGTTATTTTGTATTTGGGTCCGAACACCTTCCTGAAGATGTAAAGTGCCCTGGGAAGATGATAGCTATTCGTCACGAGTAAAATGCGCCTTATCTCGTGCATGTGCGCAATGATGCGGTAGCAGAACATCGCGTTGCCTGTGGTATCGAGCGAGCGCTCCTCCTTGAGCATCGCCTTGGTAGGAATGCGCATTGCAGCGGCCATGCGCCTCATGCCCTCAGCCTCAGTGAGCTTCGGAGGCCTTGCTACCCTGAAGCTGTAGAGGCTTGAGAAAAGTATCCTGCTTACCTTGCCAGTGCTGTACAGCTCTGCGGCCCTCTTTGTATTCAGTTCCGATTCTCGGGTAAGCGAGCCGTCAGCGAAGTTGCCTTTGCCAAGCGCTATCGCGATTGTGTCCTTGGGCCTTGCGCGCATAGGATCAGTCCTTTATGCCGTCGAGCGTTATCTTTATGACGCACTCTCCCTCGGGCATGTTGGGCGAGTCGACAAGCCTCACTATGCGCTTGTCCTCCTTGCTCTTCCTCATGTACAGACGTGTGGTGGCGGCGTGCGCTATGACATTCCCGCCTATGGGCGAGGTGGGGTCTCCGAACATTATGCCAGGGTTGTCCATGACCTGGTTGGTTATGTAGGCCGCTATGTTGTACTTGTCTGCGAGCATCTGCAGCCTGTGTATGTGCTGGTTGAGCTTCTGCTGGCGTTCGGCCAATGCCCCTCTACCCACAAACTCGGACCTGAACAGCGATGTGAGCGAGTCTATTATTATCAGCTTGACGTTCCTGTCCTGTATGAGCGAGTCGGCTCTCTCTAGCGTGAGGATCTGCTGCTCTGTGTTCAGAACCCTTACCATCACTATGTTTGCCAGTATCTCCTTTGGGTCTAGGCTTGATGCCTTGGCCATCTGCTCTATGCGCTCTGGCCTGAACGTGCCCTCGGTGTCTATGAACAAGACGTTGCCTCCCAAGCCTCCCTTGTCCTTTGGGAGCTGCACGTTGACTGCGAGTTGGAAGCCGAGCTGCGTCTTTCCACTCGCGAACCTGCCATACGTCTCGGTTATGCCGTTTGTTTCCACGCCGCCGCCTATCAGGTCGTTCAGGTCGCTCGAACCGGTGCTTATCTTGCCTATGAGCTTGCGCTTCTCGTAGAACTGCTCTCCAGTCTCGTAAGCTATAGTGGTGGATTCCTGCGCGGCCTGCACCGCCTTCTTTGCAGCGTCGACGCTTATGCCAGTCATCTCTGCTATCTCATGCGGCGATGCGACTGCCACCTTGTCTAGAGTATCTATGCCTGCGGATCTCAGCTTCGTGGCTGTAGTCGGGCCTATTCCCGGCAGGTCCTCCAAATCATGCACGGCCTTCTCCTTTGGCATCAAAACACGACATTACCTTATGGACGAAAAGGTATTTAAAATAAGATACGGCGCTCTAACCATGACATAAATAGAAAGAGTGCCAGCGTGCAATGCACGCTGGCAAGGCGACCAGTTCTTCACGACCTTCCTACAGTAGAGAACCCGTATGTATCTATCTGATGGAACATTTAAAAATCTTTCTAAATACCGGAACTTTTTGTTTGAAATGAGTTATGAACGAGAGTAAAAGTTCCATTTAAATGAATTTATATGACTGTTTAAAAATGTTACCGGGCATTACCATACAGGCAATGCCGACCAGGCCCAGTGATTCACATGCCCTTCCTGACGCTCAACTTCAAAGCAGTAGTTGTTTCGCTCGTGGTAGGAGCAGCAATGATAGTGTTTGGGAAAGACCTGGGCCTGTTCTTCTTCGGCGAGATGTTCTTTTTTGTTGTGCTTGCCGCGATTGTCACGCTTGCGGGCAAGAAGTTCAAGCAGAATGCCGGGCTGTATGAGAAGAGCAGGGGAATAAAGAATGTCTTGGCCAACGGTCTGTGGCCGCTGGTGATGAGCGCGGCCTTCTATGCCACTTATACCACAGGGCATTCGCATTTGGCTCTCTTTGCCGCGCTTGGCTTTATCGCAAGCGTGGGGGCAGTCACTTCCGACACTTTCAGCAGCGAGCTTGGGGTGCTTGACGGCAGGCCTGTGATGATATTGGGCTTCAGGAAAGTGCAGAAGGGCGTTTCGGGAGGAGTAACATGGCTTGGACTGGCTGCAGGCTTTGGCGGCGCTCTCCTCATATCAGCAGCGTTCGTGGTGGTGCTGCCTGAGCTCTCGGCGCTGGGCCTTTCCAGCTATATCTTGGCGTTCATAGTGCTGACAATTAGCAGCTTCTTCGGCACCATAGCCGATTCCGTGCTCGGGTACTTCGAAGAAAAGGGAATAGGCAGCAAATACACCTCGAATTTCTTCGGTAGCATGGCCGGAAGCGCACTCTGCGTCGCACTGGCCGCAATGTTCGCGCTTTAGGCTTCAGGGTGATCTTGATGCTCAACTACATATACTGGCTTGCGGTTTTCACCTGGGCGCCACTCGTCGCACTGTGGGCTTCGCACCGCAAACTGGTAGTTAGGTACAAGAAAACCTTGGCATTGTGTACGGTCAGTGCATTGGCGTTCAGCGTGCCTTGGGACATGGTAGCGATAAGAAGCGGTATGTGGTACTTCCCAAGGCACAACATACTTGGATTTTACCTGCTCGGGGTGCCTCTCGAGGAATATCTGTTCATGATATCGGTGACGCTGCTGGTATCTACGCTGATTTTGATCTTGAAGCAGCACAGATTCTTCAGAAAGGCGTGATTGCATGGGATTGGGAGCTTTCACTTACCTGGTTTCGGTATTTGTCTTTGCTGGAGGGGCGATACTGATAGAGCTTGTACTTGGGGGAGCGGAAGAGCTCAGGGACTACAGGAGGATTGTCCTGGCAATGCTGCTGCTTGGGCTTCCATTCGTGTCTGTTGGAGAGTCTGTGGCCCTGTATCTAGGGATCTGGGGATATGGACATGCCTCGTTCCAATACCTGATATTCGGAGCCGAGGCAGAAACCTACCTATTCTTTGAGCTTGTAGTGATCGCTATAGCCACGGCTACTCTGTTCTTCTCGGATGTTGAGGAAATGGAAGGGTCTTTTTACAAGGCTGTGGCCGAGAGGGCGAGGGCAGCCCTGAGGTTCATCAGGCGCAGGATGTGAGATGCGCCAGCCGGGAATCGGACCCGGGTCGTCGCCTTGGGAAGGCGATGTCCTACCCCTAGACTACTGGCGCAGCATCAGCGTATGTATGATGGGGGCTTGTCATCGCCCTTGCCCGGCATGGGGAATTCCGCAGGAGCCTGGAGTTCCAGTTCCTTGAGCGCTTTTGCTGTCTTCTGTATCATCTTGTCGAGGTTCTTGGTATCTATGTTTAGTCCCAGCCTCTTCGAGAGGAACACCAGAACCGCCTTCGCTGCGTAAGGATCGACATCGAGGAAAGATGATTCGCCCATGATGCATATTCCGTCTACGTGCTCCATCTTTGCGAAGCCGAGTATCATGCCTGCGGATCCCAGTATGGAACCGCGCGATTCGCCGAAAACGAGCCCGCTGTCCTTGAACTCGTCCACGACTGCCTTGCTTGTGGCGTTGGCGTAAACCTTTGGGTTTGAGGTGCTGGAGCCTGGGGAGCTGTAGCCCCCAAGTGTGTATATGAACTTGCCGCCGAGCCGCTCCTTGAAGAACCTGACTATGTCGTGGTTTACCTGATATTGGCCTTCCGGTGTCAGGGCCTGCGTGTCGCCTGTCAATATGACTATGTCGCCCTTGCTGCCCTGGCGCCTTATGACGTAGAAGCGGTTGTTCATCAGCCTTATACCGCCATGCCTGAGCATTATGACCTGATACGGGAAATGTGGGGAGTATAGAGTAGCGATCCGTTCTGCCTTGAGCTCCTTTATGAGGTGCTCTGCCACCATCTTGCCGACGCTGCCTATGCCGGGCAACCCGACTATCATGATCGGTGTCTTGAGCTTTGCGTGCTTCCTTACGCGTATTTTTGTGCTATCCATAGCTCTGCACCAACTTTCACTGCAAGGCATCCAGTATGCTTTCCTTGTCCTTCTTCAGCTTCTCCTTTTCAAGCTCAAGGGTGCTGTCCTTTACCTTGGACCTTATGAGTTCAATTGCAGCCTTTATTTTGTTCTCGGCGTCTGAATAGTCCTTGCCCTGGGCGTCCATCCTGTACTTCGGGGCGCTTATATACATAATGCTGACGCCAGATTTCTCGGCATCGAGCAGCGCCGAGTTAAGCTCGGATATGCCGCTCGTGGTATTGGAGGTCGAGAGCTTCATCATGTACGCGACCTCATACTTCCTCCTCTTCCTGCTTGCCTCTATTATTGAGAGTATGGCATCCTTCAGCTTCTTTGGCAACTTGGAGCCCTTCCATTCATCAGTAACGCCTGTTGCAGCCTGGACCAGTGCCGTGTAGCTTCCGAACTCTGATAGCGCCTGCTGCGCAAGCTGCTCCTTCTGGCGGTCCTCGCCAGAAGCCCTTACGGCCTGCAGGAATATGGAGTTGAGCCTGTGCTCGAGATTGTAGGCGTTTATCTTCACCTTCGAATCCTTCGGGGTGACTTTCTTGAGTGATATGTCGATGGTGCCCTTGTTCCGGTCTATGTATATTACCTTGCACACTATCTTCTGCTCCGGATGCAGGAACTCGTGGATATTTTTTATCCAGCCTGAAGATATCTCCCTGAAAGGCAGGAACGCCTCGATGTTGTTGTATTCCAAGAGCTTGCAGTAAGCGCCGAACCGCATGATCTTCGTGACTTGCGCTATTACCAAGGTGTTTGGATACGGCACCTGTGTGGAGAACGCCATATAACCATAAGGGGCTTCGCCCCTTATAAACCCTCCACTTTGGAGCCTCTTCCGAAAGCTTACGCTTTCGGTATTCTCCAAAGTTATTATGCCGCAAGTTTTGTTTGACCTGAAATGTCCTGCCTT